>JACRMA010000119.1 GCA_016235085.1 Candidatus Zixiibacteriota bacterium
GTCACTTGTGATTGGACCAGTCGTGTAGTTGACGCCGTTGCGAGTTCCGCCACAGCCAGTGACCTCCATGAAGTGGTACCCATAGTCGGGCCAGATCGTGAACCAAGTCGTCTCTCCATGCACGATTGTTTGCGGCGTCGAAGGCGTTATCGTTCCGTGGGCCCCCACCGAGGGTGTTACAACATAGGTGCTGACCAGGAAGTTCGCCGCTACCGTACAGTCCCCGCTCACTGGGCCGGTTGTGTAGACGTTGCCGGCGAGCGTTCCGCCACACCCGCTCACCTCGCCGATGCGGTACCCGGTGTCCGGTATCACAGTGAAACTCACGGTTCCGCCGTACGCGACTGCCTGTGCAGTAGCTGGCGTGATACTGCCGTTGGCTCCGGCTGTTAGCGGCGGCCGGGAGGGAGCCAATTCCGGCGGTGGTGGTTCCCTCAGAAGTGTAGTTCAGACAGACCTCCCCCTTGGTCTGACCGCGACAACCGTCGACACCGATGCCTGGTGGCCATAGCTGGTCACCTTGGTTCGAGATGCGCAGATACCGACAGTCGCCGAGAGGCGGACTACTTTTTACGGTTCCTCCGCAGAATCTGTGGGTAACTGAGGGCAAGGCTGTGTAAGGGAGTGCATCCCGTTGCCACCTCTGGGAAGATGAGAGTTGCGAGACTTTCACTTTCCACGGAGGGGTCGGGATGCAACTCAAGACTATCCTGAAAAGGGTCCACCCGGTCAAGGGTTTCGTGTACGAGGCGGTGAAATGGGTGACTGTGGAGGGGGGCCTGGGGCTCGAGGTGGATGTTCGCCCTCGGTCCGGAACGCAGGCGGTGTGTTCGGGTTGCGACACGCCGCGGCCGGGGTACGACACGCTTGACCCGCGGCGGTTCGCCTTCGTGCCGCTGTGGGGGATTCTGGTGTGGCTGATCTACGCCATGCGACGGGTGGATTGCCCGTGCTGCGGCATCAAGGTCGAGCGCGTTCCCTGGGCCGAGGGGAAGCACCAGTTGTGCACGTGCTACATCTGGTTTCTCGCTCGGTGGGCGCGAAGGTTGAGCTGGAAAGAGACCGCCGAGGTCTTCCGTACCAGCTGGGACACGGTGTTTCGCGCCGTGGAAGCGGCGGTGGAATGGGGCCGCGCCCGCGTTGACCTGACGGGACTGACGAGCATCGGGATCGATGAGATCATGGCGTGGCGCGGGCACAAGTACCTGACGCTTGTCTACCAGATCGACGAAGGTTGTCGCCGGCTGCTCTGGGTGGGTAACGAGCGCAAGGCGAGGACCCTCCTGCAATTCTTCCACTGGCTCGGGAAGGAGCGCACAGCGTTGCTCAAGTTCGTATGCTCGGACATGTGGAAGCCCTACTTGAAGGTCATCGCCAAGAAGGCTGGCCTGGCGGTGCACGTTCTCGACCGCTTTCACATCATGTCGCACCTGAACAAGGCGGTGGACGAAGTCCGCAGGAGAGAGGTCTCGGCTCTGCGAATCAAGGGGATACAGATCCTCAAGCACGCGCGGTGGTGCCTGCTGAAACGACCGGAGAACCTCACCAACGGACAGCAGGACAAGCTCGCCGATCTGCTCAAGCTCAACCTGCGCTCCATCCGCGCCTACCTGCTCAGGGAGCAATTCCAGTTCTTCTGGAGCTACAAGACTCCGGGATGGGCCGGAAGATTTCTCGATCAGTGGTGCACTCGGGCTATGCGCTCGAAACTGGTGCCGATGAAGAAGGTCGCCAAGATGCTCCGTGTTCATCGGCCGCTTCTGCTGAACTGGTTCCGGGCCAAAGGGCGGATTTCTGCCGGCGTCGTAGAGGGGTTCAACGGCAAAGCAAAGTTGGTCATGAAACGCGCCTATGGTTTCCGCTCCTACAGAACGCTGGAAATCGCGCTCTATCACACACTTGGCGATCTCCCGGAATTGGAATCAACCCACAGATTCTGCTGACGAGGCGAAAAATGAAAGGCATCGTTCAAGTCACTGTCGGTCTGGTCGGACTCGTCCTGACAGGGTGCATGCCAGTTCACCTGTTTCCTTCATACAAGGGGAGGGTTCTCGAGCTGTCAACCAACAAGCCCATAGAAGGCGCAGGTGTTCTCATGGTCTACATGGGTATCGTTGTAAAGGGTATTGAATCAGACACCATCTCATGTGGATATCAAGCTGCGGTGACAGACCATGATGGCACTTTTCATGTTCCATCGAAATGGTCCTTCTACGCTAAGCCATTGTCATGGTGCAGACCTGAGCCAAGAATTACTGTCTACAAACATGGATATGGCAATCTTCCCGGGAGTAGTCAACGAACATACAGTTGGTTCAATTCTAGCGGACACTATGAGACCAACAAGACTCTTGCGAAGGTTGCAGTCATAGACCCTGATCTCCCCAGAGATAGAATTCATAATCTTGATGTACGACTTCCGGCTTGGGGGACAGCGACAATATGGCTCCCCAAGCTCGAATCACCCGAAGAAATCCAATTGCACAATTCCCTTTTGCCCCATGGAGTACGCTATTGGGCTGAGAGAAGCGGCTTTCCCCCTCCAGGAATGAACAGGGAGCAATTTGCAGACGAGAAAGAATAGACCAGGCGTTGTAGCCGACAGTCACGCTTGCATTTCTGCCCTTTGAGGCTAAGGTCA
>JACRMA010000058.1:0-8381 GCA_016235085.1 Candidatus Zixiibacteriota bacterium
GGCTGGACACGCGTGTCCAGCCTCAAGCACACGCATTACTGTCCGTACTTGGCGATGATCTCCTTTTTGCCGAGGCCGAGGATTTCGTACTTCTTCCCTATCTTGGTAAAGGCGGCGGCGGCTTTGTCGAGATGATGTTTGTCGTGAGCGGCGGAGAGTTGCGTGCGGATTCTGGCCTGGCCTTTGGGGACAACCGGGTGGAAGAATCCGATCGCGTAGATTCCCTCGCCGAAGAGATCGCGCGCGAAGTCCTGAGCGAGTTTCGCGTTGTAGAGCATGACCGGCACGATTGGGCTCTCCCCTTCTTTGATATCGAGTCCGGCCTCGGTCAAAAGCTTGCGCCAATAACGCGTGTTCTCTTCCAGTTTGTCACGGCGTTCGGTCGTGCGTGATATCAGATCAAGAACTTTGAGCGCGCCGGAGACGATCACTGGAGCGACGGTATTGGAAAACAAATAGGGCCGCGCGCGCTGGCGACACATTTCGACCAATTCACGGCGGCCGCTGACGCAGCCTCCGGAGGCCCCGCCGAGCGCTTTGCCGAGAGTGGTCGTGATGATGTCGATCTTCCCGACCACGCCGCAGTGTTCGTGGGTACCGCGCCCCGTTTTGCCGATGAACCCCGAGGCGTGCGAGTCATCGACGAGCACCATGGCATTGTATTTCTCGGCGAGCTCGACAATGGTATCGAGCTTTGCGAGATCGCCATCCATGGAAAAGACGCCGTCGGTGATGATCAGGCGAACCCGCTTGTCCTGGTGTTCCTGGAGTTTTTCCTCCAGGTGCGCCAGGTCGGAATGCTTGTACGTGTCGGTCATCGCCTTGCAGAGCCGCATGCCGTCGATTAAGGACGCATGGACGAGGCGGTCGGAAATCATGACGTCCTGGTCATTGAGAACTGCTTCAAAGACACCGGCGTTGGCGTCCATGCAGGACGGAAACAGAAGCGTGTCCTCGGTGCCGAGGAACGCGGTCAATTTGTTTTCGAGCTCGCGATGAATATCCTGCGTGCCGCAGATGAAACGCACCGAAGAGAGTCCGTAGCCTCGGTGGTCGAGTCCCTTGCGCGCGGCGTCGATGACATCGGGATGGCTGGAGAGCCCGAGGTAATTGTTCGCGCACATGTTGATGACTTTCTTGACGGACGCGCCGGACGGGAACTCGACTTCGATTTCGGCCCCCTGGGGGGCATGGATGTAGCGCTCCTCTTTGAAGAGCCCGGCGGCACGGATTGCGTCGAGTTCCTGTTGGTAGGAGGCGCGGAGGGCGGAGCTATAGGACATGGGGGGTTCCTTTCTGAACTGGAGAATAGGACCGATAAGACCTATAGGACCTATGAACTACTTTTTAAAGCGGTTGACCAGCACCTCGATGCTGCGGGCCGTGTCGAAGGCCTCGGGGGAGGCGTCGGCATCGGGAATCTGGATCGCGTACTTCCGTTCGAGAAAGCGCTTCAGTGAAACCATCGAAAACGAATCGACGATGCCGCCGGTGATCAGAGGCGTTGTTTCGGTGAGTTCGCGGTCGTCGTCTTCCTCGAGATATTCTTTGCGGATGTAATCGAGAACGGTCTGTTTGATATCGTCCATGGGGTTCTCCTCTTTCAATCGTCTTCGAGGGTTGAGATATCACCGATCGGTTCGCCCCATTCCTGGGCGCGGAGGACACGGCGCATGATCTTGCCACTGCGCGTCTTGGGCAGGGACTTGACGAATTCGATTTCCTGCGGCATGGCCAACGGCGAGAGTTTCTTGCGAATGAAGTTCATGATCTCCAATTCGAGGTCACCGTTGGGCTCGAATCCGGGCTTGAGCGCCACGAATGCTTTCACGACCTCCATGTTCACATGATCGGGTTTGCCAACCGCGGCGGACTCGGCCACCGCCGGGTGCTCCAGCAACGCCGATTCAATTTCGAACGGACCGACCAAATGGCCGCCAGTATTGATGACATCGTCGTCGCGGCCAACAAACCAGAAGTACCCATCGGAATCAAGGCTGGCACGGTCTCCGCTGATGTACCAGCCATTTTTGAATTTGCTCTCATACGTGGCACGATTGTTCCAGTAAGTCCTGAACATCGCGGGCCACCCGGGGCGAAGGGCGATCAGACCGACGCGCGCTGGCTGATCGATCGGTTCGAAAGTCTTCGGATCGACGATCGTAGCTTCGATTCCGGGAAATGGTTTCCCCATGGAACCGGGTTTGATCGGCATCTCCGGGACGTTTGTAATGACGATGGAGCCGGTTTCGGTCTGCCAGTAGGAATCATGGAACTGCAGACCATACGCTTCCCTGGACCACAGAACTGCCTCGGCGTTGAGCGGTTCGCCGACGCTGCAGAGATGACGCAAAGATGACAGATCGAAACGGCGGGCGACGACAGTGCCTTCGCGCATCAGCAGGCGAATCGCGGTGGGGGCTGAGTACCAGACGGTGACGCGATGTTTTTGAATCAGCGAGTACCAGCGTTCGGTGTTGAAACCGGAATCGAGAACAACTTGAGTAATGCCATTGGACCATGGCCCGATGATTCCGTAGGACGTACCCGTCACCCAGCCAGGATCGGCATTGCACCAGTACAGATCGTTGGGTTGCAAGTCGAGCACCCATTTCGCGGTGAGGTATTGCGAGATGAGTGAGTAGTGCACATGCTGCGCGCCCTTGGGCTGGCCGGTGGTTCCGGATGTGTAATGCAATACGGAGGGTGTTTCCGCCGTGGTCGGGTGTACGGTGAACTGCTCGACACGTTTCGCCTGGTCCAAGCGGAAGCCGACTTCGCGCTCGCGTAACGGCGGACCATCGGGATCGACGACGATGATGTGACGCATTTCCGGGAGCTGCGCGAGGATCTTGCGAACTTTCGCCACATGCTTGCGCTGGGTGAAGATCGCGGCTGTCTTGGCGTTGTCCAGCCGGGTCAGAAGCGAATCTTCGCCGAACGCGGAGAACAATGGTTGGGCGATTCCGCCCATTTTCAGGATGCCGAGGAATCCGATGTAGAGCTCCGGCACGCGGTCCATGAATAGACAAATGCGTTCACCGGGTTTCAATCCGAGTTCCTGCAGGGAGGCGGCAATCGTGTTGCTCAGGACGCGCAGATCATCAAATGTGTAGGTCTTCGAAGCGCCGTGGAAATCCTCCCAAATCAACGCCTTCTTATCCGCCAATCCCATCTGGCAAATGCGGTCGGAGCAGTACCAGCCGATGTTGATGGGTTCGCCGGCCCGGTAGCCGAGTTCCTTCTCGGCGAGTGACCAGTCAAAGTCCTTCAGCCTGTCAGTGTAGGAGCCGATGTTGCTCATCAGTTAGCCTTCCCCGTCGCTCGATTGCACACGAATCCGAGTCATCCTTCCAGAACAACGCTTGCCATTGCGACTGTCGAAGTATGGGAAATCGAGACAAAGGAATTCAGGACACCGCGCGCACTGGCGATTCTGTCCGCCTCACCAGAGAGAATGAGCTGCGGTGCGCCATCGGGGCGATGCGTCACGCCGACGTCTTTCCAGGAGATGCCGTTTTGCAGCCCGGTTTTGAGTGCCTTGAGGAACGCCTCTTTGGCGGCGAAGCGGACGGCGTAATGGCGCGCCGGGTAACGCTGTCGTTCGCAATAGGCGACTTCCTCGGCGGTGAACAGTTCGTCGCGCAGATCCGAACCGGGCTGGGCCAATTCGCGCTCCATGCGGCCGATTTCGAGAATGTCGTTGCCCACGCCGAGGATCATGAGTGGTGCCCGCTTAAACGTCTACGGAATCAGTACGACCTTCCCCGATGATTTCGGTGAGGTCATCATCAGGTCGAAGCCCTTTTTGAAATCGTTCAACGGCAATACATGCGTGACGACCGGTGCAATATCGAGCCTTTTGGTTGCCAGGAGCTGGCGGACGGTGTTCCAGGTGTCGAACATCAGGCGGCCGTTGATGCCATACACGGTGACACCGCGAAAGACGACGGCGTTGTTCCAATCCAATTCGACCGGTTCGGAGGGAATGCCGAATGCAGAGACTCGTCCGCCTTTGCGCACACATTTGAACGCCTGGACAATCGCCTTCGGTGCGCCGGCCATCTCGAGCACCACGTCGGCGCCAAAGCCGGAGGTAGCATCGAGTACGACCTGAACCGGATCAGCACTCAGGACGTTGATGACCTGATCGGCGCCCATCTTGCGCGCGATCTCGAGGCGCGCGGGTTCCATCCCGGCGAGGATCACCCGACTGGCGCCGGAGACATGGGCGACGCCCGCGGCGAACAATGCAATTGGACCGTCTCCAAAGATCACAACAATCTTTCCCGCCACCGGCTCAACGAGTGTACAGTAAACGGCATTGCCGAGCGGCTCCTGCACCGAGGCAAATTCCCAGGAGATCGACGGATCGTTCTTCCAGATCACCTTTTCCGGGACCGCGACGTACTCGGCAAAACAGCCGTCGCGATCGACGCCGAAAATCTTGAGGTTGTGGCAGATGTGCGCCTGGCCGGAAAGGCACTGGCGGCAGTGTCCACAGGGGATGTGGGTTTCAACCGAAACGTTGTCGCCGATCTTGACTCCGTGGACCTCGGAGCCCAACTGGACAACTTCGCCCGCCATCTCATGTCCGAGAATTTGCGGGAGGCGTTGAGTGCCGATGCGGCTTTGCGCCCAGCGTTCCCACTGGTAGATATGAACGTCGGTACCACAGATCGACGTCGCTTTGACTTTGACGAGAACCTCGTTCGGGGACGGTTGCGGTGCTTCGACCTCCCGTAACTCCGCCCCGAGTTCCGGACCGGTCTTGACAATTGCCTTCATCTTCATCCTGGAGGTCTCCCGCCCATTAGGTGCGAACCACAACAATCAATTGCCACTAACCTTCCTGCCGGTGCCGGCATCCTTGGCAACGCGGGTGGAAAACCAACAGTCTGGATGCATGGCAATCAAGGGAAACCCCCGAAAGACTGACAGTGGTTCGCGATAAATTGCCATGGCAATCAGCGCGCACTGGGCGGCCCGGTCCTGGCGGTGTACCGTTTGGGATCATCGAAGTAATCGATGGCCTGGAACCGTGTCAGAAAGGTTGCCGAATGGACGGCGCCTGCCGGTATGAAGTAGCGATCGCCGCGGCGATAGACGCGCGTGTCCGAGCCGATGGTCAACTGCATCTCCCCTTCCAGTACGATTCCCCACTGGGCGCAGTGGGAGTGCGGCGGAACCTCACCGACGGGATCGATATCGAAGAAGACCGTCTGGTTCGTTGCGCCCTGGATCAGCCAGCCACGAACACCCTTGAAGGGAGTGTCGATTTCCGGAAGGGCGCGGATGAAGTCTGGGTAGGTGTTGGTGTCGGGGGATGTCATGTCACACTCCTGATGTGTACTAGCCGCTGCGCACGGGATTCCGTGGGAGTATCGAGACGCATGGGACGGATGGGAGGGCGAGGCTCCTGACGAGCCTTGTCTCCGTGTGGACGACAGATTCGCGTGCGGAAACAAAGCTTGGCGGGAGCCTCGCCCGCCCATACCGCCCATTGATGTGAGTACCAATCCACCATGGCATCAAAACAGCGATTTTACCCAGCCACCGTCGATCTGGAGCGCGACACCGGTGACGTAGGAGGCGCGCTCGGATGCCAGGAAGGCGACCACGTTGGCGAACTCCTCGGGGGTGCCCATGCGTTTCATGGGAACATCCTTCTCGATATTCAGATAGAACTCGGCAACGGTGCCCTTGCCGGAGGCAGCATACATCGCCGCCAATTCCTCGATGCGTTCGGTCTTGGTGTAACCGGGACAAACGGAGTTGACGGTGATGCCATCGGCGGCAACCTGAGCCGACAGGGTCTTGGTGAATCCCAGGACGCCGGCACGGGCGGTATTGGACAAGATGAGATTGCCGATCGGCTGGCGGGCGGCGACTGAGGTAATCGCCACAATCCGGCCCCACCGGTTTTGCCTCATGAGCGGGACGACGGCGTTGCACAGGCTGATTGTGCTCATCAGGTTCAATTCGGTGGCGGCCCGATAGTCGTCGATGGAGAACTCGGATGCCAGACCCGATCTGGGACCACCGGCATTTGTCACGAGGATGTCAATTCCGCCGAGCGAGCGATTCACACTCTCCACCAGAGTGGCAATATCCGCACTGCTGGTGACGTCCGCGGCAAACGCCATGACATCCGCCCCGGTCCGCTCCGCAATGTCATCGCCCGCGGCGCTGATCGCCTCTTCCGAGCGCGAGCAGATCGCGACCCGGGCGCCTTCGCGCGCCAGTTGCAAGGCGACCGCGCGGCCGAGACCACGGCTCGCGGCCGTCACCAAGGCAACTTTTCCTCTGATTCCCAGATCCATGGTTTCGTCCTCAACACCTGCCCCGAATGACCAGCGGGAGTATACAAACCGGCCGGGTTTCTGTCATCCGCTCTTTCGGTCTCCGGTCACGGGCGGCGCAGAGAAATTGAAAAAAGCGCAATCGAAAAGGTGCTGGGGACTGTATAACTGCGAGTAAATTAATCCGCTATCGGCGGTAACCAATGAACCTTCTGTTAAGGAGCAGTAGATGCGCACGATGCTCAGAGTCAATTTCCCTGTGGAGCAGTCCAACAAGGCGATCAAGGACGGCAGCCTGCCCAAGCTGATGGGCAAAATGATGGAACAACTCAAACCCGAAGCGGCCTACTTCTTCCCAGATAAGGGACGGCGGTCGGCGCTGTTCGTCTTTGATTTGAAGGACACATCGCAACTCCCGGTCATCGTGGAGCCGTTCTTTGAGGCGCTGCACGCGGAGGTCAAGATAACGCCGGTGATGAATGCCGACGATCTGAAAGCCGGGCTGGAAAAGGTTATGAAGGGGTAGTTCTTTCTTCGCGCAGCGCCAATGTGAGACGCAGGGGCGGGTCCATGCCCCGCCCCTGCGAATCGAGAAACGCTTGAAATGGATCCCTAGTGATTGCCGTTCTTCAGCGCGAAGAACTGATTGAACGGGTTGTCAATGGGCAGGCGTTCAAACTGGCTGAAACCGGCCTCGCTGGCAAGCTGCCGCGCTCCCGTTTCTCCGATCACCGTACCCAGCCCTTCCCCCTGGGCCTTGTCGGAGGCGTTCGGCTCTGACCACAGGTACACACCATCGTCCGCCAGCGAGTCACGGATGGCGCGCAGCGTACCCTTGGGATCGACCATATCATGGATACAGTCGAAACTGCACACAAGGTCGAACTTCTGGTCGCGGGGAATCCTGTCGGCGGCGGCCTCAATGAACGTCACATTGCCGGCTTTCTCTTCGGAAGCCAGCTTGCGGGCGCGCTCGATGCTGCGGTGATCGTAATCGATGCCGACGACACGGGAGTTGGGAAAGGCCTTGGCCATCGCAACCGTTGACTGCCCGCATCCGCATCCGATGTCCGCGATCGCGGCACCCTTTTCGAGTTTGGGAACCAGCCCTGGCACAGCGCCCAGCCAATCCTTGGCCAGAAAGTGGCGGTACCCCGGTTTGAAGAAGCGCTCGATCGCCTCGGGGATCTCGTCCCCGATGTCGGAGTAGGATATCCCTCCGCCCTTGCGAAAAGCCTCGAGGATCTTGGGCATGTTGCAGATGGAGGGCGTCGTGAAATGGAAGCCACCGCCGACGAACATAGGGCTGTCTTCGTCGGCGAGGACGAAGGCTTGCTCCTCCGTCATGACGTACTTCTCGGCCAGCGGATCGTAGTCGATGTACTCCGCCGCGACCATCGCCCGCAACCACTCGCGGACATACCGTTCGTTCAGGTTCGTCTTCCGGGCCAGATCCACACTGGTTAGGGAACCCGCGCCCGCCATGGCTTTGAACAGACCCAGGCGGTCGCCCACGTAGCCAAGCGCCATGGTGAACGCTCCTCCCATGTCCCCAACCACTCGGAACGCCATCGTTTCCACCTTTTTGTTATCCATGTAGAACCTCCTCCGTGTGTCCCCGGCGTTGCCGGGCAGGTTTAATCGCGTTCGTCCTGCATGATTCCATCTCGGTCGACTTCTCAGCGACATTCCTGATGCCGATTCCGGCGGTCGAATCCTGATATATTTACTCCTGTCTGGGTTGCCCCGTTGTAGTGTTTCTGTCACTTGGGTCCTAAATTCGAGTGCTTTTCTTACCGGAAGGTGGCACCTCACGAATGGTGATTGAGGGGAATCATCGGTTGTGAAATCCCGAACGTGACCCTATCTTCCAGCAAGAGCGAAGGATACGGGAAGGTGTCAAGTTGATTGGCCAGGCAGTCGGGCATTACCGAATTACCGCCAAGCTCGGCGAGGGGGGCATGGGGGCGGTCTATCGCGCCTTGGACGAGAATCTGGAGCGCGAGGTGGCGCTCAAGTTTCTTCCGGAGCGGCTTTCCGAGGATACAGAGGCATGCAAGCTATTGCGGCACGAGGCGA
>JACRMA010000058.1:8528-10454 GCA_016235085.1 Candidatus Zixiibacteriota bacterium
GAGCCGCGAATTCATCGTGATGGAATACGTCAAGGGGAAGTCGCTCGACAAGCTGGTCGGCACGCACCAGCCGGTGGATCAGGTCGTGGAGCTGGGTATCCAGATCGCGACCGGCCTCAAGGCCGCCCATCGCGCCGATGTGATTCATCAGGATTTGAAGCCGTCGAATATCATTGTCGACGACGACGGCCGCGTGCGGATTTTCGATTTCGGTGTCGCCCGAATCTGTTGTACCGCAGGGGTGACGCCATCCGAATCGCCCCGGGGGACGGCGGCGTACATGTCGCCGGAACAAGTCCGGGGCATGGCAGTGGATCATCGCGCCGACATCTTTTCACTTGGGATCGTGTTATATGAAATGCTCGCCGGGCAGACGCCGTTTGTCGGGGAGCATTCGTCGGCAATCATGTATGCGATTGCCAACGAAACCCCTCCCCCACTGGTCCGTTTTCGCCCGGATTTGCCGGCCAATCTGATTGCCCTGATCCAGAAGTGCCTGGCGAAGAAGCCGGAGGAGCGATTCCAGACGGCCGAAGAGTTGGCCAACGAACTTCGGACCGTCGGACAGCAGACCCTTGGGGCACACCCTGCTGCCGAAAAGGCACAGGCTATTCCATCAATCGCGATCCTGCCGTTCAGTGATTTGAGTGCCGCGAAGGATCAGGAGTATTTCTGCGACGGGATCACCGAAGAGATCACCAACGCCCTCAGTCGCGTGGACGGGCTGCGCGTGGTGGCGCGAACCTCGGCATTTGCATTCAAGAACAAGCAGGATGACATCCGCGCGATTGGCCGGACGTTGGACGTGGGAGCGGTGGTCGAAGGGAGCGTGCGGAAAGCGGGCAGCAAGATTCGCGTTACGGCGCAATTGGTGAATGTCGCCGACGGTTATCATATCTGGTCGGAGCGGTATGACCGTGAACTGGAAGACGTGTTTGCGATTCAAGACGAAATTACGCTGGCCATCGTGGAGAAGCTTCGGGTGACACTGCTCGCCGGAGAGAAGGCGAGCGTCGTGAAGCGTTACACCGCTGATCTGGAAGCGTATCACCTCTATCTCAAGGGGCGGTATTACTGGAACCGGCGGTTTGAGGGCGCGCTGCCCAAGGCGATCGAGTGCTGCCAGCAGGCCATCGCCCGCGAACCGCTCTATGCGACGGCCTATACGGGGATTGCCGACAGCTACATGTCGCTGGGGTATTTCGGTTACCTTCCACCTCAAGAGGTGTTTCCCAAGGCAAAGGCGGCGGCCGAAAAGGCCCTCCAGATCGATGAGAATCTCGCCGAAGCTCATGCGTCGCTGGGGTGGATCCAGACGGTCTATGGATGGGATTGGCAGGGGGCAGCGCAATCGTTCCAGCATGCCCTCCGGCTCAATCCTCAGTACGCCACGGTGCACGAGTGGTATGCGCTCTACCTGACCATCACCGGCCGGTTCGACGAAGCCGTGGCGGAAACGAGACGCGCCCGCGAGCTTGATCCGTTGTCCCTGATCATCAACAGCGTGGGCGGAGTGGTTCTCTACATGGCGCGGCGGTATGATGAAGCGCTTGTCCAACTGAACAGCACGATTGAAATGGACCCGAGTTTTGCACTCGCCTACTGGTTCCAGGCCGGGGTCTATCTGGAAATGAAGCGCTGGGACGACGCTTTGGCCGCATTGGAGCATCTCGCTGTGCTTTTCCCATCCAACGCCCTGGCACCCGGCGCCATCGGCACTGTGAAGGGACTGATGGGACGGAAGAGCGAGGCGCTCGAATCGCTGCAGTGTCTTCGGGACATGTCACAGAAGCGATATGTTTCGCCGTTCCATTTCGCGTCGGTGCACATGGGACTGGGGCAGTTTGATGAGGCGTTCGAGCAATTGGACAAGGCAATCGACGCACGCGAATCACGGTTGGCATACGCCAAGGTATGGCCGTGGTT
>JACRMA010000001.1 GCA_016235085.1 Candidatus Zixiibacteriota bacterium
CAAAGGGCTCCACTTCCGGCGGGGCGAAATGACGCTGGAGGATCTCCTCGCGCTTTATGCCCGGCACGGTGAGAGTCATGTCCGGCAGATCACGGACTTGCGTACCGCGCGCGGGTGGTAAATCTACCGGCTCCAGTGTCCGGGGACCCAGACGTGACCACGGGGGCGCTTGTCCCAATGACCGGGCACCCACGTGCCTCTCGGTTCCGTTTCCCAGTGGCCTTTAACCCAGTGGTACTTGCCATGTTTGACCGCCCAGTGTCCATCAATCCAGACGGCATGAGGGCCCGGTGAAGCAGGCTTAACTTCAACTTGGAGCGGCGGCGGCTCGTCGGAGACATAGACCGTTCCGGCACAGCCGAATGAGATGAGGAGTGCGGCACCGGCCGCGCCGAAGAAACGTCGGTAGCTTTTCATGGGCATTACCCTCCTTCAGAGTCTTTGTGGAGTTTATCGGCATTCGGATGAAAAACTGCGGCGGTTTGGAGTGTCCAATCCGCAATTCGCCCAGAACTTCGGTGCGGCAATTTCGTATCCAGAAATTGAGGTTTCGGTCCCTGCGGGACCGGGGAGGTGTGCGTTGAAAATCCTGCTTTTGCCCTTCGCCTTCGCCGCAATGATCGTTGGCATCGTGCTATTTGCCTGCATGATCGGTCTGGCTGGCGCGTTCACCGGGGTTGTGGTAGGCCTGGGTGTCGGCCTGGGCGGGGCGGTCATTGGCGTGACGGTCGGACTGCTCAAGCTGGTCGGCAATATGGCCGGGCCAATCCTGATCGTGCTGGGAATTCTGCTGCTGGTTAAGATTGCAGACCGGGTGTGATACCTGCCGGTCCGTTTCGCAGCTCTTAGTGGGCGGAGAAGAGTGTCCGCCCCACTGATATCGCTGTCATCGCGCGACACGCCTCAATGCGGCGGGCCAACCGACAGGCTGACCCGAGCGTGAACACACAAATCCGAAAACGACTTCCGCTTACTTGAAGATCTCCGCGAAGAATGCCTTCATCGCCTCCCAGGAGCGCTTGTCGGCGCGTTCGTTGTAGGCGGCGCCTTTGGAATTGTCATTGCCGGCGTCGGGGTCGGTAAAGGAATGGACGGCACCGCCGTAGACGTCGAATTGCCAGTCGACATTCGCCTTGCGCATTTCATCCTGGAACGCGGCCACCTCTTCCGGTGACTCGTACGGATCATCGCCGCCGTGGCAGACGAGGACTTGGCATTTGATATTCTTGGCATCAGCCGGGTTTGGCGTGTTCAGGAACCCGTGGAAGGAAACGACACCATTCAGATTGGCGCCGCTCCGCGCGAGTTCCAGCACGGTGCCGCCGCCGAAGCAGTAGCCCATGGCGGCAAGGCGCGTGGTGTCGGTGAAGGGATTGTTGCGGAGGACATCCAGAGCCGCTGCCGCCCGCGCCCGCAGGAGTGAACGGTCGCTGCGATACTTGCCGGCTTCTTTGCCGGCCAGGTCGGGAGTTTGCGGACGGACGCCCTTGCCGTAGATGTCCGCACCAAAGGCGATGTAACCGCGCTTGGCCAGTTGCTCGCAGCGTGATTTGACGTAATCGCCCAGTCCCGTCCAAGCGTGAACGACCAGAACGCCCGGGCGCCGTACCTTAGTGGCGTCGTCGTAGGCTAGGTACCCTTCGCAGACGGTGGAACCGTGTTTGTACTCGACAGTCTCGGTGTGCATCGTGGCCAGCGCGTTGGCTCCCCATGTCAGGGCCAGGATGAGGACGGTGAAAATGGTTTTCATGTTTGGTATTACCTCCTGAAGGTGTCTATACCTCCAACGGGGGCAATTGGTTTCCGGCAAATGTGGAATATTGCGGGTTCGCCAAGGGGCTGGAAGCCCCTTGTCCGCAATGTTGCTGACGGTTCCCTGTGGGGCGGTGGGCAATACAGAGTCGATCGTGCGCGGAATCCGGGCGGCCACATAGGGCCGTCCCAACGGACGAAGTTTCGCGGCAGCGTACGTGGTCCACTGATCATGGAGGCGTACGTAAGTACCCTAAGCGTGAATCATGTGTGTGTAGGGGCGTATTGCATACGCCCTGATTCCTCCACGACAGACCATTCGCACTCCGGTCAGAACGCACACCGCGCGCGTTGTGGGAACGAGGGATGAAGCGAATCGGTGTCGCCGTCGCGGCCAGGGCGTATGCAATACGCCCCTACAGATGATGATTGCAGGTCCTGTTTAAGATCAGATCAGGACGACCGCCAAGGCGATGATTACGAGAGCTGGGAGATAGTTGGCGACGGGGACCTCTTTTAAGCCGAGCAGGCGCAGGCTGAGGCCGAGGATAATCAGGCCGCCGACGCAGGACAATTGATCGAGTGCGGCGGGGACGGTGAGGGCCGCAAGCCAGCGACCGAGGAGTGTCAGGCCTCCCTGGATACCGAGAACCGTCAACGCCGAAAAGAGCACGCCGATGCCGGTGGTCGCAGCGAGAGCGATTGCGGCGAAGCCATCCATCACGGATTTGGTCAGAAGCAGCGTGGCATCGCCGGTGGTGCCGTCCTGGATCGAACCGACGATGGTCATCGGGCCAACACAGAACAACAGCGACGCACTGACAAAGCCGCGGACAAACCCGCCGCTCTGGGAGCCGCTACGCGCCTTGAGCCAGTCCCCCACCCGTTCCAATCGGCGTTCCACGGCCAGCAATTCACCGATCACACCGCCGCAAATCAGGGATGACACGATCAGCAACGGGCGCGTACCACGGATCACCATGGTCACGCCGATCCACATCGTGATCAGCCCGAGAGCGGTCAGGACCGAGGATTTGATTTTTTCGGGAAGGCGGTCACCGATGGCGAGGCCGACGAGGGAACCGGCGATGACAGTTCCCGTGTTGACGAGTGTGCCGATCATTGAGTCTTTATCACCGCAGCGGAATCGCGGCGTTTTTGGAGACGGGCGGCGAGCGATTCGAAGTCGGTGGCCAGCGCCTTGGCGGCGTCCTCGTTGCCCCGGTCCCTCTCCCAAGCCGCCATGCGATCGTAAGTTTGAGCAACATAGATCAGCAGGAACTTGGACACCGGGTCACCGATGGCGATGGTGTCGAGCGTCGCCTCCGCCGAATGCCGCAGTGAATCGGCGATCTTAAGGGCGCGATCCTGCTGTCCGGCGTTCCAGATGCTGTCCGCAGCGTCCATACTCCCGGCGTACGTCCGCATGAGTTGAATCTGATCCGGTGATCCTTTGACGGCCAACGTGCCATAACCCGGTGTAGAGGTCGTATCCGCGACAGGGGGGCGACGGTACTTGTCGGCGGACTCGCAGGCGGAGAGGAGCAGGGCGATGGCGAACAGTGAGATGACCTGGACCGCCGTCTTTCCCGCGAAAGCGGGAATCCAGCGGACACTCCGACGACTGGGTTCCCGCTTTCGCGGGAATGACATCGGATAGTGCGGGAATGACATCGGGGAATAGAGGGCGGTGAAGTCACGGTCCATGGCGGAATCAGGTTCGGGCAACTGTGGCCGGCGTATGGGCCGGCAATTCGCGCAGGCGCGCGGTGAAATGACGCAGGAATGGTGACTGATATTCGATGGCGAATCCGCCGGCACTTTCGCGTTTGGCGAAGATGGCGGCAAAGGTCCGGGCAACATATTCAAGGTGCGATTCGGTGTAGACGCGGCGGGGAATCGCCAGGCGCACAAGTTCATGGGGTGGGTAAATCGGTTCGTGGGTTTCCGGATCGATCTCGCCGAACATCAGAGAACCGATTTCGACCGTACGGATGCCGCCTTCGCGATAGAAGGCCACGGCCAGAGTCTGGCCGGGAAACTCGCCGGGTGGAATGTGAGGATAGAGCGCACCGGCATCGATGAAGACGGCGTGTCCGCCGACAGGGCGGACGATGGTGGCACCGGCCTCGGCAAGACGATTGCCCAGCCATTCCACCTGCCCGACACGGTAGGCAAGATAATCGGGATTCGTCACTTCTTCGAGGCCGCGCGCGACCGCTTCGAGATCGCGTCCCGCGAGACCGCCATAGGTGTGAAAACCCTCGAAGATCACCAATGCTTCTTTGATGCGGGCGGCGAACTCCGGGTCCTTAACGGCAATGAATCCGCCGATGTTGACCAATCCGTCTTTCTTGGCCGACATGAGACAGCCGTCGCCAAAGTCGAAGATGGTGCGCGCGATTCCCTTGATGGGACGACCCCGTTGCGATTCCTCGCGCTGTGACACAAACCACGCGTTTTCCGCGAAACGCGCCGCATCGAAGAACAACGGCACATGATGCTTGCGGCAAATGGCCGACGCTTCGCGGGCGTTGGCAACAGACAGCGGCTGGCCGCCGACCGAATTGTTCGTGATCGTGAGAACACAGACCTTCACGCGTCCGGGGTGTTCTTCCAGGAATGATTCGAGACGGGCGCAGTCGATGTCGCCTTTGAACGGGTATTCGCTGGACACGTCATCGCAGGAGGGATCGGGAAGATCGACCGGGGTAGCGCCGCGATAGAGAACGTTGGCGCGCGTCGTGTCGAAATGCGTGTTGGAGACGACAAAGTCGCCCTTGTCCAAGAGAAGCGAGAAGACGAGATGTTCGGCGGCGCGTCCCTGATGCGTGGGAATGACGTGCTGGTAACCGGTGAGGTCGCGGACGACTTCTTCGAGATGAAAGAAGTTACGGCAGCCGGCGTACGATTCATCGCCGCGCATAATCCCGCCCCATTGGCGCTCGGACATGGCGGAGGTGCCGGAGTCGGTGAGCAAGTCGATGAAGACGTCCTCAGCGCGAAGATTGAACAGATTGCAGCCGGCCTCGGCGAGTTTATGCTCACGATCACGCCGGGCCAGAAGGGCGATCGGCTCGATTGACTTTATGCGAAATGGTTCAACGGGATGTCTGGTCATGGTGCCCCCTGGTGGGATTAAGGTATCCGTCATGGGATCGATTAACAAGGTCATTCACTCTCCCCGCAGTTGGCCATGGGACCTCTCTCAAAGCGGTTTTGGGGGACATGGCCTGCAAGGACTCGCGCCTAATCGTGAAAGACACCAGAGTCCAGGCGTGTGCCTGTCGGATACGGTGAAGAACCATACACACGGACGGAGTCATTTGAGAGATCGAAGATTTTGACCACCGGTCTGTACCTGACGATTTGCGCTGGCGATTCGAAATGTTCGTCGAGTTCTTGAACCTGGGCGAAAACCAATCGCTGATTATCGAACCACATGACACTACGAAAAAGGCACATCGTTCCGCATACTTCCAGTCGCGCCGCCATGCCGGCTCCGTGCCAGTTATAGAGCCACAGTTCATTGTCGGGTTCATCGCCGCCAAGGGCCATCGCCGCAAGGCGGCGATTAGGCGAGTAGACCCAGTAGGAATCCGCCGGCGGAGATGCGAGCTTATGAGCGTAAGTGTCTTCGGTGGCGAACTTCCCGGAACCCTCAAGCGCAAATCCGCGGTAGTTCACAGTCTGGGAATCGCCAAGGACGTTGAGGAGAAATTTCGCGAAGCGGGGCGAATTCCATATCAGCGAGTCGGCCTTATACGGGTCCACCTCAACTGTGTTCCGTGTCGACACATAGGCGAATGTCGACCCCGAAACAAAATCAAAGAGTACAACAACTGGCGTAAAACCAACGGTGGCAACTGTGTGGTTGCTAATTCCCACAACCTGCTCTTCAATGATAGCGAGCAGAAGTCGGACGCTGTCAATCCAGAAAACTCCCCTATAGTCACACCGGCCCCCACCTGAGCAGATTCTCTCGACCTTTCCGTTTTGCCTGCGCTTGTATGTCAGTAGTTCGTCGCCCATGCGAGCGTTTGAGTTGATCATCGCCGCCATGCTGCTGTCCGGAGTGTCCACCCATAGCGGACCCCACGATGGGATCGCGGCCTTGTCAGCAGCCACAACGCGTGCTTCGAAACGTCCCTGTCTCAACAGCGGAAATCCGTGATAGTTTACCTTCTGGGAATCTCCCAGGACTTCCAGAAGGAACTTGTTTACGCGGGGCGAATGCCACATCGACGACGTAGCGGCGGGCAAAGGGGGTGGCTGCGAATGGGCGCTGGAGATCGGGATTGTGGCAATGGTCATCGTAAGAATCAAGGTTCCCAGCCAGCGGCGGCACTGGATTCCTGCTTTCGCGGGAAAGACGGTGCGGGGCTTGGCGGGAAGCGGCTTGACTGGAATCATGGGAGGAATGGGAGGCATGGGAAGAATGCTGCTATCGCAATTTCCTTAGTTCGCCGACCATGCGGATCTTGCCGATTTCGATGCCGCGGTGATTGGTGAGCGTTGGTTCGGCCAGTTTCGCGAGTGCGGCGTATTCGTCTTTGCTGAGAAGGTCAAGCTGGCGGAGGATGCCGATGACAACCGGGGCGATGGCTCTCGCGGTGCCATCGGCGATTTTGACGGCGATTCCCCAGCCGCGTTCGGGGATGCCAATGCACTCGACGGCTTCACCGCCGGCTTTGCTGATCGCACGGCCGTTGGTGGCCTGCGCCAGGGCCAGATCGAAGCGGCCTTCGCCGGAGACCATCTCGGGATGGGCGCGCATCGCACCGGCGATTCTCCGGCACGCCTCATGGCATTCATCATCGGTGCGGGGTTTGGGTCCGACGGATGATGCCAATCGCGCATAGCCGAGCGCCAGGGCTTTCAGAGGGACGGCGTAGTTCGGAACGGAGCAGCCGTCGATCCCGTGAATCATGTCGTTGGGTTCAATCCCAAGTGTCTGCGCGACCTGAGCGCGGATCAGGCGCTGAAGCGGCGATTGGATTTCGAGATAGTTTTCGAACGGCTGGCCCAGGATGCGCGAGAGGGCGAGCATGCCGCTGTGCTTGCCCGAACAGTTATTGTAGATCGCGGTGAAGGTACTCCGCGCCGGGATGGGGAGTTCATTGTCTCGGAAAATCAGCGGAACGTGGACGCCGCATTGGAGATGCGATTCTTTGGCATCGATGGCGGCCAGAATTTCGCGGGCAGCGCGGACGTGACGTTCCTCACCTGAGTGGGAAGCGCAAATCAGGGCGAGGTGGTGCTCGGCCAGACCGAAGCGGTCGGGGAATCCGCGCATCACGGTTGGGAGCGCCTGGAACGGTTTGAGCGAGGAGCGCGAGAAGGTCACCAGATCGGGTGCCCCGAGCGAGGCGATGAGTTCACCTTCGCGATCAACAACGGCAACGGCGGCGAAATGGAGACTTTCGACGTGATTACCACGGAAGACTTCCGCTGCCGGAACAAAAGTTTCATTCATGTTTTGAGCCTCACAAACCGTCTGCCCCAATTGGATCAATTTATCGGGCTTTCCTATGACAAGCGAGTAAATCCCGGCGCTTCAAGTTTTATTGACAGGATTATGACAGGGCGATCAAGCCCGGTGACTCGTGGAACGATCGCGGGAAATCGATCTCAGCAGGCACTGTCCCAACAGCCAGAGCATGTAGCGGGGATACGAATCGCGATGATCGACGACAGCCGTGTAGCGCTCGAGAGCATCCGGAAATGACGCGAGCACAGACAGGGCACGGCGCGGATTGCGGTAAAATCCCCAGGCAAAACGGCGTGACCAGCGCAGATGCGGGAGCAGCGACAGTTCGCAGAGCTCGCAGTAGGTGCGTGAGACATCGGGGGAGGAGTCCCGGGTGAGCGCCTCGGCGGCGAGTTGGCCGGATTCGATCGCGCCAGCGATCCCCTCCCCGCTTTGGGCGTCGACCATGCCGGCAGCATCTCCCGCCAGGAGGCAGCGGCCCCGAGCAATCTGCCGGGGATGGCCACCGAAGGGGATGATGTGGCCTGTGGGACGGATAGGACCTATAAGAGTGGTCGGCAGAGCGAGGCGATCCCAAAGACCCAGGAAATTGGGCACGAGCGCGGAATCGCTGTCGCGGCGCTGGCCGACTCCGACCAGGAGATATGCACCGTGATGGAGCACCCAGCCGAAACCGTGCGGAACCGCTCCGATGAAGAAGCGTCCCTCTCCCCTACTGATGTTCAGTTGCTCGGCGTATTCAGCCGGGACGCGTTGTTCGAGACAGGCCGCAGATTCGTGCGCGGTATCGGGGGGACGTACCGTCTTGATCAGATCACCGGCGGCGCCGGTCGCGATGATCACGCCAGAAGTATCATACTCGGCCTCACGGGTCTTCACTCGTAGTCCAGCGCTCTGAGTTTGAATCGCGAGAGCCTTCTCCCAGCGAACCTCGGCGCCGGCCTCTTGGGCCTGTTCCAGCAGGAATTGATCGAACGTCGCCCGGTCGACGAAGATGCCCAGCGGCTCTTGGGGAGAATGAATAAGCGTCGACTCCCCGTCGGTGATCTCCATGCTGCGAAAGGGCGCCTCGATAATTTCCGGCGGAATTGCAAAGGGGAGCAATCCCAACGCGTAACGCGACACCCAGCCACCGCAAAGTTTCGGGCGGGGCATGGCCCTTTTTTCCAGCACCAGCACTTTGGCGCCGCGTTTAGCAGCGCGATACGCCGCTGCGCTTCCGGCTGGGCCGCCGCCGATGATTACGAGGTCGTGGGTCATGACAGGCGACGGCCTTGCAGATGGGAATTATGGGAGGGATGGGGAGAATGGGATGAGATCATCAATAGCCGCGCTTCTTGTCGACGATGTTGAGCAGGGGCTGGCCGCGGAGGTAGCGGCGCAGGTTTTTCAGGAAGAACTCGGCGGCACGGATCGCGTAATCGGCGGTCTCGCCGGAGATGTGGGGCGTCATGGCGACATTGGGCATCCTGTAAAATGGATGCCCGGCAGGTAGCGGTTCCTGGGCATAGACATCGAGGCCGGCGCCGGCGATCATGCCGTTCTGGAGGCCGGCGATTAGGGCAGGCTCGTCGACGACAGTGCCACGCGCCATGTTGATCAGGTACGCCGATTTCTTCATGCAGGCGAGTTCCTCCGTGCCCATGATGTGATGCGTCTCGGCGCCTCCCGGAAGGATCAGGACCACATAGTCTGCTTCTGCGAGAAACTGGCGGAGCTGGCTGGTACTTCCGACGCGGTCGAAATTCGGCAACTTCGTTCTGGCCCTCGAGCGCCTGATTCCCCACACTTCCATTCCGACTTGTTTGGCAAAGCGGGCGATGCGCCCGCCGATACGTCCAGTGCCGACAATCAGGATACGTCTGCGCGATGGGAGTGAACGCTGAGAGGTGATCGGCTTGCGATCCCAGATCCCGGCGAACTTCTGGCAGTACCCCTGATGCAGGCCGGTCTCGAAGGCGAGAACAAAGGCCCAAGCCGCCACCGGGACGGATTCGTCGTGCAATCCGACTGATGAGGTCAAGACGATCTTGCTTTGCTGCATGGCGGGAAAGATCGCCGAATCGACGCCTGCGACACCCATGTGCAGCCAACGCAGGTGTGGTGCCTTGCGCAATTCGTCTTCGCTGAAACGGAAAGTGGCATAGACCTCCGCGCGCGCGAGGTACTGTTCGTGCTCTTCGTGATTCGATGGAATGAGAAGTTCCACGTGGCGGGAGAGGAATCGATCGGACTTGAGCAGTCCTTGCAGCCAGCTCGCGAATTCGGGAGCACGGCTGAAGGAGCAGAGGGCGGTGAGGTGTGCCGGGTGTTTCATTCTGGAACCCATAAGCAGAGTTCCCATAAGATTCAAGGTTTTTGGGGAGGGAGGGCGAGGCTCCTGCCGAGCCA
>JACRMA010000002.1:0-50247 GCA_016235085.1 Candidatus Zixiibacteriota bacterium
CGCATGGGGGCATGAGCGATGAACAAGAAGACTATTGACGACATCGCGCCTGCGGGGAAACGCGTTCTGGTGCGTGTCGATTTCAATGTGCCGCTCGCGGGTGACCAGGTGACCGATGATACGCGAATCGTCGCCTCGTTGCCGTCGATTCGCAAGCTCGCCGATTCCGGCGCGCGCGTGATCCTGATGTCGCACCTGGGACGGCCCAAGGGGCAGCCCAAACCCGAATTCTCACTGCGGCCAGTCGCGGCGCACCTTGGTAAGCTCTTGGGCAAGCCGGTGCCATTCGCCGAGGACTGCATCGGCGACAAGGCGGGTGCCGTTGTCAACGCACTGCGCGACGGCGAAGTCTGCCTGCTGGAAAATCTTCGCTTTCACCCTGAGGAAGAGAAGAACGAACCAGAGTTCTCCCGGCAGCTTGCCGCGTGGGGCGACATCTACGTAAACGATGCCTTTGGCAGCGCTCACCGCGCGCACGCCTCCACCGAGGGTGTCACGCACTTCATTAAGATCGCCGTGGCCGGCTACTTGATGGAGAAGGAACTCCGCTACCTCGGCAAACTGTTGCAGGCGCCGAAGCGGCCATTCGTGGCGCTTCTCGGAGGCGCCAAGGTTTCCGGCAAGCTCGAGGTCATCACCAATCTCATGAGGACCGTCGACAGTTTCATGATCGGCGGGGGCATGGCGTTCACGTTTCTGAAGGCGCAGGGCAAGGAAGTCGGAAAGTCCCTGATTGAACCTGACCTGATTGAGACGGCCGGCAAGATTCTGGCCCAGGCAAGCGCGCAAAAACGGAAATTCCTGCTCCCCTGCGATTTCGTTGCGGCCAAAGATCTCAAGGACACCGGCCGGCCGGTATTTGTCGATTGCGATAAACTCGGACCCGATCTCGCCGGGTACGATATCGGCCCCAAGACGGCGAAGCAGTTTTCCATCGAGTTGAAACAGGCGGGCACGATCTTCTGGAACGGGCCGATGGGCGTGTTCGAAACCGAGCCGTTCGATTCGGGCACAGTGGTTGTCAGCCACGCGGTTGCCGATGCGACAGACAAGGGAGCGATATCGGTCGTGGGTGGTGGCGATTCGGTGGCGGCGGTCCACAAGACCAACGTGGCGGGCCGGATTTCGCATATCTCGACCGGCGGCGGTGCGTCCCTGGAATTTATCGAAGGCAAGACACTGCCCGGCGTGGCCGCGCTCAACGACCGTTGAACGCGCCAAGGGCTTTTGCAGATCCATTATTGAGATGAGGCAGGGGCACGGGGTACGTGCCTCTGCGCTCGGATGGAGGTCACCATGACACGCACACCCCTCATAGCCGGCAACTGGAAGATGAACGGGGATATTCCCTGGACCCGTGAGCTGTGCACACACCTCGCCAAAAGATCGGCGAACTGGCCGGCGCTAGGTGGGCTCAGGGCGGAGGTTGCGATCTTCCCCCCGGCCGTTTCGCTGGCGGCCGCTGCGGCGGCCTTGCAAGGATTCCCTATCCTGTTGGGCGCCCAGAACATGCATGAGGCACCGTCAGGGGCATTCACCGGTGAGGTGTCCGGACCTATGTTATTGACGGCGGGGTGTCAAATGGTTATCTTGGGACACTCCGAGCGGCGCCAGTTTTTCGGCGAAACCGACGCGGGGATCAACCGCAAGGCGCTGGCCGCCTTGGCAGTCGGGCTTAAACCGATTGTTTGTGTTGGTGAGAGTCTGGACGAACGCGAGTCCGGCCGGACCCACGAAGTTGTTGAGCGCCAGTTGGCTGGCGGATTGAAAGGACTGACTGTCGCGGACCTGAAACATGTTGTGATTGCTTACGAACCAGTGTGGGCAATTGGAACGGGTAAAGTCGCGACAGTCCAACAAGCGGGAGATGTTCACCGGTTCATCCGGGGCTGGATCAGCAAGGCGCACTCACCCGAAGCAGCCTCCCGGATCAGAATCTTATACGGCGGATCGGTCAAGGCGGACAACGCAAAGGAACTTCTCGCCGACCCCGATATTGATGGCGCTCTTGTTGGCGGCGCATCACTCGACGCCGATCAGTTTGACCGGATCATTCGTTCGGTTCCGTTGGTATCGTAACGGGCCGGCTGGAAATAGCAAAAGAAGTCGGGAGGTATCGTGTACAGTTTGTTGATTACTTTTCATGTCCTGATTTGCACGGCACTGATCATTTCCGTGCTCCTGCAGTCGGCCAAGGGTGAAGGTCTGGCTGGCGCTTTCGGGGGCACTTCTCTGACCGGCACCGTGTTCGGTGGACGCGGCGCGGCCACTTTCCTGTCTCGTGCGACGTCGGTGCTCGCCGTGGCCTTCATGGCCTCGTGCATTGTCATCGCGTTGATTCGCCCGTCTACCTCCTCGAATGCAGTCACCGGCGGCTCGAGTGCCGTCGAGGAAGCGGCCAGGTCGGGGCAGACACCGGCAGCACCGCCAGTCCAGCAGCCGGGAGCCGAGGGAACGCAGCCGGCCACAACCGGCCAGCCGCCGTCAGGACCGGGTGAAGAGTTGTTTAATCAGACTCCGCCCGCGACCCAGCAGACGGCACCGGCAACAGAACAGACAACGCCGGCCACAAAAGCTGATTCGGGCAAGAAGTAGTGCATCAGCCTTTGTGAAGCAGTGTGAATTTGTTCAAGAAGAGTTTGTGTTGATAGACTGCACTTGTGCCGAAGTGGTGGAATTGGCAGACACGCCATCTTGAGGGGGTGGTGGGTACCCCCCGTGCGGGTTCAAATCCCGCCTTCGGCACCAAACGGCAAGTGGACTTCTCGTAGCCTTCTCCCCTTCTGATCGCAGTCTTTCAACTTTGGTTCGTGCTCCATTCGATTGGCGGCATGGCCTGTGTTGAGCATATTGATGCCGGAGGTATGATCGGATGGCCGTTCGTGAGATTCTCCTCTTGGGAAACCCGGCGCTGAACGTGCCTTGCGCGGCGGTCGCCAGAGATGAGGCCGAATCGCTTCGGTCTGTCGTGGCCGATATGCACGATACATTGATGGATTTCCGCCGCCGCTGGGGCGCCGGTCGGGCGATCGCGGCTCCGCAGATCGGCGTGGGCAAACGGCTGATCTATTTGCACATCGATTCCCCGGTCGTGCTGGTCAACCCCCGGTTGGAGAACTTGAGTACAGAGATGTTCGAACTCTGGGACGACTGCTTTTCGTTTCCCCATTTGCTGGTCAAAGTGCGGCGACACCGCTCCTGCCGCGTGGTCTTCCGTGATCTTGAGTGGCAGGAGCACTCCATTATGGCCCATGATGCCTTGTCGGAATTGCTTCAGCACGAATGCGACCATTTGGACGGCATCCTCGCCGTCGAACGCGCCATCGACGGGCGGTCGTTCGCCTACCGGAGCGAGCGGACCTTCCTCGAGCCGTGACCCGCACACCCAGCATCATATGAGCAGAGAGTGGTGTAGACTATCGCGACTGCAATGCCGGTTCATTCCACTTGCATGGAATGGTAATATAGTTGTAACTTAAGCCGAAACGTCGGACTGACGCAGGAGGATGGGAGGCTACGATTGAAATCGACTTCATTCAGAAGGCGGGTTCTCGGTTGTATTATCGCGATTGTCCTGGCCAATCAGAGCGCCTGCACTCACAAGTCCAACGAACCGTATGATCCGGCGCCCTATCGAAATGTCATGATCACTCTCGATGAGCGGCCGCGTGTCGGGATCGACACCGATTTCGGGCAGATCGTGCTTGAACTCCGTCCGGACCTCGCTCCCAAGCACTGCCAGAGCATGATCTACCTGGCCGAAAAGGGATTCTACAATAGTGTCCCGTTCTATCGCGTTGTGCCCGGATTCGTCATCCAGGGGGGCGATCCGTTTGGAAACGGCTCCGGTGGGCCAGGCTATACGGTGCCCGCGGAGTTTTCCTCGGAGCCGATTACCGACGGAACTTTGTCAATGGTTCACTGGGACGACATCAACTCTGCCGGATCGCAGTTCTTCATCGCACTGGGGCGATTGTCATCTCTGGATCGGAAATACACCGTATTCGGAAAGGTTGTGCAGGGGCTGGATGTGGTCCATACAATCGAGAAAGTCCCGTGTAACGGTGAGCGACCGAAGTCGCCGGTCTACATGAATCGCGTGTACAGGATCGTCCACGAGTCAGCGGAGCACCCGGCGATTTCAGGATCAACACGACCATCTGCGAATTAGAACTGGCCGGGAGAAATCCGCTCTAAGCCTTCACCAACACCCGGCGTGACGCTCGCCGTGCCTTTGGGGTCGGCATTTGGCTCCAGGTTCGCCCATCGAGTTCCCGGCCATTCCGTTTCTTGTTCACCCCTCCCCACTGCTTGAAAAAGAAGGGCACGTCCTGCGAGATGCACCGGTCGCGAATCTGGCGTACCCAGTCTGCATCCATCGGCCGGCAGCCAGGGCCGGATTCACCCCCCACAATGACCCAGTCAATCCCGGTCAGTGGCAGGTTGGGAATCGGTGCAAGGAGGGGCTCAACCGAAAGAAAACGCACGGCCGCTGGCACTCTGCGCAGGTCGTGAATGCGGTGAACGTAGTCCGCGTTCTCGACGCTCACACCCATCCAAACGTTTGGGGGCCAAGGGAGACTGGCGTGCACTGCGGCCAGCCGGTCCGCTCGCTTGGTGAGGATTTGGAACTGATGCCACGACGCTCTGGCCATTACATCGAAGGCTCTTTGAACGAAGGCGAGTGGGACATCCTTATGAAAGAGGTCGCTCATCGAATTGACAAAGATCACCTGCGGCTTCTTCCAGCGAAGCGGCATTTCGAGAACCTGTGGGTGAAGTGTCAACTCGAACCCATTCCGGTAGTTCTCAGAACCCATCGCTTTCAACCGCCGCGCCATCCGCTCGGCGTAGCAGAACTTGCACCCAGGACTGACTTTGTCACACCCGGTAACGGGGTTCCACGTGGAGTTGGTCCATTCGATTGTCGACAACTGAGCCATGCTAAGCCTAGATGGTAAGTGATAGGAATTACATCTTGAGTTGAGCCGCAATCCCCATCCCCGCCCCCTCTGCCAGAACCATTCGCGGGCCATCATATTGATATCCGCCGGTGAGCGGGTCCTCGGCCATCAGAAGCGGTGTGTCCAAGTCCAGTGTGTGCACCGAACCGATCCCTGCGGCCATGGCCAACGAGCAGCCCATCGCCAGACGTGTTTCCATCATGCCGCCGAACATTATCTGAAGACCGGCTGTGAGTCCGTAGAGCGCGATGTCGAATGCCTCGACCACACCGCATTTCATGATCTTGATATTAATGATGTCGGCGGCACCGGCGCCTACCAGCGCGACCGCATCCTGTCGTGACGCGGCCGATTCATCCGCGCAGATCGGGTAGATCCTCTCCCGGCGCAACCGCGCCATCGCCTCAAGGTCTGATTTCTGAACCGGCTGCTCGATCATACGGACCGCAACACCGCTTTTCTGTAGAGCCCTCATCAAGAGCAGGGCATCGGGCTCACTGAATCCCTGATTAGCGTCGACGACAAACGATGTATCGGGATAACGGGCGAAGATGTCGTGGATTACGGCGATGTCCGAATCGACATGGCTGCCGACTTTGACCTTCAAAACACGGAATCCACGGCGATGCCAGTGGTCGGCCAGTTGCAGGCATTTCTCCCGACCCAGCATCGGCAGGGTGATATCGGTCTCGAACCCATCCCGGGTGGCCCCGCCGAAATAGGTCCACATCGGAACTCCCGCGGCATGACAGAAGGCATCCAAGATCGCCGTCTCGATTCCACATCGCGCCGCCGGAGCCGAGGGCGCCCGCTCGGCCAGCATACCGCTGATCGCCCGCAATGATCCGCAGGACCTGCCTACAACCGCCTCTTTGAGCCGCTCAACTGCCGCGAGCGTCCCGAGCTGATCCTCGCCCGTGATGCTCGTAAATGGGGCGCATTCGCCGAACCCTGTGGCGCCTCCGCGGAGTGTCACGCGAATGTACACGCTTTCGGCACTGGTGATCGACCCACTTGAGATCGCAAATGTGTCGGTCAGCGGGACGGTGATTGGCCAGAAGTCGAGCGCAACAATTTCGAAATCGGTCAATGATGACGCGGACATATCAGGTTGATCTCCAAACCTAGCAGGCTGCTGAAAAAGCAGTTTTGGCGGCTTGCCAGGTCATTTTGTCATCCTGAGCGCAGCGAAGGATCTGGAGTTTTCGCTCTGGGACCCGGGGACGGAAAGCAGATTCTTCGTCGCTTCGCTCCTCAGAATGACATCCGTCTTGGCTTTTTCAGTACCCTGCTAGATATCGAGACTGAGAAGCGAGCTTAACGCTCACGGGCGCCCAGCTTCAACCGGGCCTGATCGATGCGATACATGGTGACGAAATTCCCATCCGGCCGCCGAAACGAGCGCCAGCGCCGCAAGGCCGGAATGCCCAGGACGGTCTGCTCACACATGAAATAATCCGAAGCGTAGAACTCACTCGGAACACTGAACAACGAATCACAGAAACCGCGTCGCATCACCTGCTGAAGATTAAACAGGGAATCGGCGGTGATCCCAATACTGGGATCGAGGGCGAGGCGCCCTTCGATCGTGACCCGGTCGAGCATCGGATCAGTCGCCAGCCACTTCTCCCCCGAGCTGATGCCCCACAGCGTGAATGGCGCCTCCTTCAAGGGGTAGCTCCATTCGTAATGCACAACCGGCCAGATGTATGATGAAATCGCCCCTTCGTGGCCTTCCAGCTTTTCGAGACGTACCAGTGCTTCCGGGAAACACGAACGCAAGCGCAGATGGCGCGCCGGGCCATCGGAACCAACCACAATCAGGCCGGCGAGGAGCACTGCACAGCCCCAGACGGTGGCCGGCCATCCGATCGTCCGGCTCCGCGCCGAAAACTCAAGAGACCACGTCACGGCCAGGTGGAGTCCATAACTGACCGGCACAGCGAAGAGAGGGAAGAGGACTGCGTAGAAACGCATCGCCTTCAGCGAACCGAAGGCCGAATAGAACAGAATCGGCACACACGAAAGTATGCATCCGTACCAGATCACCCTCGACGAATCTGCCGTCAGCTCATCACGTTTGCGCTTCGACGCTACGATCACCCAGGCAATGTCGGCCACCGTGAAGACCGGAAGTGCGCCGAACAGGAAAAGGTAATAGAAGAAGACGCCGGACGGCGTCAGTCCGACGATGCCACTATGTTTGGAAATATATCCCAACAAATAGTCGCGAAACGGGGGATGGAGAATCCTGATAACAGACAGCATGGCGAGCGCCGTCAGCGCCGCCCCACTGACAAACACGATCCGTTCCTTCCACGCCCTATGCCGTTCGATAATCAGTTCCGCCGCAACAACTGATAATGCCACCGGAGGGATCCACTTGAAATCGACCGCTGCGAGAACGCCAATGATTAATCCCGTGGCCCAGAATCGCCGCCGAGGATAGATCAGCCAGAGCAGGACAAAGACAAGCGCTGCCAGCGTGGTTGGGCCCGCCTCCGCGATATACTTGCCAAACAGCGGGGAATACGCGAGCATCGCAGCGGCAAACAATCCGGCGAAACTTCCGACGCGACGTCCCAGGGTGAGCGCAACGAGCACAATCGCCAGCAGCCAGCAAGTAGTCGATAGATACATGGCTCCAGAGGGACCAAAGAGTTTGTCCGCTCCATCGAGCAGCAAGCCGTAACCGAGCTTGGACGGCGCGTACCGGATCGAGCCGACATCGGGGGCAAACAACGCCCCAGGCGCCCGAACATCGATCATGTAGATCGCCTCATCCCAGAATCGCGGGTGAAACTCCGCTGGATACGAACGGATAATGTCGACAACGGCCCAGGCTACAATGAGCGCCAGCACGACCAGTATTAGCCTGGGTGTCTTCATCCTGCCCGTTGCCTCGTATTCATCCGAGCTGCGCCTCTGGCATCACGAAAGGCTGTCTCACTGCCCGGGTTGCTGCCACAACCCCGGATTGATTCGGTAGATCGTGAGGACATTCTGCCGATCCCGGCTGAGCGCCTCCCACCGTCGCATCGTGCCAATTCCCCCGACAACCTGTTCGGCAAGGAAATAGTCGGAAGCATAAAAGTCACTGGGTACGGAAAGGAGCGAATCCAGGTAGGGGAGAAAACTCCCGCGCTGACCGGCAAGAAAAGACTCGGGAGACGCTGATGCTGCCGAACCCAGGTGCTGGCGGTTCTCGACTGTAACAACGTCGAGTACACGATCCGAGGCCAGCCATTTAACCCCCGGCTTCACGCCCCAGAAAGTGAAGGGATATGACTTCAAGGTCCCCCGCCGCCCATAGAAAGGCACCGGCCAGATGTATGAGGAGATCACGCCGCCCTCCGGGGCGATCTCTGCCAGCCGGGTCAACGCCTGCGGATAGCAGGTCGGGATTCTGAGATGACGCGCCGGACCATCGGAGGCAACCAGAATCGGGATACTCAACATGGCCGCCAGCACCGACGCCATGGTCCAACGTGCGACCGGCCGCGAACTCCGGAGCCGCTCCCGGCTCCACGCAAATGCGCGGCTGATGACGACCGCGACAGGAATCGCCACCAACGGGAACGGGACGGCAAAAAACCGCAGCGCCTTGAGCGGTCCAAATACCGAGTAGAACGCGATTGGAACAATGGCCAGGACAAGAGCCACGAGAAGAGACCTGACGCGCGACTCTCCCAAATTGCCCAGGCGCTCGCGAACTGGAGCCAGCAATAAGGATACCGCGGCGGCGACGATCGCCAATCCCATTCCAAATCGAAGCAGGAAGTACAGTAAAACGGGGGATACGTGCAGTCCCATGATCTGCCCGTGAACAAACAGGTAGCTCCACAGGTAGTCGCCAAAGGGACGGTGAACCAGAATCAACAACGCTGGAATCGATGCTGCAACCAGTGCGACACGGCCGGCAAAAGCCACTCGATGGCGCCAGGGCCGATTGTGTTCGAGGAGAACCTCGATCAGAACCACCGCAACCACCACCGGAGGTATCCACTTGAAATCAATCAGGGCCAGGCAGCCAATGGCCAGGCCAGCGGCCAACCAGCGGCGCCGGTCATAGCTGATCCACAACAGCGAAAAGAAACAGGCCGCCATCGTGGTCGGCCCCGCCTCCGCGACATATTTCCCGAATAGCGGTGAGTAGGCCAGGAGAGCCGCAGCGATCAGACCGGCGATTCCTCCAAACCGGCGAAGAACGGCCAAGCCGATCACCCCGATGGTCAGGAGCCACCACAAGGTGGATAAGTACATGGCGCCGCGGTCGCCCAGCAACGCGACCGCCCCTGCCAATGACCAACCGTAACCTGGCTTGGCCGCCGCGTAATGCATGTCACCGGTGAATCTGCCCGCGAGCACACCGGGGGTGGTCACGTCGACCATGTAGATGGCTTCGTCCCAGAATCGGGGAAAGAATTCCTGCGGGTAGGATCGCCAGACGTCGATGAGCGCCCACGCAATCACCAGCACAAGAACGATAACCGCCGGGAGGCGCACCGGCGATCCTTCGTAAGACGGATCAATCCCGCTTGAGGCCGTTTCCATCGGGGGGGGCCCGGCAGGCATCGCAGCGCCGAGAGGTCCTTAGGCCAGCTTCTCGTCCAGCCAATTCGCCAACCGGTCCATCGGCAGGCGAATCTGCTCCATCGAGTCACGATCGCGGATCGTGACGGTCTGATCTTCCGCGGTCTGGGAATCGATCGTGACACAGTATGGTGTCCCGACTTCATCCATGCGGCGATACCGGCGTCCGACCGCGCCCTTGTCGTCATAGAAGGTCTTGAACTTGCGGCGCAAATCGGCATCCAGTTTCAAAGCGGTTTCCGGCATCCCGTCGCGATTGACCAGCGGGAAGATTGCGACTTTAATCGGAGCGATGCGCGGATCGAGGCGAATCACGACCCGCATCTCCCCTTTGACTTCCTCTTCACGATAGCCATCGACCAGGCAAACAAGGGTAGATCGATCCGCACCGGCGGAGGTCTCGATTATGTAGGGGACAAACCGTACGCGCGTTTCCTCGTCGAAGTATGTCAGATCGACGCCGGTCGCTTCCTTGTGGCGGCTCAGATCGAAATCGGTACGGTTGTGAATGCCTTCGAATTCCTTCCAGCCGAATGGAAACTCGTACTCGATATCGAAAGCATCCTTGGCGTAATGCGCCAATTCACCGGGGCCGTGCTGGTGAAACCGCATCTTCTCGCGGCGTATGCCCAGATTCAAATACCAGTTCAGCCGCTCTTCCTTCCAGTACTCGAACCACTTCAAGTCGTCCTTGGGGTCGATGAAGAACTGCATCTCCATTTGCTCAAACTCGCGTGAGCGGAAGATAAAATTCCCCGGAGAAATCTCGTTGCGGAACGCCTTCCCAATCTGGGCAATGCCGAAGGGGACCTTCCGGCGCATTGGCTGCATCACGTTCAGGAAATTGACATAAATGCCCTGCGCCGTTTCGGGGCGCAAAAAGACGATATTGGCTTCATCCTCGACTGGTCCCATGAATGTCTTGAACATCAGATTGAATTGCCGCGCCTCGGTGAATTTCCCCTCGGCATGGCACTTGGAGGCTTTTCGTCCCTTGTACGCCGGGCTGCCGCACATCGACTCTTCGAGCTGATCGAGGCGGAACCGCGATTTGCATTCCTTGCAGTCAACCAGCGGATCGGTGAAACCCGCGACGTGCCCGGAGGTCTCCCATACTTTGGGATGCATCAGAATGGCAGCGTCGAGTCCCTCGACATCATCGCGCCGGTGGGTCATGGTTCTCCACCAGTGATCCTTGATGTTGCGCTTCAACTCCACACCCAGTGGCCCGAAATCCCAGCAGGAATTGATGCCGCCGTAGATCTCCGACGAGCCGAATACGAACCCCTTTCGCTTGCACAGCGAGACAATCTTGTCCATCGTTTGATCGGTACCGGGCTTGGCCACTATGCCTCCATTTCGTCCGTTTCTTTCGACTTCCGGTGATTCACCTGCTCAACTGTGCCCACCCGCCGTGCGAATCCCAGCGATCTCAACCGGCTCCCGCCGAGATGGTACACAGTGAAATCCTCAATTGAAGCGGCTATCTCCTCCAGCGCGGCTGGATTGAGTTCCGCCTCATTAGGGTCCAATATCGGCTGGTGCTGGCGCTTTATCAACTCATTCAGCGCCTCCGGGGAGAGGACATGCGGTCGGCCGCCCTCGCGACGGCATTGCCGGCAAATGATCTTCCCGGCAATGGCATCAAACACCACTCTCTGATCGGGGGCCGGTTTTCGTCCGCATCCGTCGCAGACGTCATACTCCGGACGGAATCCCAGACACCCAACCGCGCCCAGCATGAACCCCCAGAACTGGCGGGCAGCGAGCCGCTCGGGGAGCCGCGAAATCGACTCGAGCGTACTGCAAGCCAGGCCGAACAATTCCGGATCATTCTCCTCGTAGGTGTGCCGATAAAGGAATTCCCCCACGGCAAACCCGAAGGCCGCTCTGGTCAGGGACCCGGTAAGCCCCGTCCATGGTGCAATCGCTCGGCACGACGAGAGAAGCTGCAGTCTCTCATTCGGTTTCTTGTAGATCACGCACTCCGCCACCGACAGCGGCTCCAAATGCCCCCAAAACTGCGACTTGGGACGGTACGCACCCTTGGCGATCACCGAGATGCGCCCCCAGGCACGCGTGTACAGGATGGCAATCTTGGAAGTTTCCGAGAACTTCTGCACCGTCAGGCAGATCGCCTCAGTGACGGCAGGTCCGGGCATGGCGGCTCACGGTGTGGGCTTTTCGATTTCGTAGATGACTTCGCCCGGCCGCGACAGATGGTATTCGGTGCGGGCCACTTTCTCGATGTACGTTGTATCGGATTCGAGCATTCGCCGGCGCGTGTCCAAAGACATGACTTGCGCTGCTAACCGGGTGTCACGGCGTGTCAGCGTGCGCTCGGAGCGCCGCAGATCCATCATCTTCAGAATCCCCATATTCCCGGCGACAAACACATAGAGCAGCACGGCGCAGCCGATCACCCGAAGTATCAATCGCGTCTTCGGTGGCAGACCACCGCGTTCGCGGTCAAATACGGCGCGTTGAAACGCGGTAACGGCCACAGGTCCGCTTTGGCGGCGCCGTTCCTGACGGGACAGACGATGGGGTGGACGATTCATCATGGGATCTGACTCAACGGCCTCAATCAGCAGCAGCCGCGAATGCCCCCCTGCCAAGAAACGCTGCGCGATTGCCCAAGCCTTCTTCGATGCGAAGGAGCTGATTGTACTTTGCCACCCGGTCGGTGCGGCAGAGCGATCCGGTCTTAATCTGTCCCGCGCTGGTCGCTACCGCCAGATCGGCGATCGTTGTGTCCTCGGTTTCACCCGAGCGATGCGAGATCACCGAGCGATAGCCGGCGCGGGTAGCCAGTCCAATAGTGTCCAGCGTCTCGGTCAGTGTGCCGATTTGGTTGAGCTTGATCAGAATCGCGTTGGCACATCCGGAGTCAATTCCCTCGCGCAGGCGAATCGGATTGGTGACGAACAAATCGTCCCCCACCAACTGGATGCGGCTGCCCAGTTTCTCCGTCAAGAGGCGCCAGCCATCCCAATCATCCTCGGCGAGACCATCCTCAATCGAGATGATCGGATACTTGGAAACCCACTCCGCCCAGAACTCAACCATTTCGGCCGTCTTGAGCTTGCGCTTCTCACCGGCGAGTTCATACTGCCCGGTCTTGGTGTTGTAGAACTCGGACGCCGCCGGATCGAGTGCGAAAAAGATATCTTCGCCCGGTGTGTACCCGGCCGCCTCGATGGCCTCTGTAATGACGGCCAAGGCCTCTTCATTACTGCCGAGATTGGGCGCAAAACCACCCTCGTCGCCGACCGACGTGTTGTATTTCTTCTGAGCGAGCACTTTGCGCAAAGCATGGAAGGTCTCGACGCCCGCACGCAGAGCGTCCGAGAAACGCTCGAATCCCGCCGGCACGATCATAAATTCCTGGCAGTCCACGTTGTTGTCTGCGTGCTTTCCGCCATTGAGCACATTCATCATGGGGACAGGCAAAATCTTGGCGTTCGGGCCGCCAAGATAGGCGTAGAACGGCAATCTGCAGGAATCCGCTGCCGCTTTGGCGACAGCGAGTGACACGCCGAGAACGGCATTCGCACCCAGCTTCGATTTGGTCTCCGTGCCGTCCAACTCAATCAGGAATTGATCGATGTCACCCTGATCCAGCGCTTCCATACCCGCTTCGACCAACTCCGGTGCGATCGTCTCATTGACCGCTTCCACGGCCTGCAGGACGCCCTTTCCGGCGTAGCGATCAGAATCGCCATCACGAAGTTCCAGCGCCTCGTGGCTCCCCGTTGAGGCGCCGGAGGGGACGGCCGCACGTCCTACTGATCCATCCTCGAGCCCCACTTCCACTTCGACAGTGGGATTCCCACGGCTATCAAGAATTTCCCGGGCAATGCACAATTCGATCGCTGGCATTACGGACCCCACCTCGCACCCGCCGCGTCGATGCGCCATGGCATCGAGGGACGGGACTCACAAAGAAAGTGGCCGGTCCACATGCGTCAATGGAATTCGTGGCCTGAACCTGGGAGTGCCGATACCGCTACAGAAGTTGCCTTCGCCGCCGGACAAACCACTCTGCCAGAAGCGTAGCAATGAAAATGCCGAGCAGGAGCGATTGGTTCCACAACGGCACCTCGTGGACCGTCTGCCGTACGGAAGCGGTCCAATCAAGGGAATCCAGGACGGCCGGTGACTCGTTCTCAGTGTAGTACCGTCCCCCGGATTGGCGCGCCAGGGCGCGGAGACCAGTCTCATTCAACCCGGTGGCTTGCTGTTCGAGGCCGTAAGGCTCCACCCGAAACACACCACCGGTCAGCGGCATGACGGTACTATCAACCTTCGCCTGGCCATCGTAGCGGTAGGTGCCCGGCGCAAGATGAGTCACGCGACCCTCAAAGCGATCCCCGGAGCCTGGAGGCAAAAACACACTCAACGACTCGTGGGCCGCCGAATCTGACCAGACGTGCGCAGTGACCTCGGCCCGATCCATAAAACGGTAGACTTCATCGTAGACCGAGCCACTGAGGATAATCGGTTCGCCGACATGGTAAACCTGCTGGTCGGAGCGTACCGCCAGCCGGTCAGTCTCATCGCGCAGCGACAGCCAATAGACGGCGTTGCTCCAGAAGGCTTCGTACTCCCGGGCGGTCATTCCGGCCCCGGCGCGGTCAGCCGCCCACCGCCAGAACGGGCCGCCGGAAACCACCAGCGACTTGCCACCACGGGAGACACGGGTCCAAATCGCCGGGCACTCTTCACCCGAAACGCTCCTCCCCGACCGCACCAGCACATCCGCATTGGCAGGCAACCCGCCGATGCAAACCATATCTGTCCATGGCGGACGGTCGGACCAAAGTGCACTCGTCTTGGCCCAATCACTGGCCGGATCGAGCCGGATAATCGGGTGATTCTGCCGCGTCGATTGGGGTCGCAGAGGGAATTCTCCGGTCAGCGTGACCGGATCCCCCCTGAGGAACTCAAATGGATATGCCGTTGAACGCGGTGCCCCCTCGGTGAATCGTTTGTTGAGGATGAATGCGACTCCGTGACCGGGCGCGCTAAACTGGGCGGCATGAGGCGACCACACAGTCTCCAATTGCTGCCGCGACAGATGCATAAAGACAACGACGTCAGCGTCATTCCAATCCGAGGCCGTCGGCATGGCGTGCCCTATCGCCGGCTTGGACAGGATGATCGGGATCAATTCGATCCGTGACTGCCGTTCGAGGAACCGCTTGAGGTAGGAGAACTCCCAGTCCAGTTCTCCGGCAAAAAGCAGCACTTTGATCCGGCCCTTGAGGACACGGACAAACAGCGAACGGCCGGCGGCCGGATTGGCCCGGCCATCGGCGCCGACGACATCTATGCGGAAATCGTGGACACCGGGTGAATCCACTACAGTGGACATCGTAAAAGGGGTCCTCGCCCCGCCGCTGCCCAACTCGGCTGGCTGCTGAAGAAGGGTCCGGCCATGACGGGTCAGTCGGAGGGTGGCCTTCTGATCCCCGGCTCCGCCCTGGAGCGCCCCGGTAATCTCAAAGGACTTCCCCGTCAGCGCGACCTCCGGTGCGGTGGCCTCGATTACTCTTGCCTCGGTACCGGCAGTCTTGCCGAATCCAACCGTGACGACAGGAACTCCCAATCGCGACACCGCCTCGGCGGGATCGGTTCCCCGGTTGTTCGCCCCATCCGATAGGACCACAACCGCGCGCGGATTCAATTCCCTCAATTGGCGGGTGAGGCCGAGAAGTGCGTCCCCGAGATCGGTCGACATTCCAAACGAGTCGGGGAGTGCCGACTGCGCGCTCAGCGACTCCGCAAAAGTGTACTGGTGAATGGCGGCCCGGTCCTTCATGGAACTCAGAATGCGATCCGCGTACGAGCCCGCACGATCATAACGCGCATCCTTCAGATCGTCGAGCTCCTTCATACTGGCGGAGTGGTCGGTCACCACGATCAGGTCGTGAAGCTGGCGCTGGGTCTTGATGGCCGCCCAAAGCGCATCGGCCAGGGCCAGGAATAGCGCAACTGCAGCAATTGTGCGAAGTGCCATCAGAGGGAACTTGACCGGCCGGCGAAGGGGTGGAACAGTCCGCCGGTAGTAGAAAACGATGCCGACGAGTGCCAACAGCAACGCCAGCGCAGCCCAGTACCAGCCGGACGAGGTCAAACGTATGAGCGCGAGTAAGGTCATGGCTGCTGGCGGCCCAGCTTATGTGTCACCGAGCAACGGATGCTTCTACACTCCGGCAGGCATCCCGTTGGCAGGAAATTGGCGTCTGGAGTCACACGGCAACAGTGGGAGCGAAGAATTCATCCGCCGGTTTGGCCCTGAGTCACGACTGGCGGCTGACGACGTGATTAACGACTGCCTCCAACGCCAGCTTGTGATCCGAATCGCCGGCGTCTTTGATGATCTCGAGTGCCCGGGCGCAATACTCCTCGGCGCGCCCGCGGGCATAGGCGAATCCTCCGTACCGTTCGACAAAGCCGACAACTTCCGAAAGACTGCTTTCGGCGTGGCCGTTGGAGATGTGCTCCAGGATGTGGCGGCGTTCCGACTCCGGCCCGTGCTTAAGCGCAAAGATCAAGGGAAGTGTGACTTTCCCTTCCCTCAGATCATTGCCGACAGGTTTGCCGGTAAGAGATTGGTCGCCCACATAATCCAAAAGATCGTCGGCTATCTGAAATCCAAGCCCCACCGACTCGCCAAACTGCCGGAAACGCGAGGCCCAGCGATCGGTCCCGCTGAGCAGAGACCCCGACTCGCAAGCCGCGGCAAACAGAGACGCCGTCTAGTCGCCGATGATGCGGAGATAGCCGGATTCCTCAAGCTGGAAGTTCCGAACCTCCTGAACCTGCAGCAGTTCCCCGACCGCCACGCGTTCGGTGGCGTGGGAGATGGAATCGAGAATGCGGGCATCGCCCAGGCGCACCATGATTCGGAACGCCTTGGCGAACAGGTGATCGCCCATTAAGACGGCCGAGAGGTTGCCCCAGAGACGATTCACCGCAGGTCGGCCGCGGCGTTGCTCCGCGCCATCGTTCACATCGTCATGCAAGAGCGTCGCGGTATGGATCAATTCGATGGCCACTGCCCCGTCAATTGGTGTCGGCCTCTCCCCGGTGCGGGCAATCGAGGAGGTCAAAAGGTACATCGCCGGGCGAATCCTCTTGCCGGGCGACGCCAGGACATGGGCGGCCATAGCCCCGATCAGACCGGCATGGTCGCCCAGCGCGGCGGCAAATGCCTCCTCAAAATCCCGCAGCCCATCAGCAATCGGCGCGAGAGTCTTTTGAAGCGTTTTTTCCATCTGATCCTTCTTGAGCACAGGATCATACGGCAAGCCAAAGCGGCGAGTCAATGGAAAACCCCCGACGCACGGGCAAAACCTTGTTGTGCATATGGAGTTAGAGGACCCTGGCGGTCACGGAGAGTCCATAACGATGGGACAGCCGGACGTCGGCCGTGACAGCCGCGCGCCACGAGTCTCGCTAACTGTGAGCCGTGACCATGAGGTCCTGCGAGGAAGTCTCGTCCAACACCGCAGCATCGCCAGCGTCCGCGCACCGGGGCAGGAGCACCCCCATGGTGGTGCCGCGTCCGGGCTGGCTTTCCACCGTGATTGCGCCGCCGATATTCTCGACGAGCCGGGACGTGATTGCCAGTCCCAGGCCGGTTCCGGTTGGCTTGGAGGACACGAACGGTTCGAACAGCCGGTGGCGGACCTCGGCCGGTATGCCGCCGCCGTTGTCGTGGACGGCGATGGAAACCCACTGGGCCGGGTTGTTTCGGTCGGCATCGAACCTTGGATCAAAGGGCAACACGTGCGGGATTTCGACAATTACGGTCACGGCGCTGTCGGGACTCTCGCCTGCCTCGACGGCGTTGAAGACCAGGTTGATGAGGATCTGTTTCAGATGGTCGGCATCGGCCTGCACTGCCAGTGATTGGTCGGTTTGCCGCGTGCGCAACTGGACCGGACGTCCCTGGAAATGCCGCCGCGTAATCTCGAGCACATCATCGATCACTGGAGCAACGCAGACCCGTCCGGCGACGGTGGGACGGATGCGCGCGTACATCAGGAAGTCCGTCAAGATCTTGTTCAGCCGGTCGGATTCCTTGACGATCAAGTTCAAGAGCCGCCGGTTGTCGCCTTCGAGTTTTAGTTCGTCGCGGAGCACCTCAACCGATCCCGAGATAGCCGCCAGAGGATTGCGGATTTCGTGGGCGATGGCTGCCGAGAGTTCGCCCACTGCCGCCAGGCGATCTTTTGCCCGCAACTTCTCTTCCAGCATCTTGGGCTCGGTCAAATCCTGGAAGATTCCGATGACGCCCCGGGCTTTCCCCTCGGCATCGGCAAGCACCGACGTCGACAGGCCAATCGGCGTCTTGGTGCCATCGGCGTGATCGATGGTCAGCTCGGTACGCGTGTCCATCTTCTGGGAGTGCAGCACCGTCTCGAGCCGGCTCACCAGCTCAGGATATCGCCCCTCGAATGCCTCATGGAAGTGGCGTCCGCGCACCCGCCGTCCCGGAAGTCTGAGAATCTCCTCCGCTGCCCGGTTGAAATAGACGATGCGTCCTTCCAGATCGACCGTAAAGATCCCGGAATTCAAATGCTTTAGAATGTCACCGGTCTCGAGTTTGGCTTCTTTTAGCGCCTCCGTAGTGTGTGCCAGCACTTCATCGTTCGAGGACAGTCGTTCCGCCAGATAGCCTCCGACAAACGCGCAGAGGTAAAAAATGCAAAGCCGCACGAATGCCGTGAAGAAGTCTTCATCCGACAGTTGCCGGACAGTCCCAAGCCACTGATTGGGCTGGAAGATCGAGAACCCGTGGCCGGAATCGATCCATACCACGACGCAGTAGGCCGCGGTCGCCGCCGATGCCACGAGGAGTGTTCCGACGAGGCGATAGGAGACCGCTGCCGAGATGATGGTCGTCAGATACAGGTAGAACGAGGGCGACCGGGTCCCGCCCGTATGCAAGACGATCAGCGAGACGACAACCAGTTCACAGGCGATTTGTGCCGCCCTCAGGACAGAGGCGAGCGGAGACGCCGCGTGCCGGCGTCCCATGAGCACCGCCAGGACCGCCGTGATTGTCGCCGTGGTGTAGATGATCAGCGAACTGGTGAGATACGGTGTCGTTCGAAGCAGCGGCCACGCCAGAGCTGTCGTCACGGCATAAGCCACGAGGCGCGTGCTGACCACCCAGGAAGGCCGCAGAGCAACTGCGGAATGGCGCCGGCTGTAGACAAACATGGGAGGATTTCCGGGCCCGGCCCTCAGGCAGCCTGGGGAATGACCGGCGCCCTGGGGGCGCCGGTCACGTTTGCGTCAACTGATTACTTGATCTTCCCGATGATGTCGAACATCGGCAGGTACATGGCGATCAGAATACCTCCTATCACCACGCCCATGAACACGATGATGACCGGCTCAATGATCGATGTCAGCGCGCTGACGGCAGCGTCGACTTCCTCGTCATAGAAATCCGCGATCTTGGAGAGCATATCATCCAGGCCGCCGGTCTTTTCACCAACCGAGATCATCTGCGTGACCATCGGCGGAAATACACCAGTCTGTACCAGAGGTCCGGTAATCGTGTCACCTTCGGCAATCGCCAGCACGGATCGGCGGATGGCATCATGAATAACGCGATTGCCGGCCGTCTTTGCCGTGATCTCCAGGGCGTCAAGAATCGAAACACCCGATGAAATCAACGTGCCGAGCGTGCGGGTAAAGCGGGAGATCGCGCTCTTGCGCACGAGGGTACCGATCAATGGCGCCTTCAGCATAAACCGGTCCCAATTCAGCCGCCCCTTGTCGGTTCGCAGCACCAAGCGGAAGATGACGCCGAGCGCGATGAAGGACATAAGGATCTTCCCAACGTTATCCCGCAGGAAATAGGAGATGCCGAGTACGATCTGCGTCGGTGCCGGCAATTCCGCACCGAGACCCGAGAACATCTTCGCGCACACCGGCACAAAGACGAGGGCGCCGCGCACCTTGCGGATCAAGGCATCGGCCTTTTCACGGTAATTGGCCAGACGGACAAGAATTGTGTCCAGGGCACCGCCGATTTCACCGGCTTCGACCATATTGACGTACAGGTCGTCGAAAATCTTCTTGTGCTTGGAGAGTCCCTCGGCCAGCGTCGAGCCGCTCGACACCGATTCTTTCACCTGCCCCACAATGCGCCGCAGTTCGGCGGACTCCATCTGCTTGGACAGGATGTCCAGGCACTGCACCATCGGCAGACCAGCGCCGATCATGGTGGCGAACTGCCGCGTAAAGCGCGACACCTCGATCTTCTTGATGCCGGTGCCCAGCCTGAATTTGAGCTGCGAGGGCTTCTTGCTGACGTTCGAGATCATGATCTTCTTGCGGCGCAGGAGGCGTTCGAGATCCGCCCGGCTCTTGGCGCGCAGTTCGCCCGCCACCGCGGTGCCCGCAAGTGTCTTCCCTTTGTATTCGAACAGAGGCACATCAACCTCCTACTGTTGCGTGGTCGCGAGTGCCGGCCAGCACCTGGCTGCGCTGAATCATATCGTTGATTTCCTGCGGATTGCTCGACCGGGCGACCGCGTCGCCCATGGTCAGTTTCCGCGCCAGGTACAATTCCGCCAACGACTGATTCATCGTCCGCATGCCGAACTTTTGCCCCGCCTGGATCAGGCTGTATATCTGATGAATCTTATCGTCGCGAATGACCGCCCGCATCGCCGGCGTGCAGATCATGACCTCCAGCGCCAGCACGCGGCCGCCGCCGACACGCGGGATCAGCTGTTGCGAGACAACTGCCTGAAGCACGAAGGACAGCGTCACCCGAATCTGCGCCTGCTGGTTGACCGGGAATACGTCAATGATGCGGTTGATCGACTCGGCACATGAGTTGGTATGCAGAGTCGCAAAGGCCAGGTGGCCGGTCTCCGAAATCCGTAATGCGGACTCCACCGTCTCCAAGTCCCGCATTTCACCGACCAGCACCACGTCAGGGTCCTCGCGAAGGGCATACTTGAGCGCCGACGCAAACGACGTGGTGTCGGAGTACACTTCACGCTGATTGACGATCGAACAATGGTGGCGGTGCAGATACTCGATGGGATCTTCGACGGTGATGATGTGAACATACCGTTCACGGTTGATCTTGTCGATCAGTGCCGCCAGTGTCGTGGACTTCCCCGACCCGGTCGGCCCGGTGACCAGCACGAGGCCCCGCGGCAGGTTGGCCAGTTCACTGACCACGCGCGGCAGACCCAACTCTTCGAATGTGCTGATCTTGAACGGAATCTGCCGGATGGCAACGGCGACGTTGCCGCGCTGGACAAATATGTTACAGCGAAAACGGCTGAGATTCTCGATACCGAATGAGAGGTCCAGCTCCCAGCTTTCCTCAAATTTCTTCCGCTGCTTCTCGTTCATGATACTGTAGGCCAGCTTCTTGGTTTGCTCGGCCGATAGCGGCTCCATCTCGGTGCGAACCAGGCGGCCATCGATGCGCAACTGTGGGGGAGATCCCACAGTCAGGTGCAGATCGGAGGCTTTGCGCTGGTGCGCCAATTCGAGCAATTCTCTTAATGTCACCATATGATCAGTGTCTTTCCCCAAGCTGATTCGTTGACGTTGGCCTGCCCAATACGCCCTTTTAAGAATTATCGGCTTTGGGCATGGACCACTTGATACAAATGGTTCAGGCGGACTCGGCCAGTACCTGCTCGATCGATATCAACCCCTGCTTCATCTTTCCCAACGCCGCCATCCGCAACGTGAGCATCCCCTCCTTGACCGCCTGTTGCCGGATCTCATCGACTGAGGCGCTATCCAGAACCATCCGCTCGATCACCGACGACATGAGCATCACCTCGAAGATGCCGGTGCGCCCTGACAATCCGGTGTGGTTGCATTCCGCGCATCCGGTACCCTCGAAGATGTGAAGATCCTTGGCCTCTTCCCCTTCGATCCCCAGTGCCGCCAGGTGCTCGGGAGTGACATTGACTTCCTTGCGGCAGTGTACACAGATCTTACGTGTCATCCGCTGGGCCATGATCAGCTTGGTGGCCGAGGCGACCAGGTACGGAGGAATCCCCATGTCGATCAGTCGGTTGACGGACGACGGTGCATCGTTCGTGTGGAGCGTAGAAAACACCAGGTGCCCGGTCAGGGCCGCGCGAATCGAAATCTCGGCCGTCTCCGCATCGCGAATCTCACCAACCATCACGATGTCAGGGTCCTGTCGCAAGAACGACCGCAAAGACGCCGCAAATGTCAGTCCGATGTCACTGCGAACCAGCACCTGATTGATTCCATCAAAGTTGAACTCCACCGGGTCCTCGGCGGTCATAATATTGACCTCAGGATCGTTCAGCGTCTTCAGTGCCGAGTACAGCGTGGTGGTCTTGCCGGAACCTGTGGGGCCGGTGACCAGGATCATCCCATAGGGCAGGGATATGGCATGCTGGAAGTTCTTGAGCGCGAGTTCCGGGAATCCCAGTTGTGTCAGGTCGGCCATCAGGGACTGCGGGTCGAGAATTCGCATCACCACTTTCTCGCCGAAGATCGTGGGCAGCACCGAGACGCGAAGGTCAACGGCCCGGGCGCCTACTTTGACTTTGATGCGGCCGTCCTGTGGCAAACGGCGTTCTGAGATATCCAGCTCGGCCATGATCTTGACACGGGAGACGATGGCCGCACGGTACTTGAACGGCAGCGGCTCTGTCTCATGCAGGACACCGTCAATGCGGTATCGAACTCGCACGCGTTTCTCGTACGATTCGATGTGGATGTCCGAGGCGCCTTGCCGGATGGCCTCCATGATGATCCCGTCAACGAGCTTGACCAGGGGCTTGTCCTGCACCTGAGAACGCAGATCGGATTCGTCCAGCGCGTCCTGCGTTTCGATGACCTGGAGCCCGCCATCGTCCTCGAGTCCCTTGAGCAGATCACCGATACCGCCGCTGTCGCGGTAGTATTGGTCGATCGCGCGTCCGATCGCCCGTTCCGGCGAGATGACCGGCTGGATCGTGCAGCCCGTGATGAATTTCAGCGCATCCAGCACATAGATGTTGTGCGGATCGCTGATGGCGACCACCAGCGTCTTGTTCAGTTTGGAAATGGCGATGACGTTGAAACGCCGGGCAATATCGAGCGGAATAACTTTGACGATCTCGGGGTTGAGTTCAACATCGGACAGGCGCAGAGCTCCGATGTTGAGTTGGCGGCCGATGAAATGAGTGAGTTCGTCCTCATCGGAGACCGCACCCATGCGGACCAGGATGTCGGCAAACTTCTCGTTGCTGGACTTCTGCCGTTCGAGCGCCTGGGTCAATTGCTCAGGCGTGATCTTCCCAGCCTTGACCAGCATATGGCCGAGTTCTTGGGACATGGTCTCTCGTCTGACACGCGGGCAAACCGCGGTGAATGGTCACATGCCGGCAAAAGGGCTGGAAGGAACCTCTACTCTTTGAAGACCGCGTCGATCTTCGACCCGGCGGACCGGGTGAAATCGGGATCCAACGCGGGCTCCTCACGATTCCCTGTGACTGTCAGTATCTCCTTGAGTCGGTCGCCGGTTTCCTTGGCGTATAGGCGCACCATTCCAATGGTGGTGCGATCATCGAACACAACAGCGAGAATGCACCGCTCACCCACCAGCGATATGTGGATGTGATCCTTTTTCCCCTGGTGAAACAGCACCGAGAACTCCGGCTCGCCCACCAGTCGGGCGATCTCCTTGGTGGAGGCAAAACTCCCCGCCAGCAGCGCCGCCAGCGCGGTTGTATCCAGGGTCTGCGTGAACCCCTGGCGGGTAAGCAGGTGGCCATCCTTGTCGACCAGGAGAGCACACTTTGCTTCCGCCTTCTTGATCATCCGCAACAAGGCCGCGTTGATCTGATTGATCTGCTCTTCGAATAGTACAAATGAATGCGACGCCATCGGTCACCTCCTAACGACCGGACAACCAATCCAGCACGCGCCCCCAGAACGAACGCTGCCGGGTTCGGATACGCAAACTAGGCTGCGCAGCCATGACAACCCGGCCACGCGAGGATGACGAACTTGGTTCAGGTGACCCGCCCGGGCGATCCGATGACACGGATTCCCTGGCGGCGGGCGCGGCAACGGTGACCGCCGATTCATCCGCAGCAACTGCCACAGACGCCTCGCTGGCTGACGACCAGTTTTCGGCAACGGCAGGCGCCTGGGGTCGGACGATCTTTCCACTCGATTCCAGAATACTGGATGCGCCGTGCGGTTCGTGGACAGGAGACGGCTGCGCCCCCTCACCCATCTGCGGCAATCCATCCGGCGTGACGGCCGTCCGCCGTTTGGTCTGTTCCAGCACCATCTTGGTGATGCGCTTGAGCGTGTCGAAGACGCCGATGCCACTCACTGCGGATGCCTCCGAATACGGCCACCCGGAGGGATTCAACTGTTTCTGGAGCTCTTCGATGGAAACGATGTCCGGTAGATCCCGTTTGTTGTACTGCAGCACGATCGGGATGTCCGAAGGATCGATCCCGTTCTCGCGAAGATTCTCGAACATGTTGGTCAGCGATTCGATGTTCTCGTCCATCTTCGCCGCCTGCGAATCGGCAACAAACACGATCCCATCGACGCCGCGAAGCACCAGCTTCCGGGTGGCGTTGTAAAAGACCTGGCCCGGTACAGTGTACAACTGGAATTTGGTCGCGAACCCGGCGATGTCACCGACGTGAATCGGCAGGAAATCGAAAAAGAGTGTCCGGTCCGCCTCGGTGGCCAGGGAGATCAGATCTCCCCGGGACTTGGACGGGACACGATCATGCACGTATTGGAGATTCGTCGTCTTGCCGGACAAACCCGGACCATAGTAGACGATCTTACAGCTAATCTCCCGAAACGCGTAATTGATGGTTACCATTCGCTGCTTTTCTCCGCGGCCCGCAGCCGCTGCTGCCGGCGATCCTCTCAGGCGTTGCGCAATTCGTTGATCGCGTTGCGAATCTCGAGCCGCACCAACCCGATATTCACCCGTGGCTCTGTCGTCACCACCAGGGTACCGACACCTGCATCGGCGAGGAACATCTTGCGCTTGTCCGCCTCGACCGTAATCTGGGAGAACTCACCGCTTCCAAGGCTGGTCATCGACCGCCGGACAGTCGCCACGATGGAAGAAGCCATCGCACCGACCGTGTCGTCTTCGATCTGGCTGTTGAGGTCTGCGGCGATCACGATACCATCGTTGCCGACCACCATGCTGCCGGTAACGCCATTTGTCTTGTTCAACTGGGTTAATACTTCATACATACCGAGCCTCCTGCAATCCCGAGTACTGCGCACACCGCTCCTGCAAATGTTTTAAGATCATTTCGCGTGATTGGGAAAGACGCAGACCGACGAGCTCATCCGTTTCGCGATCGGTCAACACACCCAGCCAGAACTCCCCGGCGGTTTCCAGAATGATCCGTCCCGCGTCGGTCCGTACTTCAACGCGCAGGGGCCGGACGTCGCCACCCGCCGACAAACAACGCCGGTTGAATTCCACGATCTCGACCGAAACCGGAGCCCAGAATTCGACACTGCCCGTGTATTCCTGACGCTGCCAGGAGGCCAGTAGCAATCCTTCGTGGTCCACCAGCCAGCACATCCGCACACCATCGTACTCGCCGATGTAGCTCATGGCGTTGTCCAGGCCGGGCACGTTATGAGTGACAGCGCGTGCCGCCGCGGCATTCTGCACAATGCGGGGAGTGGGCTCAGTCCGCGCCAGGCTGTCCGTGCGGCGGGACACCGTGGGCGGCGTCGCCGGCAGGGCACGACGGCGCGAATGCGGACGTTCTTCATCCCAAAACGCTTTCAGTATGGAACGCACAACCAGTGGTGCCGCCAGAATATGAGGAAACACCGCGATTGGATAAGACCACAGCGTGAGACTGATCGATTGCCCCCAGGGAACGTTATTGCTCGCCGACAGCAATGATCCCGATGCCGCTCCCAGCGCCGCGCGATAGACAAACGTCAGCACGGCGCCGACGATCAATTGCGGCGCGGTGAGCCATCGGGCCAGAAGGGAGAGAATTCCCAGATACAGGAGAACTTCCACGGCTCCCAGCCAGGGTCCGACTCCCAGCATGCCCATCCCAAAAGTGTTGGGATATGGCAACAGCGGCAACACGGACAGGGCGCCCGTGAGAAGAATTGTCTGTCGAACGACCGTGCTGACGGCTCCGGCCGAAGCCTCCCTGTCATATGCGCCCATTGTGCATTCCCTTCCAAGTCAAGAAGCTCACACACGCCCCTCAATACTGCCGGCCGCGATCTGCGCGTCCAAAACCCGCGCTGCCAGATCGAGACAGCGCTGGCGCGCCGCACCATACTTCAATTGCTCCGACCCTACGAATCCGACGATCACATCCTTGAGCCGTCCGATCCACACGTCTCCGTGTGTGCTCTCGATGCGAAGTTCACCGACCGTTCCCCAAACGCCGGCCTGCCAGCGGCCTTCGATCTCCCGCAACGAAGCCAGGATGATTTCGGCTTTCGACGGAATCGTCTCGGACTCGGGGGACTGTGCGCTGATGCGGCCATCCGCTCCGGCAACAAATGCGAACTTGACACCCGGAAGACTTCCGGTGGCAATCGCCCACTCCGGCCAGTTCGTGCATTCCGGCTCAGGACGCGGCTCAGAGGCCGCGCGCGGCGAGGATTGGGCCCAATCATCCGGCGTCGTGGAACCCACCGGGACTATTGTGCCGGACCGCAGTTGCTTCAGTTGTTCCGCCAGTTCCGGCAACGAGACGTTTCCCGGATCCGTCATGCGCAAGCGGTCGATCACGACCTGCGCCGCCTTGATATCTCCCAGCGCGAGTTGAATCTCCGCTTCGAGAACATCCGTGACACGTGTCGGGCCATCGAGCTCAACGGCACGTTGCAGAGAAGTCAATGCATCTGGCAGCATCTTTTGGTGCAAATAGAGCTTGGCCAGAACCACATAGGCCGGACTATAATCCGGATGATGCTTCAGGCCGCTTTTGCACACCGAGAAGGCCCGGCCGAAATCTCCCCGCCGGCGGTATGCCTCGGCCAGTGCCGCAAAAACCTGGGAATGCGGATTATCAGCCAGAATGGCCAGGCAACGTTCGATGCGCTCGTCTAATTCCGCGACGTTGATCATCTGCGCCCTTGGAAATCCAATCCGTGCGACAGCCCCGCGTCCGCCTACGCGACAAGGGCTATCTCCATATCACAATTGTTGATATCGACGCTCCCTGGGGGGAACTTTACCAACCATTTGCGCCGCGCCCGCCAAAAACCCATTACACCGCGATACCGTAACGGCCGCGGCTGCACGTAAGTGCGCTCCGAATAGCACCCTATGTCAGAAGTTTTCTCAAACGGCCGGCGCCGATCAGGATCACAATCAGGGCCACAGCGCGCAAGGCATCCGCCAGCATCGTCGAGACCGGCAAGATGGTCATCTGGGACGCAAGCAGTATCAGCTGAGCCAGGCCAAGCAGCCCGAATCCAACGACAAACAGGAACCAGCCCTGGGCGATCTTCCCACCCCGAACGGCAACATAGATCTTGAAGGCACTCATGATGCACGCCGCCAGCACCAGCACCATTAGAATGCACAGAGTCAGCGATCCGATGGAAAACCCGGACGCGGAGGATTGGCCGCTTTGCGCACCCGACGACTGCTGGATGAGCGTCCCTGCGCCGGCGCGAAGGACATGGGACATCGATACGATGAAGCTCGCAACCATATAATCACGCTCCTCGCAATGCCTGACGGAACTCCCTGCCAACATCATACCTGTCAGCCAACTGGCGTTTCTGAGCGAGCAGGAAGGTCAGATCCTTGTGTATTCCATTGATCGTGTGTCCGGTGGCGTTTGGTCCCAGCCGATCAGTCATCACGCGCACCTTGTCGGACAACAGTGATCCCGCCAGCGCTAGCACCCGATGCAGACGCACCGTCTCTGGAATGCGGGATGTTTCCTTACGAAATGCTTCCTCCGCGCCATCGCTCCCGCCGGTCAGGACGCCCAGGAGACCGGCGGTCTCCGAGTCCCAGCCTTCCGGCACCGCCGCGAACAACCGTTCACCCAGCATGCCGAGGTATTCGACGAGTGATTTGCGCAGCGCCTGAAGCGCGTGTGAATACAACCGGTAGATCAAATCGTAGACTTGCTCTTCTTCACCGCGCCGCTTGCCTCGTTCGGCCGCCTCGGGGCAGGCCTCGACCAGCTTCGATTGCACGAGTTTGTGAAGTGATTTCGAAGCACTGTATTCTCCATTGGGTGCCGAGGCGAGAATCTCCAGCAGATTCCGCTCGCCATTGACCGCCGCCAGAATCTCCACGTCGTCGGCGGTGAGCACGATGCTCGGCTGATCCAGATGCGGCGACGGGCACATGCGCAGGACCGTTTCGCCGGATGGAAGATCGTGTGCGACCTCGGCGTATTCATCGAATCGCCGGGCGCCTTCCATCATGACGTTCATGGTGTTGAGATCGACCAGAATTTGCCCCTGCTCCGGCATCTCATCATCCAGGAAACGAAATTCCGCTTCCGACCACGAGAAGACGCTGTAGACTACCTCTTCCACCTGTGCCCGTAACGCCTCGATAACGACGGACCGGTCCAGCATCCCGTTTTCGATGAGCACCTGGCCAAGCCGTTTGCCGGAGGATTTATGTTTCTTCAGGGCCTTATCGAGATCTTCCGCCGACAAAAGTCCCTTGCGCGCCAGCACCTGCCCCAGCCGCTCTTCGATCGTTGATGGCAGGGACGCCGCGGCGATAATATTCCCACCGCGGAAGTAGATCTTCTTCGCGAAATTCGACCGCAGAATCTGGAGAACTCCGTTCTTCTTCCCCGTGGAGATGAGTTGGAGAATGTCTCCGAATGAGAGAGTTTTCAAATTGCCGGTAAATCCCATGGTCAACCCCTGGTGATGGCATGGAGTGCCACCATGTATCGTTATCGGGGGCAAAGGGATCGGGCTTAACCCGCTGGAGACGGTATCCAGCGAGATTCCGTCATCGTAGGCAGGATCGAGGCGCCCGCCCGGCCAAGATTGATTTGGATGCAACCATGAACGGCAGTGGAATAGAACTCGGTGTCCGGATAGCGCATGCGCCACAACTCCAGGAACTGGTTCGGGTCGCGCCAGCCACCGGCATGGCCGAAGAAAGCAACACGCCGGGGGGCATGCAGATCCAGAATCCGTCGGACCAGCCGATCCGGTGTTCTCGCCGGCAACACGATCGTGCACCCGGATCCGAACGTGGAGTCGAACCACGCCATACCGGGTGGTGAGGTGGGATAGTCCCGCAGGCAAATGACGGTGTCCCCCTGCCAAGTAAACCTATCGCACCAGATTCTGCGGGAATCAGCGGTTGAGTCGAGGTTGGAAACATACCTGAGCCAACCCGGAGGCGAAAAACGCCCATGCGCTGACGCTGATCTAACAGTGGGTTTGGCCACAGAATCTGTTCGCCGCCAGGAATGGGTCTCTTCGTGTCGCACAGGAACCGACAGCGCTCGGATAAACGGGAGAGTCACCCATTGCTCCAGTTGGTCGTCAATGCCGGGGTCGTCGGCAAGCCATGTCAGATCCCCGTTGGGATTAATGCAAGCGGCCACACGCGTGTTGCCGGTGTCCAGGTATGCCAGCGTGATCTGCGGTGGGTCTTCGTGAAAAGTCGAACTCGCCAGAAGCATCACCACCAATCCTACGGAATACCAGGTTACAGGGCGAACCCAGCGGTAACGGTGCCGCCAGTTCAGCGCCAGAAACCCGGCAACGTAGAGATGCACAATCCAGACTGGTGAAGGATTGGGCCAGGGAATGTGGGCGCCAGGCAATTTCGAAAACGCCGTGGCCAGGTACGCGGAGAGATCAAGCAGACGGGCTGCCGGGAAAGCAAGCCAGCTTGCGACCGCTGCAGAAAGCACTGACAAGAACGCCAACGCCAGGCAGAGGTAGAGGCTGACAGCCGCCAGAGGGATCATCGCGAGATTGGCGAATAGAGACACCAGAGAAACGGTGCCGAAGTGCCAGGCCACGATGGGAGCGGTTGCCAATGTTGCCGCGACCGAGGAGAAGACGATCAGGACAGCGGAGCGAAGCCATCGGGCCTTCAATGACTGCACCCATGGCGTGATCTGCCGCGCGACCACCGCGATCCCAATGACTGCCGCATACGAGAGCTGAAACCCAGGACGGAATAATTGGGATGGCGAGCCGATGAGAATTACGAGCGCCGAAGCGCCGACGGCGTTCAGCAAGCCTACGGGCCGGTAGATCAGACGGCCTGTTATGAAGAATGCCACCACGAGCGAGGCCCGCACCACCGATGGTTCGTTTCGAGTCAGAACACAGAAGGCCGCCACGACCGACAGGAGGATCAACGACCGCGGCCAGCGCGGGATTCGCAGCAATCGCATCGGCCATGCCACCAGTCCAACCAGGAGCCAGACATTCGCTCCGGAAACTGCGAGCAAATGAAGCGTGCCGGAATCCCGGAACGCCGCCACAATGCCCGGAGAAAGCTGATCCGTGTCGCCCAGAAGAAAGCCGAGGATCAAGGCGCGCGCCGTCTTCGGCATATGCACGCTAAACACACTCCGAAGCCATGCGCGAACCGGCTCGACGAGATTCAAGAGCGATGGTGCGGGGTTCACGCCGCATCGATCAATGAGTGAATCAACCGGGCGGACGACGGCATCAATTCCCTGTCGAAACAAATGCGCGGCGTAGTCAAAGCCACCGGGATTGCGACGCACAAACGGTGCCTCGAACCGTCCGGTGAGATGTAACTGGTCTCCGTGGCGAAATTCCGAAAGGGATGTGTGCGTGCTGAGAAGCGCAGCGGACTGGAGAGGCACGATTCCGGCATCGGTGCGCACCGCCATTACCTCGATAGGAGCACTCCAGCCGCTCAATCTCTGCCGAGGGATGCCGGTCAGGCGCCCGTAGATTTCAACCGGCTCGCGTTCCTCGATGAGGTCGATCAGCGGCAATGACGGCCGACCGTGGAGGTCGACGGACATGCGCCACGCCCCCAGCGCAATGGCCAGCAAAACACCGGCGAGCAGAAGCATGCCCCGCCAACGATTGACCCACAGTAAGGCAACGACCCCGGGAAAAGCGACAAGGGCAATGCTGAGCCAGAGAGTCGGGCCCGCCGTCACCTGGTCCGCGATGCAGACACCGAGCGCAACAAACACGGCCAGGAGCAGGGCAGGATGCCGGCTACCACGGACCGTGATGCGCTTCCGGTCTTCCGGCAATCCGGAATTGCGTCCAGCTACATGCCACTCTTTGATCATCAGGGACAGGCCGCAATGCGGTTGAACTGATTTCAAGAAAGACTACAGGAATGCGTACCGCGCCATCGAGGCAGCGGCCAGCACATACATCACCGGATGCACTTCGCGATGGCGTCCGGCCGCGATCTTGGCAATCGGGAAGAACGTAAATCCCAGCGCCAGACCATCGGAAATCGAAAAGGTCAAAGGGATGCCAATGATGACCAGAAACGCCGGAATCGCCTCCGTAAGATCGTCCCACGGGATCCGTCCCACCAGGCGGGTCATCATAACCCCAACCAGTATCAGAGCTGGGGCGGTAATCGGGTTTAGGATGCTGCCGTCCGGGGCCGCGATGCCGCCGCCAATCGCCTTGATCAACGGGTGAAAGAACAGGGCCAGGACAAAACAGAGGATAACAACCATGTTGGAGAGGCCGGTCCGCGCGCCGGCGGCGATTCCCGCCGATGATTCGGCATACGCTGTCACGGTCGTTGTCCCCAGTACCGCCCCGGATACAATGCCAAGCGAATCGGCCAGAAAGGCGCGATTGGCACGCGGCAGTTTGTTGCCGACAAAGAAGCCCCCCTGCTTCCCAACGGCAGAGAGAGTGCCGACAGTGTCGAGCACTTCCATGAACAGAAAGACAAGAACCGCCGCAAAGAAATCAGCAGACAGAACCGGTGTCCACGTCAGTTTCCCGAATGTCGGCGCCAGCGACGGCGGTGCCGCCACGACACCTTCGATATGGATCATGCCAGTGACCGCCGCTGCCAATGTGGACAGCAGAATGCCCCAGAAGATCGCACCACGAATTCCGCGGACCGACATGATCACAGTTACCAGCAATCCCCCGAGCGCCAGGAGTACGGGCGGCTGACTGAGGCTCCCCAGCGCCACCAGCGCGCCTGATCCCTTTACGATCAATCCGGCATTGGTCAGCCCGAAAAACGCAATCAGCAGTCCAATCCCGGCCGCTGAGGCTGTCTTCAGTGAATCCGGTATCCCGCTCAAAATCGTTTCGCGCGCCCGGACCAATGAAAGGATGACGAACAGAACTCCCGCGTAGAAGACCGCGCCCATGGCATCGGTCCACGCCATTCCGGTGGCCAGGACCACACCGTAGACGAAGAAGAAATTCTCCCCCATGCCCGATGCGAGCGCGATCGGATAGTTGGCGGCCAGCGCCATAATCAGCGTGGCAATGGCCGCCGACAGGCAGGTTGCCGCCATGACGGCGACAAAGTCCATGCCCGCCTGCGCCAGCACCGCCGGCTGGACGAAGACGATATACGCCATTGTCAGGAACGTCGTAAAACCGCCGATGATTTCGCCGCGCCAACTGGCCTGGCGATCACCGAATTCGAAGAAGCGCTCGATGCTGGAACGAAGCGCCATGAAAGATTCCCTGCTACTGGATTATTGCGAAACGTGCCCGGACCTCGGCCACCGTCGTGACAGCCGGCGTTTTGAGATCCGCAACTTGCTGATGAATGGGCGGCTCATTGTCCGAATTTCCGTGAGCGTCCGCTTCTCCCGGAAGAACCGGCTGACGGACAGGCCCTTCGGAACCACTCAACTCCTCACAACCAACCAGCGTGCCGAGTTTCACATTCCCCTCGGCGGCCAGCGCCTCGGCCTTGAAGCGCGCATCGGCGAGGGCGCGCTTGAGCGCTTTCTCGTATTCCGCCTGTGGATCGCTGGTCTCAAAACGGAAGTGCACAGAGCTGACTTCCATTATGGTCGCGCGGTCGAACATCTCAAGTCCGGCAGCATAGTCATCGAGACGGGCGATCAAGGTCGTGGTGGCCCAAAACCCGATGCGCTTCGGCTCATCCGGTACCGGACGCCGGGCGACAGACAGATTGCGTTCCCAGTCGTCAGGCTTGATGCCAAATCGCCGAAAATCCGATACCAACGCTTCGGTCTTGCTCGCCGAGCGCGTCCTGGCATCCTCGGCCGTCGGCCCCGCCCCAGTGACAGCGATTTCAAGAACGAGAATGCTCGGCTTGGACTTGAGCACCGCGTGGCCGACCGTGACGATTTCCCGTGGCGGGTTCTGGCCAAGAGTTGGGCTGGGTGCGAGACAGAAAAGTGCAACGCCCGTTGCCAGCAATAGGATTTTCGAAGATTTCATCTGCCCCCCTTGTCGACCGACTCGTTGGATGAACCGGTTCCCGAGCGCCATCTCGGTTTCACTTTGACGCCCCCGATTTGCCGGTACCCCAATAGCCAAGTTATTCCGAGGTACAACAGGGCGGCAATGAAAATCGCAAGGGCCAGTCCGCCGATGCGTGACCAGGCCGATGTTCCAAAACCACCAAAATGCCAGGCGCCCCAGCCCGCACCGACGCAGCCCAGTCCCACCACCGTAAGAGTCAGGAGCGATTTCCCCAGATCAAAGAGTCCCAGCGGGCCGTACCGTCGCTGAGCGATCACCAGGAGGACGGTGATCTGCACTATCGCCGCGCAGGAAACCGACAGGGCCAGCCCGCCATAGCCAAGATAGCTCACCAGGATCGACATCCCGATCAAGTTGGCCGTCACTGAGATCACACCACACAACGCCGGCGTACGCGTGTCATGATGGGCATAGAAGAGCGGTGTTGTCACACGAATGGTCGCCATCGCCAGCAGGCCGATCGCGTAGAAACCCAACGCTCTCGCTGTATGCATGCTGGCGGCAGCGTCAAAACGTCCTCGCTGGAAGAGAGCGGCGCAAATTGGCTGCCCGAGAATCATGAACGCTAGTGCGGTCGGAATCACCAGATAGAGAACGGTCTGGACACCCTGTCTGAATGTCCGTCGCATCTCCTCCGCGTCACCGGCGGCAACGAGTTGCGACAGCCGGGGCAGGCCAACTGTCGCGGTCGCGACCGCGAAGACGCCCAGTGGCAGGAAAATCACCAGATAGGCGTAATTCAAGTACGCCACCGGCCCATCCCCCAACGACCAAGCCAGCCGGGTGATCGCAAAGATGTTGATCTGCACCGCGGCCGTGCCCACCAGCGAGGGCAGGATGAGCCTCGCGATGTGGTGAACATTGGAGTCGCGCCACCCCGGCGCGATCGCGTGGCGGAATCCCAACCGATGCAAGGAAACCGCCTGGAATCCCCACTGCAGTACGCCTCCCAGCACCACGCCCCAGGCCAGCCCGACAATGCTCGGGTCCGCCCAAGTCGACAACACCGTGGCACCGATGATGACCCCCAAGTTAAACCCAGTGGGCGCCAACGCGGGCATGCCGAATCGGCTAAGCGAATTGAGCGCTCCCATCATCACCGAGGCGACCGAGACCAAAAGCAGGAACGGGAACATCCATCGCGCCATCCGAATCAAAAGCGCGATCTTCCCCGGTGATCCCTCCACTCCACCGGAAAGCAGCCCGGCGATGTGGGGCGTGAAGATCATTCCCAATGCGCAGACGATGACCAGAATCGGGACGAATAGACTGAGAACGCGATTGAGCAGATCAAACGCCGCTGCCTTGCCGTCTTTCTCCAGGACACGGGAAAAGGTCGGGACAAACGCGGCAGAGAATGCCCCCTCGGCAAATAAGTCCCTGAGCAGGTTGGGGATACGGAAGGCCGCGACATAAGCGTCGGTCAACGCCCCCGCGCCGAAGTAATAGGCTATGACCTGTTCGCGGATCAGCCCAAAGACACGCGACAGCAGTGTCGCCCCGACCACGACCCTGGTCTGGCGGGCGAACCTGGCGATTGAGGAGGAGTCTTTCGGCATTGCTTTTGGCGTCGTTGGGATTTATCTTTAGAGGTTGTAGGATAACCCCGGCTGGGGCCGGGGCCAATAGCTATTGAGAGTGCCGTTCGAGGAAGGAATGGAAAGTGGCCAGAAAACTTTCAGCTAAGAAGCGCAATCGCCAGAGCATCGTTCATAATCGCCGCAATCGGGCCGCCAAGTCTAAGATCAGATCGACGGTCAAGCAGTATGAGAGTGCCGCCCCTGAAACCAAGGTGGAGGGTCTCCGTGCTGTCGCCTCCGTTGTGGACAAGGCCGCCGTCAAGCGTGTCATTCATCGCAACAAGGCGAATCGCACCAAGTCCCGCATGGCGAAAAAACTGAACAAGGCCGAAGCCTCCAAAGGCTGAGGCGCTTCGCTTCAATTCGTCCCGGAATTCCGAGTATCATGATCTTGCCGGTCCTTTAGGGCCGGCAAGTTTTGTTTTGGTGGACTACCTGTGGTCGTGCAGATGGTGTACGTCGGGGGCATGAGAGTGAGTGTGGCTGCCTCCCTCGTGGAAATGCCGGTGGGTGTGCTCGCCGACCACCAGATCAGGATGCTCATGTTCGTGGTGGCCGTCGGCATGATGGTGGGCATGTTCATGCTCAATGGCTTCGTGAGTGTGCGGATGCTCATGCATTTCCGTCACGTGCAATACGACACCCAGCAGGATGAGAAATCCACCTGACAATCCCCAAAGCGTGAAGCTCCTCTCCCCCATCGCCACGGCCAGCGCGGCTCCCAGAAACGGCCCGGCAGCGAACACCGACGCCGTTCTGGCAACTCCGATTCGACGCTGGGACAGCAAGTAAAGCCGCAGACTGACACCGTAGCCAAACATCCCGATCAGCACCAGCGCGATCGCCGATGTCCATTGCGGGAACCGCTCGCCCACGATGACGGACGTACAAACTGATATGGCCACGCCGATGAGCGACTTGCGAAAGACCACCATCGCTGTATCCCGATCAGCGAGCGGACGCGAGATTGTGTTGTCCAACGCCCAAAGCACGGTCGCTAAGGCCACCCCCAGAAGTCCCCAAACAGCCGCCGCGCCGACTTCGGAGCGATCCAACACCAGAATCGCGCCGCCGATCACGATAATTGCTGCCGCCGATGCCACACGGCGGCTGACATGCTCCCGATAGAAGAGCCAGGCCAGACCGATGGTCAGCACCGCTTCGATATTCAGCATGAGCGACGAGCTGACCGCGCTGGTACGCTGCACTCCCCACGCCAGCGCCGCCGGTGCCAATGCCGCACCGCAGATCGCGGCTCCCCACAGCCGCATGGAGAGACTCTTTCCGAGCTTCCCGCTTTCGTTCCTTAGCCCACCGAAAAGTGCCCCGGCCAGTGCGGCACCAGTGTAGAGTAGGGCGGCTGAGGACCACGGGCCGATGCCCCCACCCCAGTATCGCAGCAGCGGCGTCGATGCCCCGAAGAACATCGCCGAGCCGAGTGCCAGGATGACACCGCGGGCGATCGGTGATTGCAGCCCGGTCATCTTCATTCGAGAGTCAGCCAATCACACTACCAGACCAGCCGCCGTGCCAGTTTAAGCAGCGACGGGCGAGAGCGGAGTGCGGACTTGATGATGTCAATCGGATCAATTGCCGTAATCGTCCTGCCATTGTAGAGAGTCGAAAGGAATCCGATGATCTCGTCGTAGTCCTTGTCCGACATGCGCAGCATGATTCCACGAGTCCAAAGAAAGAACCGCATCTGCCGTCCCCGCGCCGCCATCCAGCGCTTGGGATATTCCTTGAGCAGACTCAAGTTCCCCCGGCCATCCTGAAGATAAGTAACCGCGGCCTCAGCGGCGAGCCGTCCGGACCAGAGCGCGTTGGCGATCCCGGCGCCGGTCACGGAATCAACCAGGCGGGCCGCATCACCAGTCAGCATGACATTTCCGCGCAGCATCAGTCTTCGTCCGCAGAATTCCGGGATTCCTCCCGCAACCCGCATCAGCGGTGTTGGCTTTTGCGCGCCAAAACGAAACGAGATGAAATCGCTCAATAAGCGGATAGCTTTCTGTCCCGGCGCCACGCCAGGGGCGAGCGCAACACCCACGTTGGCCAGTCCGTTTCCCTTGGGAAAGACCCATGCGTATCCTCCCGGCGCACACCGTGGATCAAAGTAGAATTCCATCCGCGAGGGATTTAAGTCGGGAACACCGTCGAATAGGAATTGCGCCGCCGAGTCCATGCGCTCAAGCGGCAGGACCGTGTCCAATCCCGCCCACCGTCCGACCATCGACTCGATCCCGTCAGCCGCAACGACAACCTCGCAGCCGACGTCCAAGGTGCTTCCGTTCTGCGCGAGCCGGACACCAGAGAATCGGCCACTGGCACCATTCAGCAATCCAATAGCCTCAGTCTCGGTCATGATCTCGGCGCCGTGAGACACAGCCATATCGGCCAATCCCTGCTCGAAGCGGCGTCGCGACAACACGAACCCGGCGTCGGGGTGATGGAATTCCAGCGTGCGGCCACCTGGCGAACGCAAGAAACACCGGTCGATATCTGCCGTGATCCAGTCCCGGTTGAGAGGAATATTGTCGGTGAGCCCGCAAAGCGAAATCCCTTCGGCGCAGCAAAGCGGCTCGCCGATGGTGCGGTGCTTCTCCACCAATAGCGTGCGGCATCCGGCGCGCGCGGCCGTCAGGGCGGCAAGCCCTCCGGCCGGACCGGCTCCGATCACCACAACGTCGTAGGATCGATCAGTCATCAGGAAACGGTAGCGCGGCTGCCCACCGGCTCAATCGCCAACGCCTCGGTCGGGCACGCCGCCACACAGGCATCGCAAAGAACACACTCGTTGTGTATGATCTCCAGCCCGGTGCCGCGCAGGACCAAGGCGTCATACGCGCAGACGGCCACACAGAGCCCGCAATCCACGCACGCTTCGACGCTCAATGTCAGTTCCGAGCGGCTCATCAGACCTGATACGACGACTTGGGAAAAATCAAAGCCGGAAACAGAGGGATTAGGGCAGGCCAATCTTGATGTACTTGAACCGGTCCCGGCTGATGAAGACGAGCCCGCCGCGCGTTTCGTCGAATCGGACCACGGGGTAATACGCGCCCCACTTTTCGGGCTGATCCTCCTCGCTGTGGACCAGCCGCCCGGCACGGTCGTAGACGTCGCAACGGCTGCGTGTATGGCGGTCGGCGCTGTCCGGCCCGGGATCATAGTCCAGACCGACCGCAACCAGGGAGAGCCCGTTGCGCAGGTCAACGCTCCGGAGGTTCCAACTCGACTCCCCGCTGGCAACCTTCCATATCAACGCCGATGAATCGGTCCGAAAGACGGCGGCGTGGAGCGCCGATATCGCCGCGGCGTAGACACCATCCGGTGAGATACTCACCGCGCGCAACGGAATCGAATCAGCCCGCCAGGCGAATGACGTCACGAGTTTGCCGTCCTTGAAACAACTGATGTTTCCGTTGGCTGCGGTGACGATCATCCGTCCATCTGCCGACGCCGCCCAGTGTTCGACCCGGCCGATCTGATCCAGGGAAGTATTCGCCAAGTCTCTCACGCACAGGCCATCCTTCGCGGTGACGAAGAAGAACCGGGAGCCATCGCTCGAAAACCGGCCACCCTCGAACCGGTCGACCGCCAGCGTGTCCCGGACGTTGCCCTGTCCATCGAAAAACCGCAGGACGCTGAACGGCAGTCCTTCGGCGCCATCGATGCCAACGAACGCCGTGCCGCTCGGCGCGACAATTGCCGAGGACAATCTGGGGGATTCGAGATGCGCCAATCTCCGGCCGGTGACATCGTAGAGATCAAATGCCAGCGCGTCCAAATTCTTAGGTTGCGGGTCGGCATAGCTGATCACACCGACCACCAGGCCACCGGTCGGTGCGACGATGAATTGGCTGCCTTTGAGGTCGAGCTTCTGGAGTTCCTGGCTGTCGGGTGACAAGAAGCGGAGCAATCCGCCTTCAATCTTGGCCCAGGCGCCACCGTCGAGGATCGCCCACCGGGACGTCTGGCCGATCTGCAAGGCGCTCTCGACATTGAATGTCAGCGCCGAAACACCAACCGCACTGACCGTCACGACCGCCAGAGCGACTGCCAGAATTATCAAATGTCGGCGATTGGGCCGCATCACGTTGTTCATCCTTGAATGCCGGCACATCCGGCCCCCCATCCAATAACAATATTCGTCTCATTGGCGGTTTTTATCAAGCTGTATTGAGGAAATATCTGCGCGGGATCGGCTCGTGCCTGACATGGTATTGACGGAGACTCGAGTTTGAATCAAGCATCCAAAAGCGAAGTGATACTCAGCGCGCGAGGGAGGCCAGGCGGACTGCTGAGCCTCGTGTCCGCGATCCACTGGCTATGCGTGTGCTGAAGAACTGTCACGATCGCAAGTTCGAGAGGCCGGACAGGAGTGTCCGGCCTACCGCTTGGTCGCGATATCGGTAGGCCGGACACTCTTGTCCGGCCTTTCTCAACGTGCCCGTTCGGCGGGAGCCTTGCTCTCCGCTTACTTCTCCAGGTAAGTGCTCAAAATTTGAAATTCGACGGTGCGGGCTTGGCCTGCCCAACAGATGTGTCAGGGGTGTTCAGGGCGATCTTCGACTTCGTCTTGAGCGGCGGCAGATCGAGCACACCGGTGAAGGCCGGGTTCTGTTCTTTGTGCACCCAGCCCAGTGTGAGCTGGTGGCTCGTGCGGAATCTCTGGATCATGCGGATATAACGCTCGGCCGACGTCGGAACCGGCGCCTTGCGATTGACCTGATATACCGGAAGGACAGCATCTGTGAAGATATCGAGCTTCTGCCGTTCGAAGAGCTTTGGGTTTGTGACGGCGAAATTGAGCAGCGCCATCAGGGCCAGATACTCGCATTCCACTGCGGTTCCCCGGTAGGCGGCGCGGAATTGAATTCCCAGATCGGGAATTGCGAATGAAACGACTCCGTTGTTGGCTTGGTCACGGTTCTCTGAGTTGTTGGTTCCCCACGTGTAGCAGCGCATGAGCTTCGTCTCCTTGCCGGCCTGATTCCGGGCAGTGGACGAGAATGCAAGATGAGTGCCGCGAATTCTGGTGCGGGCTCGCCGACAAGGGTCGCCGCAAACCAATGGCAATCAATCCATTGCGCTGATCGATTCAATCGGCCTGTGGCATGAAGGACGAAGTCCTAAGGACATGTTGCAGAGATTTGCAGGTCCGACGCAAATAGCGATCGGAGCCAGATAAGGTCTATTGAGGATCTGATCCCTCTTCCAACGACTCCAGCAGAGCGTTACGAATTGGGCCAGCGGCCTCTATATACTTGCCGGTGGCATGCGCGAATATCTCGCCGGAGCTTCCCGCCAGCTCCCCGGCCGTCTCGAACATTCGTCCCCGACGCGCCGTGATACGCCCCTTGAGAAACAGTCGTTCCCCGGTCGGAACCGCCTTCTTGAACCGCACCGTCATCTCGGCGGTCAATGGATAGATCTGTTTAGCCAGAATCGCCTTGGCCATGATTTCATCCAAAAGCGCCGACACCACGCCCCCGTGAAAGATGTTCCTGTATCCCTGGAACTGGGGATCGGCCACACACTCGGCAACCGCCTCCTCCCCGTCGGCGTAGAAGTGCACCTTCAATCCAATAGGATTCTGCTCCCCACAAACAAAGCATCCGGAGTACTTGACGATTTCGCGCATGGGGAAGTGGGTAATCAAGAATCGCGGAGAATGGAAGCGAAAAGCGGTCCCTGCGAGTTGGTAGGCGAGCAGTGTCGGCGTAGCGGCCCTGACTCCCGGTCAGGGCTGGCATAACTCACCACGCTTAGTTGCGGACAGACGGTTCACCGCAATGAACACCGGTTACGCAAGCCCTGACCGGGGTCAGGGCCACGATGCCAATCGATCACGGGCACCCGGCCTCTCCCCACGTCGTCATAAAGGGCGATGCCTGCCATCGGTTATCTACCTTGACGGCTCCGCTGTTCGGGTAGAAGAAGCATGAGTATGACTGCTGGACGATCGCTACGCCTGCGTTTGAGAGATAACTGCACAACCCTTCATAGATGGCCTCGGCTTCGTCCCTTATGCCATCCCCGTCCACGAATCGACGTGCCTCGGAAGGATTCGAGATAAACGACGCCTCGGTTAAGACTGACGCCATGGACGTGTTCCGCAGAACCGTAAGGCCGCATTCCACTTTAGGATCCTTGTACGCGATGTTAAAAGTGTCTCTGATTTTGTGCCAGATTTTGAGGGCCAATGCGGCGGTGTCTTCGCGAACCTTCCGGGGTGTCGCTGTTGTATCCCAGTCGCAATATTTCGTCCAAGTATAATTGGTGTTGGTGGCGGTGTCCCCATTGTGGTGAATCGAGATGAACTGTTGAACCCCCAGTTGCTCGGCCATCCTCGCGCGGTCGATGTTACATATCTTCGAGTCATTCTTTCTTGTGAAGTAGTAATCGACTCCCTCTTGGCAGGCTTTGGTCTGAAGGATCACGCCCAATCGTAGGGCTACGGCGAGATTCACTTCGCGCTCATGGCAGAGATTTTCCCAGCAGGGCGCTCCATAGTTGTACGGCGGGTCGCATATTGGCAATGTGTCCGCAATGGTACCTCCGTGTCCGGGATCGATCAGGACGAACGGGTCGCAATTCTCGTATTGTGCCCGCGCCGCAGTTGGCCACACACCAAGCACAACCGCGAGATTCAGCGCGGACAAGCAGGTGTAGACAACGGCACGCTTCTTCATCTGACCTCCAAGACAAGAATGCCGGACGTGCCCGTAGAGACAGCCAGCCGATCTCCACTTGGAGACCAGGAGGGCGTTCCGATGCCTGTGAACCCGCTGTCGCTGGAGAGGATAACTGTCGAGATGCCGCTGCCGAAGTCGAATACCGACAGTACTTCACCCACTTGAATCTCATCCTCTTCGATTGCTACCAACTGAGCAAACTTGCCCGCGTCTGGAGCCCACTCCAGATAAGCCGTACCTCCCAGGCACCCTATTGTTTCCCGTGAAATGCTGCCAGACCCTGGCAGAATCTCCGTGCCACTGCTGTCCATAAAAACCAAGTTATTCCTCTCGGTGTCATAGGCTGAGATGCGAACGCCACCAGGTGAGGTGCAGACAGACCGGAAGTTCCTGCCCGTGGTGAGGCGCCGCCCAGGTCCGTCGCCGACATCTACGGGCACTAGCCAGATGTCCCCAAAGCCGGTCGCAAACTCTTTGCCGTCCTCAAGGACGACGACTCGCCGCATCCGATGCCACAGCGTCGTATCGGCTGAGCCAAACGAGAGCGGTCGGAAGTGTCCCGGATTTATAGGGGACCCTGCGCAATCGAAATATCCCACCGTTCCGTCAGCCAGTCGCGATGGGCCAGTGATGATGTGCCTTGGGCGCCTTTGCGCGACCGCCGTGGCCAGCAGCCGGGGACTCGATGCGGGCACAATCGCGGCGCCCTTGTCAGCTTTGCTCCTCACAAGGGCAACGTCAAAAAACCGCACTGAATCCCGCCTTGCCTTCGGCGAATAATCGCTGGTGAGGATCAATCTTTTGTCCGAAGCCCATGCATATCGACCCACCTCGCCGTTAGCGACCATCGACCTGACGCCACTGCCGTCAGCATTCATCACCCAGATGGATCCTTCATTCGCGAAGGCAATCAAATTCCCATCCGGCGACCACTGCGGGTTGGTCCCCGGCCCAAGCCGGGCAATGATGTCCCCCGTTTTTGCCCCGGCAGTTGCGGCAGAAACCAGGAGCAGCAAGACCCCCAGGCCTGCGCAGTGCACACGTCTTAATCGCAACATCCTCTCCCTCCTGTCCGATGGAGTTAAATTAACGACATTGGCCCGTCTCGCGTACGACGAACCCGTTAACTGATGTGCCTTGTCGGCGGATGAGCCCGCCGGTCTTTTCGCCCTTCAATGTGAAAACCCAGTTACACCGATACTATATAATACTTAAAAGCAGAATGTCAATTGAGTTGGGGTGGGAATTTGCCGCGTAATGCGTTTCTGCGATACTCCCGATTCGTCCTCCTTTCTTCTCCTCCGCCGCCAGCCGTGTGATGAGCGTTTGGGTGGGAGCCAGCGGCGGAGGTTACGTTACATCTTCAAAATGCCCCCAGGAGACGAGCCCGGAGAGCCGGCGTGAACATGCATAACAACTTTTGTGCCAGTGCGTCCAGGAGGGGCATTTTGACGATCGCTCTGTTGTCTGGCAACGAGTTACACAGAATGCAGGTGCCGCTTCCGAAGCGCTCAAGTGCGTAATGACTGCGCAGTGCCACTGCGCACGAAATTGTAAGCTATTGAAGTTCAATATGATAACTGCGCAGTGCCATTACGCACCCACTGCGCAGTCTGCATGACGGTCGAATCCCCGTAACTTGTTGTGAATCAACGGAGGATGCGTGAAAACTGGCGTTCTGGCGCTACGAACACGCTAATCGCGAGGACAAAAAGGAGCGGCGCACGAAGGCGCCGCTCATCACATTTTTTCGAAATTTCCGCCGATTTCGTGCGGAAGACTGTTAGCGCGTCTTCGCCAGCAACTGCGCAATCACCGCACCCTGGATCCACAGGCGGTTTTCGGCCTCGTCGAAGACCACCGACTTGGGACCATCGATGACCTCATCGGTGATCTCGCGGCCACGTTCGGCGGGCAGACAGTGCAGGACAATCGCCGACGGCTTCGCAAGCTTGACCAATGCGGCGTTGACCTGGAAGGCTGCCAACTGGCTGGCCTTGGCGTCGGCCTGATCCTTCTGGCCCATCGATGCCCAAACATCGGTGTAGATAATGTCGGCCCCGCGCACCGCTTCGACCGGATCGTGCGTGATCATGATCTTGCTGGCCGAATTTCTCCGCGCCTCTTCAACGATTTTCATATCGGGCATCGTGCTTGGCGATGTTCCCAATCTGAGATCCATCGGGATGCGTGCCGCCAGGTCCGCCCACGAATGAAACACGTTGTTGCCGTCGCCCAGAAACGCGATCGACAGATTGTCGATACGGCCCAGATGTTCCTGCGCCGTCATGATGTCCCCCAGAATCTGGCAGGGATGATGCGCGTCGGTGAGCGCATTGATCACCGGGATCGTGGCATGACGCGCCAGTTCTTCAACATCGGACTGGCTGAAGGTGCGAATCACAATCAGCCCCAAATACCGCGACATGACCTTGGCGACATCGTGGATCGACTCGCGCACACCCAGTTGGATTTCCTTGTCGGTGATGAACATCGGATGGCCACCCAAACGGAACACGGCGGTCTCGAAACTCTGGCGAGTACGCAGCGACGGTTTGTGGAAGATCAAACCGGCCACCTTGTCGGACATCGGACGCGGCGCCACCTTGCCCGCTTTCCAGCGCAAGGCCCAGTCGATGGTCGCGCGCACTTCTTGTGTGGTGAAGTCGGTAATGCGCAGGAAGTCCTTCGCGCCAACACCTCCGGGCATGCCACTCAAACTTGGCCGCGATTTCTTTGCGGCGCTTGTCGCTTTCGGTGATGGCTTGGACTTGGAAACCCTGGCCGTCTTTTTTGCCGGACCAGACTTCGCCTTCTTGGCAGTGCTCTTCGTCGGAGTCATCTTGAATTCCTGTTCCTTTATGCTTCTTAGAATTGATCACTCAAACGCTCGTCATTTAGCGCAAAGGGCGGAGGGAGGGCGAGGCTCCCGCGGCGGATAGCCCTCCCAAGTCTTGCGTAGGGATTAGAGCAGATCCCTCGCTTCGCTCGGGATGACATTGGTCGGAAAACTCTCGCATCCTACTTGATTCGACACCCTGGTAAAATTCTCCGGCTCAAAAACGTCCGGGCAGGCGGTGCGTGTTCTCCCTGCCCCGTCCTTCCCGCGAAAGCGGGAATCCAGTCCTGCCCTCACGCACTGGATTCCCGCCTTCGCGGGAATGACGTAAGGGTGGCGCCGTAGTAGCGAGTGGCCTTTCATTCTGTCAAAACCGCTACAGGATATACCGGCTCAGATCCTCATCCTCGACGATGTCGCGCAACACCTTTTGCACGTCACGCCGGTCGAAGACGACCTTCTTGGTCTTGATATTCGGCGCACGGAACATCAGGTCTTCCAGAAGCAGCGTCATCACCGTGTGCAACCGGCGCGCACCGATATTTTCGGAGCGCTCGTTGACCAGATTGGCGGTCTGCGCGATTTCGTCGATGGCCGCGTCGGTGAAATCAATCGTGATGCCTTCGGTGGCCAACAGCGCCTTGTACTGTTTGATTAGCGCGTTCTGCGGCTCGGTGAGAATCCGGCAGAAGTCCGCGGCATTCAGACTATCGAGTTCAACCCGGATAGGGAATCGTCCCTGCAATTCCGGAATCAGATCCGACGGTTTCGAGATATGAAACGCGCCGGCCGCGATGAACAACACATGGTCGGTTTTGACCATACCGTACTTGGTCATCACGTTTGTGCCCTCAACAATCGGCAGAATGTCGCGCTGCACCCCCTCGCGCGAAACATCGGGCCCGCCGCTTTTTGACCGGTCGCCCGCTACTTTATCGAGTTCGTCCACGAAGATAATGCCCGATGTCTGCGCCCGGTCGATGGCCAGGCTGATGACATCGTCCATGTCGACCAGTTTGTTCGTTTCTTCTGCGGCGAGCAGACGGCGCGCCTCATCGACCGAGACCCGGCGCTTCTTGGTCTTCTTGGGCATCATGCCGGAGAAGATCTCCTGCACATTGACGCCGAGTTCTTCCATCCCCCATGGCGAGAAGACCTCGACGACCGGATAGCGGCCATTGGGGGTCTCGACCTCAAGTTGCTTGCCATCGAGCAACCCCGCCTTGAGCTGATCGCGGAGCTTCTCGCGGGTGCGTTCCCATTTTGTGCGCGCCTCGGCAAGCTCCGCCGAGTCCTGAGAGCGGCCGCGCCGCGCGATTGGCGGCAGAAGAATATCCAGCACCCGCTCGTCGGCCAGGCGGGATGCCCGCTCGGCGACGTCGATGGCCTTCTCCCGCTTGACCATCGTCACCGCGAGATCGGTAAGGTCACGCACCATCGACTCGACGTCACGTCCGACATACCCGACCTCGGTATACTTCGACGCTTCGACTTTGAGGAAGGGCGCTCCGGCCAGTGCAGCCAGTCGCCGGGCAATCTCGGTCTTCCCCACCCCGGTTGGACCGATCATGATGATGTTGTTGGGTGCGATTTCCTCGCGCAGCTTCAGGTCGACCTTCTGGCGCCGCCAGCGATTGCGCAAGGCAATCGCCACCGACTTCTTGGCTTTGTCCTGCCCGATGATATAGCGATCCAGTTCGGTGACAATCTCCTGCGGCGTCATGTCACGCGGCGAAGATACCGGCGAAGTGCGTTCCTTTTTCTCTGTCAATGTTGTTACGGCCATCGTGTCCCTTTACAAGACCTCAATCGTGATGTCCTTGTTGGTGAATATGCAGATGTCGGCGGTGATTTCCAGGGCGGTCCGCACCACTTGCTCGGCATTCATCTTTGTATTCCCAATCAATGCCCTGGCGGCCGCCATCGCATATGGTGCGCCCGATCCGATCGCAACCACGCCGTCGTCGGGTTCGATCACATCCCCATTTCCGGAAAGAATCAGCGCGTGATGGGCATCCATCACCGCCAGCAACGCCTCGAGCCGCCTCAGGTACTTGTCCATCCGCCAGTCTTTTGACAACTCGACCGCCGCCCTCGGAAGATTATTGTTGAACTCCTCGAGCTTTGTCTCGAATCGCTCGAACAAGGTAAACGCGTCGGCGGACGCTCCGGCGAATCCAGCCAGAATCCGTCCATCCGCCAGCCGCCGCACTTTCTGGGCGGTGTGTTTCATGATCGTATCGTCGAACGTGACCTGGCCATCGCCGCCCAGCGCGGTCTGGCCCTTCACGGTGAGTCCCAGTATTGTCGTCGAATGCCACATGGGGTGATACCTTTCTATTTTAAGCACGATCCCCCGGAAATGCCTCCCGGTAGACACGTGAAAGATGCTCAAGACTTGTGTGCGTGTAAATCTGCGTTGTCGCGGCGTCCTGATGTCCCAGAAGTTCCTTGAGCGCCATCAGGTCGGCCCCATGATCCAGCATATGCGTGGCAAAGCTGTGCCGCAGCCGGTGCGGCGATACGCCGCCGCCAACCGCGGCCGCAAACGATCGCTGCAGTATTCTGGCAACCGAACGCCCCGTCAAACGTCCCCCGCGCCGGTTGATCAGAATCGGTTTCTTCTCGCCAAACGCCGCCTCGGGCGACTGCGCCTTCAACTCTAGTAACGAATTCGCCAGATACTCACCCGTCGGAACCACCCGCTCGCGACTGCGCTTGCCGAAGAGCCGCAACGCGCGCGATTCGCTATCGAAATCTCCCCAGTTCAGGCCAACCAACTCACTGAGCCGTGCGCCGGTGGCGTACAGTATGACCACCAGGCACCGGTCCCGCAATTCCCAATGCGTGCGTCCTGGCAATGATTCCAGCCACTCACGCATCTGCGATTCCCCCACGAACCGCGGCAGGCTCGGCGCAAACTTTACCGACGGCACCCGATCCGACCAGTCATGCGGAATGGCGCCGCGCCGGTAGAGAAATCCCATGAACGACCGCAGTGATGCCGCGGCGCGCGCAATCGAGCGATTGGCCAGTCCATCGACCGCCAGCGACGCGAGAAAATCCTGGAAGCGCCGGGTGGTCAGGACACGGTCGGCCGGCGCACTCCCACCCAGCCGTTGCGTTTGCAAAAACCGTTCAAGATCGCGCCGGTACGCCTGCACGGTGTGCGGCGAACAACGGCGTGCCCCGGTAAGATCTTCAAGAAAGACGTGCGCCCACTGCGCCAATGCCTGTTCCATCGTTACGACCAGCGGTGGCGACCGCCATCGTGACTCGCATCGACAGCGATACCATTCCACCGGCACGCGAAGTTACGCGCGTGGCGCGGGAAATACAATGGCGGACTTGGCTGGAAGTGAGGCTCCGCCTGGCAATCAGGCGGGGACAGCCTCGGCGACCGGCTCCACCGCAGTGGTGTGCGCACAGGTCGGGCACTTGTAGCTGTCGCCATTGGTCTTCGTGCTCTTGAAGAGCATGAACGGACCATGGCACTTGGGACATGGAACCGGAACCGGCCGATCCCAGACAGCATACTTGCAATCCGGATAGCGCGAGCAGGAGTAGAACGTGCGGCCCGTCTTCGTGCGGCGCGGCACCAGATCGCCTCCGCAACCCTCTTCAGGACAGGACACGCCCGTGGGAATTGCCTTCGTGTTGCGGCACTTGGGATATCCCGAACAGGCCATGAACTTTCCGAATCGGCCGGTGCGGATCATCATTGGTGAACCGCATTTGTCGCACACCTGATCGGTCGTTTCACCACCGTTGGCGCCATTGCCGCCCAGATCGGATGTGTACCGGCACTTGGGGAATCCCGAACAGGCCACGAACTTCCCGGTGCGCGACCATTTGACCAGGAGTGTGGAACCGCATTCCGGGCATTTCTCTTCCAGCTCCTGCCGGTGCGAACTCTTGATTTCCGCGGTCCGTGAAGTGGCGTGATCGAGCGACTCGGAGAAGGGACCGTAAAATGTCTTCATGACCGAAGTCCAGGTGTCGGTCCCCTCTTCAATGCGATCGAGTTCGGTTTCCATTTCGGCTGTGAACTCGACGTTGAACAATTCGGGGAATGCCTCGACCAGAATCGTGTTCACGGTTTCGCCCAGATCGGTCGGCGCCAGCCGGCGGTCTTCGAGCCGGACATAATTGCGGGAGAGAATGGTCGCGATGATCTGCGCGTAGGTGGACGGCCGTCCAATTCCATTGGCCTCCAACTCACGCACCAGTGTCGCCTCCGAAAACCGTGCCGGCGGTTTGGTCCAGTGCTGTTCCGGCTTGATATCCTCGAGCGTCAGTGCGTCGCCGGCCTTCAGCGTTGGCAGAACTTTGGGCGCTTCCTGGTCACCGTTCTCCTCGGCAACATCCTGATAGATCCTCAGGAATCCCGGGAAGGTCACCTTTTCCGCGCCGGTCTTCAGCGTGTAGTTTTGGACTCCGCCGGATTTTTTGCCGGTCTTCGCCACTTCGGCCGCAATGTCCACCGACGTGCGTTCGATTTGGGCCGGGCTCATTTGGGACGCGAGGAACCGGTCCCAGATCAGCGAATAGACTTTGAGCTGGTCGGCGCTCAGGTACTTCTTGATTTCATCGGGCGGCAGATCAAAATAAGTGGGACGAATTGCCTCGTGGGCATCCTGCGAACGGCCCTTTGATTTGTAAACCGGCGGTTCGTCGGGACGGTATTCGACACCGTATTCTCTTTCGATCAACTCCCGCGCTCCGTCGACGGCCTCTTTGGCGACACGCGTGGAATCGGTTCTCATGTACGTGATCAACCCGACCGAGCCGCGCTTGCCGATCTCCACACCTTCATACAGGTGCTGGGCGACCATCATTGTCTTCTTCGGTGAGAAATAGAGACGCCGCGCCGAATCCTGTTGCAGTGTTGATGTGATGTAAGGTGGCGGTGGATTGCGTTTCTTCGACTGAACCTTGACATCGGCGACGGTCAATGCCGCACTGCGCAGATCGGCTTCGACACGATGCGCCGCATCGGCGTTCTGAATCTCGAACTTTTCGCCATCGGCTTCGGCGACTGCTGCCGGGAAGATGGTCTTCTTCTTGTCGGCGGTCTTAAAGAGCAGCGCATCAAGAGACCAGTATTCCTGGGGTTTGAACGCGCGAATTGCGGCCTCACGCTCGCAGATCAGGCGCATGGCCACCGATTGGACACGACCGGCCGAAAGACCCCGGCAAACCGTCTTCCATAAGAACGGACTGACCTTGTATCCCACCAGCCGATCGAGCACGCGCCGCGCCTGTTGGGCATCGACTTTGTCCTGATCGACCTTTCCGGCATTCTCGAGTGCCTCGAGAACGGCCGACTTGGTGATTTCATTGAACGACGCGCGAAGAATCTTGGCCTTGGTGCCCTTCAGCGCGGTCGCCACATGCCAGGCAATTGCCTCACCCTCACGGTCCGGGTCGGGCGCGAGATACACGATTTGGGCGGTCTTGGCCTCTTTGCGCAAGGCTTTGACGATGGCTTCCTTGCCTTCAATTGGGACATATTCAGGACGGAATTCGGCATCGACGTCGACGCCGAGGGTCTTGGTCGGCAGATCGAAGATATGGCCACGGGTGGCCAGAATCGAATAATCGGCCCCCAGAAATTTCTGGAGAGTCTTTGTCTTGGTCGGTGACTCAACGATGACGACATGCTTGGACATTAGACGATTCCGTTCCTTGCTTCGGTTTCCTTGGACCAATCGTTCAACCCGCCAATGTTCCCACGTGTTCCGGCCTCAATTTCGCCGAATGCGATTCGCCGGCGACTCCCACCCGTGCATCACTGCGCCGGGTCTGATAATCAGTATCGGGCTGACCGTCACATTTATTAGGGGGCGCTGGAAGCGCGGGTCGGCCAGGGACGTTCAAGTTCTGAGACAGTCGGATGTTAGGCGGCATCTTCGGGACGTTTGACTTCAATTCTCCCATCCAACAATTCGCCCAGCGCATTCGACGTCATTTTGAGACGCTTCAACTCCGCGGCGTCATCTTCGAGGCCCCGTTCTTCCAATGCGAGCTTCTTCGCATTGAGCTGACGGGCACGCGCGGCGGCGATCAACACGGCTTCGTAACGATTCTTGGCACTCTGCTGCAATCCTTCC
>JACRMA010000002.1:50360-110883 GCA_016235085.1 Candidatus Zixiibacteriota bacterium
AGCTTTGCCCACTCGGACTGCTTGGGAGCCGAGGGCGCGTATGTTTGATCGTCTGTTTCTTCATGGTCGGATGACATCATGTTTTCGATGGAATCGATCTTAGCCATGCCAGCACCTCGTGTGTATGTTCAACAAACTCTCGTCGCATCCGAATTGTTCACAAATCGCTTCATATAGACTGTCAATACGCGCCTGGTGCACCGAACGATTGCGGTATCATGACCGCCGGTCCGATTTGAGGCTCTCCGCGCGAATGATGACCGCGCAGTCTTCCACGCACTGCTCCAAGTGGTCATTGACCACCCAGTATTCGTATTCGTGCTTGCGGCGCAACTCCTCGCGCGCGGTACGCAACCGCCGGCGTCTTTGCGCGATCGTCTCCGAACGGCGCCCTTCGAGACGCTTCTTCAGAACTTCCCACGAGGGCGGCATGATGAAGATTGTAACGACCGAGGGGACATTCTTGCGCATCGTCGCCGCACCCTGCACGTCCAGATCAAACAACATGACGCGTTTCAAACGGTTGGCCCGGGCGATGTTTGCCTTTGGCGTCCCGTAGAATTGATCGTGAACGCTCGCCCATTCCACGAGTCGCCCGCTCTTGACCAGTCGTTGAAATTGCGCTGTCGTCACGAAATTGTAATGAGTCCCGTTGCGTTCCCCCGCCCGCTTCCCCCTTGTCGTCGTGGAAATCGAGTAGAGATACTCCGGATGCTTCTGGCGCAGCTTGCGAATCACGGTCGATTTCCCCCCTCCCGAAGGAGATGAGATGATGACCAGCAGGCCGCGGCCGGCTTTTGTTCTCCGCGATGACGCTTCAGCCACAATCGCTCACTCGATATTCTGCACCTGTTCGCGGGTCTTTTCCAGCTCCTCCTTGAGATTGACCACAAGGGCGGAGATTTCCGCGCTCGCCGACTTTGAACCGATCGTGTTGACTTCACGGCTCAATTCCTGCAGAAGAAAATTCAGACGGCGCCCGGCAGGCTCGTTGCCATTCACCGCATCCAGAAAGTGCTGGCAATGGATGGAGAGGCGCACACACTCTTCGGTGATATCGGTGCGTTCGGCCATGTAGGCGATTTCCTGCGCCAGTCGCTGCGGATCGTAGCCCGCGGTGCCGAGAATTTCTTCAATTCGTTGGGTCAGCTTCAGACGGTAGGCATCAACCTGCGTGGCAGACAAACCTTGAATCTTCTCCCCGGTCTGGCGGATCATGGTCATCCGCTCGCGAAAATCGTTCGCGAGCTTGCTGCCTTCGTCGCGCCGCATCTGAAGAAGCTGGTCCAAGGCCCGGTCGAGGGCTTCACGGACAATCGCCTCAACTGCCTCCGACTCGGTCGTCTTTTCGGGATTGGTCCAGACCTCGGGCAATGACATGACGTCGGCAATGCTAAGGTCGCTCGTCATTTGGTGCTTGGCCGCGAGACGCTTGATCGTTTCAATGTACCAGTCGGCCAGGGTTTCGTTGATTTGGACCGGCGATTCAAAGGCGGTTCGGTCCCATGCCAGTTGCGCCACAACCTTGCCCCGCCCGACTTTGTTCGAAATGATGGCACGCAGGGCTGATTCCTGGGACGCCATCCACCTCGGAAGCCGAAGGGAGACTTCTAGATAACGACTATTAAGGGAGGTGACTTCAAAGACCGCCCGGAATCCATCCCGGTCGATCTCCCCCCTGCCAAATCCGGTCATGCTTGAGATCATGCGCGTCAGCCTCAACCTTCAAAAAGCATTCAATTTAGCCACCTTCATTATGGCAAGTCAATTGCTTTTCCTTTGGTCTCCAGAGTTGTCAGCGGAGAATCGCACGTTGAAATCACCGATAAGCACAAGAGTAACAATCCGTTCGGCCATGGCAGTCAGATGAAAATCGTCGGCTGGCATCTGGTCCGTCTAGTCAACGAAGCATCAGAGGATTTGGTGGGTACCGTGGTCAGATCAATTCGATCTGATCGCGAATCCGGCCGGCTGTTCTTTGAATTGGAAGCGCGGCATCGGAAAAGATGGCTTGTGGTCGGTTGTCGGGGAGCAAGCCAAGCCTTCTACTGGGTCTCGGATAAAGCCGTGATTCCATCGCTCGATTCATTTGTCCCGACAGAGAAGTTCAACCGGCTCAAGGGGTGTAGACTCGGGCACGTGGAGATTCCGCAACCGGATCGTGTCATCCGCCTGAGCTTTGAGAAGCCTGGGGAAAGTCCGGACACGTTTCAACGGCTGGATATGTGGATCAGTTGGACTGGGGCCGCCGGAAACCTCTGGCTGGTGCAGCCTGAGACTGCTGCCATTTTGGAGTCGCACTTTGCCGCCACCGATTCCGCTGCCTCCGGCGTGTTCACCCCGCCCAAGCCCCCATCACTGCTAAACTGGCAGTCGATCACATTCCCGGAATTCGAACGGGCGCGCACCGAGAACAAGGAACTGACACTTGGCGAGTTCTTGCGTAAGAGATTCTGGGGGATCGACGAAGCCATTGCGAGAGCAATTCAGTCGGAGCTCGATACGTCAGGAGCGACGCGGAATCAAACGTGGACCGAGTTTGAATCGTGTTTGCGTGTGCTAAGGCGGACGGTGAACTCGACAACCCCGGTGTTGATTCAGACTTCATCAGACGGGACTTCTTGGGTCGTCCCCCATCTGCCTGCCACCACGAGCGCGGAAGCAAGCGAATTCAGGTCGCTGGCTTCAGCCCTCGCGGCCATCGACGCTCAATCAGGGGAAGAGTCAAGCCGCACTGCCCTCGTCGCGCTGCTCCAACGTGACGTGCGCGGCCGCATCGAACGCATCCGCCGCCGGTTGAACGACGCCGAGAACGCGATCGCCGAGGGCCAGCGGGTGCCCGAGCTCAGACGCAGGGCAGACTTGCTCGGCGCCCAACGCCACGAATTGCGGCCGGGCATGTCAGAAATCACAGTAAGTGATTGGGAGTCCGGCGATCCGATCACGGTTCCGCTCGATCCGGCGCTCACGCCTCAGGAAAACATCGATGCCCTCTACGATCAAGCCAGCAAGGCAACCCGCGCAGCACGCAATGCGGCGACTATTCTCCCCACGCTGAATCGGGAGTCCTCGGCTTGGGAGGATCGGCTGCGACTACTCGACGACCCAGAGATCGGCCCAGAGGAGCTCGAGGTGATCAAGGCTGCCTGCGGGATCGCCACCGAAGGCAAACCGGCAAAACGCCTTGAGCAGAAGCGCTTGCCCTATCGTGAGTTCCGGTTGGGTGACCAAGTCGTACTGGTGGGCCGATCCAGCCGCGACAACGAGCAATTGACGTTGAAAATTGCCCGGCCCCACGATCTATTCCTGCACGCCAGCCAGTCGGGCGGGGCCCACGTGATCCTCAAGCGCGAATCCAAGGACCGGGAATTCGATCACAAGGCCATTCTTGCCGCGGCTCAGATTGCTGCCTTCTTCTCCAAAGCTAAGCATTCCCATCTGGTTCCGGTCATCTACACCGAGATCCGGCGTGTCCGTAAACCCCGCAAGGCACCGGCGGGACTGGTACAGGTTACGGGCGAAAAATCGGTCATGGTACGGCCTCTACCTCCGCCCGGATACCACGAAGCCGGGTATAATGAATGACCTTGGTTAACAGGCTGGCTCATCGTATATTGGAACGCGAACCTTCGGCAGGATACCCGCACGAATGCGTCTGAAAATCATCATCATCGCTCTGCTCCTGATCGCCTTCACGACCGTTGGCATTGTCTACTTCAGGACCACCAACGACCCGACGGGAGCTCCGACTGAGCCTGCGGCTGCCAGCACGGCGCCTGGGAAGTCGATTACCGAAGACCAGATCGTCCGCGCCTATGTCGAGTTGGCCACGCTGGCGGAGTCTACGCCCATCGGTACGCCGGAATACGAGCAGGCGAAGACACGCGTACTGGGACAGATTGGCCTGGAACCGGGGCAGATCGAGAAGACACTGGCCGAATACAATGAGCATCCCGAGAAATGGCGCCCGATCTGGGATCGGATTCAGGATGAGCTGAACAAGCGCAATCCGCTTCCGCCCGACACCACCGTCATGAACCAGAGCACCAGAAAACCTCTGTAACCGTCAGCCTCTCCGAGGCGTGACCTCCACCATACTGGACGAGGTTCGCATGATACCTGAACTGCAGGGGTATTCTCTCATTTTCCGCAGCACTCACGGGCTGTTCCATCGTGCTCTTGACGGGATTACCAAGGAGCAAGCACTGGAGCGCTCGAACGGCGCCAATCCGATCTTGTGGATCGCCGGTCACATTGTCACCGTCCGCTCATCGTTCATGCGAGTGATTGGCGGTAGCGTCGTCGTGCCCTGGGCAGGCCACTTCCGCCGGGGTGATGAAGTCAAGAATCAGGATCAGTGGCCGTCGCTGGCAGAGGTCCGGGCAAAGTGGGATGAAGTACATGGCGCATTCATGATCCAGTTGGAAACGGTCACAAGCGCGCAACTTTCGGCCCTCACCGAAGCTCCGGGATTGGACAAGACTGTCCTCGGGACGTTGGGCTTGGCCGCTCTCCATGATAGCTATCATGTCGGCCAACTCGCGGCGGCGCGACGGCGGTATGGGTTGGAACGAATCGTGGGTTGAATCTGGTCCCGCGGTCTGAGCAGAGTCCTTGGACACAGAAACACGCTCAGATGTCGTACAACGGAGCTTGCCTACTTAAGTTCTACATCGCACGTAAACGCCCCGCGTACATGCTCGATCGTCGGCTTCTGAGATGATGAGACCGGCGATATCGCGATCGCGTCGAATCGAAAATCCACGTCGTGCGATTGCCATCCGGCGAGATAGGCCTGCGCCGCCTTGATAATCGCGGCCTGCTTGCGGGGAGTGATCCACGTGATCGGATTACCGAAATCTGTGGTTCGCGCCGTCTTCACTTCGACGAAGACAATGCAATTGCCCTCGCGGGCAATCAGGTCGATCTCATGGCGAGTGAGGGATGAACGCCAGTTGCGGGCGATAATCTGAAACCCTTTGGTCTCCAGGTACTCCGCCGCCAACTCCTCGCCACGCTTCCCCCGGCTTGGCCGGGCTTTACGGGACTTGGGTGCGGGGCTGGGCATGGCGTGAGTCTGCGCTTCGTTCCCGAGGCTGGGATCTACTCGCAGCGCCGGCTTTGTTACAACTCCAAATGCTCCTGCCGGCACTCGCGGACTGGCGCGAAACTGCGCCGATGAATCGGAGTCGGGCCCAGTTTCTGCAGCATTTCGAGATGCTCCGCAGTGGCGTATCCCTTGTGCCGCACGAATCCGTAACCCGGATACTCGCTGTCGAAATCCTCCATAATCCGGTCGCGAATCTCCTTGGCCAGGATCGACGCGCAGCCAATCGAAACACAGAGACGGTCGCCTTCGATAATGGCGCGCTGAGGGAGCGATATGTCGGGAATCAGGAATTTGCCGTCGACGAGAACCGCATCGGGCTGGATGGGCAGTTGTTCCAGCGCCATGCGCATTGCCATGAAGGTCGCGCCGAGAATGTTGTGACGGTCGATATCGTCCGGGCTGATGATCCCCACGGCCCAGCCGCGAGCATTCTGGCTGATCCTGGGGAAGAGGGTGAGACGCTGTGATTGGGCGAGCAATTTGGAATCGTTGATGCCGGTCGCATCGAACTCCGGGGAGAGCACGCAGGCAACCGCGACGACCGGCCCTGCCAGTGGCCCGCGGCCAACCTCGTCGACACCGGCCACGTGCGCCATGCCGGCATCCCAATACTGCCTTTCATAGCGCCACGGATCCGACTCTGGTCCGTGTTTGTGTACCAAAAGCGGCATGCCACCTCAGCCCTTGACACAAAACCGGTGACGGCGATTCCCGGAAACGGGAACGCGATATCGCGGCTACTCGTTGCCGGTCTGCTTGTCCTTCAGTCTGGCCGAACGACCGGTGAGATCACGCAGGTAATAGAGCTTCGCGCGGCGCACCTTGCCGGACTTGAGGATTTCAATCTTCGCGACGTTGGGGGAAAAGACCGGGAAGGTCCGCTCGACACCGATGCCCTGCGACACCTTGCGAACGCTGAACGTCTTCCCCGAACCTTCGCCACGTTTTTGAATGACCGTGCCCTGAAAGACCTGAATCCGCTCCTTGTCCCCTTCCTTGATCTTCACGTGCACACGCACAAGATCTCCGGGATTGAACTTGGCAGCGGTTTCGGTCTGGGGGGCCAAACCGAGATGGGATAGATTAGCCATGGTTATCTCCTTGTTTTCTCATTGGAAAGTTGATGCGGGGCATTGGTATTTCCCCTGCCTTCGACCGCATCGAGCGAATCGCTATCAGAAGACCCAATCAGATCGGGTCGGAACTGCTCAGTTGTCTGCTTGCGGGAGTTCTCCCGCCATTCGGTGACTTTGGCGTGGTGCCCGGAGATCAGGACCTCCGGCACCTCAAGCCCGCGCCAACTCTGCGGACGTGTGTACTGCGGCGCACCGAGGCCGGGACGGACAAAGGAATCGTTCTTGCCCGATTCTTCATTCCCCAGAAATCCCGGCAGAAGCCGTCCGACCGCGTCGATCATCGCCATCGCCGGGAGTTCGCCTCCAGACAATACAAAGTCGCCAAGGCAGAGGCGGCGTGGCTTGAAATGGTCGTAGATGCGTTCGTCGATTCCGGTGTAGTGCCCGCACACAAAGACTAGATGCTGCTGGCCGGAAAGCTGGACGGCGGTCGCTTGCGTGAAAGACTCGCCGCGTGGCGTCGGGATGATCAGCGTCGCACGACTGCACCCATCACGGATCGGGCAGATCGTCTCGATGGCTTTGGCCACCGGCTCGGCCTTGAGAATCATGCCGCCGCCACCGCCGAACGGAGTGTCATCAATCGTTCGATGCGGGTCATCGGTGAAATCGCGCAGGTCGTGAACCTTGATCGACAGGATTCCCTGGGCCAGTGCCCGCGCGAGCATCGACTCGCCGAGGAAACCCTCGAACATTCCGGGGAAAGCAGTGATGATGTCGACTTTCAACATGCTCAAGTCATCCCACCAATCGACTCGGACTCAGTCGATCAATCCCGGTATCGGTTCAATTCTCATCACGCCAGCGCTCAAGTCGATCTCTTTCACAATCGTGTCCACCGCGGGGATCAGGTACTCCTTGACGCCGTCACGACAGACATAAACATCGTTGGCCGGACAATCCATGATCGATTCCACTATCCCCACCGGCGTCCCCTGCATTGTCACCACTTTCAATCCGAGGATTTGGTCGTGGAAGAAGCGTCCGGGCGGGGGCTGAATTCGTTCGGCCGCGTCAACTTCAACATCACCGCCGGTCCAGGGCCGCACATCCTCAGGGGTGGTCAGCTCTCCGGTTTGAACGACCGCATATCCATTGGCGATCCGGACCGATTCAACCGTGGCGTTCAGCGTCTTGTCGCCTTTCGACAGCACAAACTGCTTTAACCGTGCGAATCGTTCGATGTCCTCCGCGTAGGGCCAGACGAGAAACGCTCCCGCGATGCCATGAGGCCGGCCGACGCGTCCCAGCGCAATGCGGTCCGTCATCGGTCCGACTCTCACACGGCGTAATCCCGAGGCGATTTTCGTGCCTCCGAATTATGCCGCCGGGGTCTCCGCCGCGCCCGCCGCCGCCGCAGTAGCCTTCTCGGTCATGCGCGCGCGCGCCTTGGCCTTGACCTTGTGCGGACGCTCGGTAATCGTGTCCCTCAGCGCCATGCCGGAGACATCCTCGCCCTTTTGGGCCTTGTCCCACACGGTGGCGAACCCGGAATGCTTGAACAACGCATTCACGGTATCCGAGGGAACCGCGCCACGCTTCAGCCAGTCGATTGTCCGCGGGACATCGATTTTGACCTTGGCCGGCTTGTCCAGGGGACGGTACCAGCCCAGCACCTCGAGGAAACGCCCATCGCGCGGCATCCGCGAGTCAGTCGCCACCAGCCGGAACATCGGCTGTTTCTTCTTTCCACCTCTGCGCAAACGGATCTTTACAGACAAAACCAACCTCCTTCGTGTTTCCTATCAAGTAAGACGACTCAGTTTCAATTCCCGTTCATCAAGCTCGTGTTAATCGGTACTCACCGGATCAGAATGGCATGGGCATTTTGGGAAGGCCTTTCATCCCGCCTTTGCTCATCGTCTTGATCATCTTCTGCATGCCGGCGAACTGCTTCAAGAGTCGGTTCACATCCTGAACCGAGTTGCCGCTTCCCTTGGCGATGCGCAGCCGGCGCGAGCCATTGATGAGCTCGGGGTGGCGGCGTTCCTCGACGGTCATGGAGAGGATCATCGCCTCCATGCGTTTCTGCGCGCGTTCGTCAATCGAAAGACCCTTGATCTTCGACATCCCGGGAAGCATTCCAAGAACAGATTCCAGCGGACCCATCTTCTTTAGTTGCTGCAACTGCTCGTAGAAGTCCTGAAAGTCGAATTGCGATTTGCGGAGCTTCTGCTCCCATTGGGCCGCTTGATTGAGATCAACCGCTTCCTGCGCCTTCTCAACCAGGCCGACAACATCGCCCATTCCCAGTATGCGTGACGCCATGCGATCAGGATGGAACGGCTCGATGCCATCCAGCTTCTCACCAGTTCCGACAAACAGGATCGGAACGCCGGTGACGCGCACAATCGACAGCGCGGCGCCGCCTCGGGCGTCGCCATCGATCTTGGTGAAGATGACGCCATCAATGCCCACGCGTTCGGCGAATGCCGCCGCGGAGGTTACCGCGTCCTGCCCAGTCATTGCATCGGCCACGAAAAATGTCTCGGTGGGCGCGACACGCGATTTGATCGCCATGACTTCGGCCATCAGGTCGTCGTCGACATGAAGTCGTCCCGCGGTATCGAGAATGATTAAATCCGCACCAGCCTGTGTGGCGGCGGCAACGCCGGCAATTGCGACATCGACTGCGTTGCCGGTCCCCGAATGCACCGGGATGTTCAACTGGCGCCCGAGCGTCTTGAGCTGATCAACGGCCGCAGGGCGCGCCAGGTCCGCTGCGATCATGTGGGGACGACGTCCGGCTTTGGCGAATCGTCCGGCAAGCTTTCCACATGTCGTCGTCTTGCCTGACCCCTGCAGGCCAACCATCATCCAGATCGTGGGGGAAGGTGGTTTGGCAAATCGTACGGGCCGGTGCTGGCCACCAAGAAGATCGACCAGGCGGTCATGGATGATCTTGATGATCTGCTGGCCAGGCGAGACCGACTTGAGAACCTTGTCGCCAAGGCTCTCCACCTGAACTTCATCCAAGAAGGTCTTGACGACCTTGTAGTTGACGTCAGCTTCCAACAGGGCGCGCCGGACTTGCTTCAGCGCATCATGAACATTGGATTCAGTTATCTTGCCATGGCCACGGAGAGTTTTGAAGATCCCCTCAAAACGCTCGGCCAAATTCGAAAACATAACAACTCCCCACGGTCGTCCAGCCATACTCAGCAGCCGACCGCGACGCTTAGTACACCCCTTCTGTGCGCCCGACCGATTTCTGATCCGGCGCAAACTTATAAGATACGCTTCATTGGCAAAAACTCAATGCCAATCGTGCGTTCCCCACACCCTCAGGTACACGGGAAATCGAGCGGTCTTTCACCCCAATAGTCATACCAAGCGTCCGATTGCCCCTTGCCGGTTCAAGGCAAGGTGCATCAGAAGGGATTGAGGTGCACGCTTGCAAAGCGGCGCCATTGGGCAATCCCTCGCGTAGCTATTCAATTGCGAATCAAAGACTTATACAGATAGGATTACCGATCTCGTGAGATCACAAAGTCGATCTCTGCCCCGGGGGTGAGCTCATCGCCGGGAGCGACCGACTGGCCCACGATCGTACCCGGGAGCAAGGTGGCATCGAATCTCCGATCGATCGATCCCACCAAGAGTCCCCGGTCACGGAGAGTGTCGCGGGCCTCCTCGATATTCAGGCCTACCAGCTTGGGACAGAATGTCTTAGCAGCATCGGGGGAATGGTTGATCACCAGGTTCACCACGCCCCCCTTGGTGAGACCACTTCCCTCACCTGGAATCGTGCCGATGATCGCCCCTTCTGGAAGAGAATCTTCATATCCAAACGCCCTGCCGCCGATCGCCAACCCCACCTGCTCCAACATCAGCTCGGCTTGGCGGACACTCCCGCCTCGAACCCTAGGGATGTCGATCAGCTCGGAGCCGCGTGAGATTACCAGATTAAATAACCGGCCCCGCTTGATGGGCGCGCCGGGCAAAGGCCTTTGTTCGAGAATCGTGCCGTCCGGGTGATCAGCGGAGAAGCGCCGCTCCGAAAGCTGGTAGGTCGCTTCGTATGGAGCGAGCAGCGATAGCACGGCGGAGGGCGAACGTCCGACTAACAATGGCGCCGCGTATTCTTCACCATGCCGGGTCCACCACGGCATGATCACGCGATCCACCAGTAGAATCAGTCCGGCAACGCATACAATCGGGAGCACAAGCCACAATATGATCCGTCGAAGCCAGGATCGGCGAGGTCTCTCAGTTGAGATCGGTTCGTTCATGCCGAAGGCCGGCGGCGAAGCCGGGCGCCAAAAACACCATCGAGCCCGTCCACCGGCGGATTGGTGGCCAGAAATCCACCGGCATTAACATAACGTGCCGGAACGAATTGCGCCGCAGATTCCAGCTCGAAGCCGGGATTGGACTCAAGGAAGGAGCGCACGATGTCCTCGTTCTCCTGGTGCGGCACAGTGCAGGTGGAATAGACGAGCACGCCGCCTTCGGCAACATGAGTCGAGGCGACATTGAGCCAGATGCGTTGCGAACGAGCCAGCCGGGTGATGTCGTCCACTGTCTTGGTCCAGCGGACTTCGGGATTCTTGGGAAGTGTCCCCAGCGCCGAGCAGGGGACATCAGCGAGAACATTCTTTGCGCTGCGCTCGCCCAGACTGGCAACATCCGCCTCAATTGGCAGGATGTTTTCGGCGGCGAATCTGACTTTGTTCTCGGTCAACCGGCGAAGTCGGTCTGGGTTCTTATCGACCGCCAGAACCTGCCCGGTCGGGCCGATGGTCTCAGCAATCGCGAGTGTCTTTCCACCCGGGGCGGCAAAAAAATCGATGGCGCTGTCGCCCGGCTGCAATCCCAAAAGCGCCACGACAAGTCCCGCCGCGGGATTCTGCACCCACCCCAACGGCTCTTTGAACAAACCATTCCAATGTACTCGGGCAACTCACGGTGGGGCCTGGCCGCGGCCAGATGCATTTCCTTCAGGATTTCATTGACGCGATCCAATCCTGCGCCCGATTTCGACAAGCGAAAATAGTAGTGCGGCGGAGCGTTGGCCCAGCGCGCGATCCGGTCGCCCGCGTCTCGGCCATACCGTTCGAGCAAGACTTCCGCCATCCAGTCCGGCATCGAAAGCCGCTCACCCCACGTGATCGCCTCTGGAGGAATCTGGTCGGCATCCGGCGGCGTTTCTTTCTCGCGAACCGCACGCCGCAAGACCGCGTTCATCAACCCCGCGATACCCTGATGGGAGACCTTCTTGGTCGCATCGACCGCTGTTGAGACAGCGGCATGAGCCGGAATGCGATCGCAGTCAATAACCTGAAACAGGCCCAGACGCATGATCCACTGCACCGGATCGCTGAGGCCGCTGGATTTCCCAGAGGTTAGATGCCGGGCTTGCGCATCCAAACGCCGGTATTGGCGCAGCACACCGGAGGCAATGTGCACCGCCAGTGCCCGATCCCTGGGGGCCAGCTGCACCAGGCCGGGATGGTTCTTCCAGATGTGTTCGAACCGTTCCTCCCCACGAAACGCCTTGATCGCGATGTCGTAAGCGACCGCTCGGGCGTTCCCCTCACCGAACGGATTGATCCCGCGCGGGGGACGCTGCTGTGGTGCTCTGGGATTGCGGGGTCTTCTGTCCATCGTCAACCCAACCGATCTCGGCCATTTCAAGGGCCAGCAAGATCATACGAGCGTGACTGAGGTTTCGATCCGTACGAAAATCACTCAATTCATACGGTCACTCCAAACCAGGCAGCTTGATCCCATGCTCCCCGGCAAAAGAAATCGCCTCTTCATACCCGGCGTCGGCATGCCGCATCACTCCCGTCCCCGGGTCATTGACCAACACGCGGCTCAATCTCCCATCCGCGTCTTCTGACCCATCGGCAACCACGACCATGCCCGCGTGAATCGAAAGTCCCATGCCCACACCGCCACCGTGATGGATCGAAACCCACCCGGCGCCGGACACCGCATTCAGGAGTCCGTTCAGAAGCGGCCAATCGGCCACCGCATCGGAGGTATCCTTCATCCCCTCAGTTTCACGATTCGGCGAGGCCACCGACCCGCAATCGAGATGGTCACGTCCAATCACAATCGGCGCCGTAATCTTTCCGTCCTTGACCAGCCCGATTGATTATCAGACCAAATTTGTCCCGTTCTCCATAACCCAGCCAGCAAATTCGGGCCGGAAGTCCCTGGAACTTCACTTTCTCGGATGCCAGCCTGATCCAGCGGCACAACGGTTCGTTGTGCGCGAATTCTTTTAACACGACTTGGTCGGTCACGGCGATGTCCTTCGAATCGCCGGACAAGGCCGCCCAACGGAACGGACCTTTCCCCTCGCAAAACAAGGGACGGATGTAGGCAGGCACAAAGCCGGGGTATGAGAACGCCGCCTCAAAACCCGCCTTCTTCGCCTGTCCACGCAGATTGTTGCCATAATCGAACGCTATTGCACCGGCTTTCTGCATGGCGACGATTGCCTCGCAATGGCGTGCCATCGAGGCAAATGAACGTTTGATATAATCCTGCGGATCCTTCTGGCGGAGACGAATCGCCTCATCGAACGAAATACCGGCGGGAACATAACCATTCAATTCGTCGTGGGCGGAGGTCTGATCCGTGACGATGTCGGGTGTCTCCCCACGCGATGCCAGCTCCGGGAGAACATCCGCGCAATTTGCCACCAGGCCAACGGACAACGGCTGCCTGGCCTTCACCGCTTCATTGACCCACGCGAGCGCTTCGGCGAGGGATGTTGTCTTGCGGTCGCAATACGCGGTCTTCAGCCGACGGTCTATCCGTGATGAATCAACATCGACCACCAGCGCGACACCACCGTTGAGAGTGACCGCCAATGGTTGGGCGCCACCCATTCCTCCCATGCCGCCTGTGAGCACCCAGCGCCCCGCCAGAGTCCCGCCGAAATGCTTCGCGGCGACGGCGGCCAGCGTCTCGTACGTTCCCTGCAGAATCCCCTGAGTCCCGATGTAGATCCATGACCCGGCCGTCATCTGTCCGTACATCATCAGGCCCAGGGCATCGAGCCGCCGGAACTCCTCCCAATTCGCCCATTGCCCCACCAGATTCGAATTGGCGATGATGACGCGCGGCGCCGAGGGTTGGGTCTTGAAGACACCGACCGGCTTCCCCGACTGGACAAGCAGAGTCTCATCGTTTTCCAGTTGCGTCAGACTCGCGACAATCCGATGGAAGCAGTCCCAATTGCGTGCGGCTTTGCCGGAGCCGCCGTACACGACCAACTGGTCGGGATGTTCAGCGACCTCGGGATCGAGGTTATTGCAGAGCATCCGGAGCGCCGCTTCCTGTATCCAGCCCTTGCAGCTTCGCTGGCTGCCGCGCGGCGCACGGATAGTTGAAGGTCCGGGCACATTCCGGACCTGCTGTGGTTGTGTCGAAATCGGGGTCACCATCCTCGTGCTCTCCAATCGCCGGCCTCGGGCTATGCGACCGCGGTTACGCTCGGCTGACGATCCATGAACGACGGAAGACACTGCATATACGCATCACGCAACCCGGCCAACGGTTCAGAAATATATGGCTGAAGTTGGAACGTGTCGTGTTCGGCAACGCGGCCCAGAATCATCCAGGGGATTCCGGCACTCTGCGCGGCGGCTGCCAACTCCACCTGATGGCGCTCGTCGAACGAAACGACAATGCGTGACTGGCTTTCGCCAAACAACACGACATCGGAGCGCAGCTTGACGCCGGACAGGTCGACATCAATCCCGACCATTTCCCCGCCCTGCGACAGGCAGCACTCGAAAAGTGCCACGGCCAATCCGCCATCCGAACAATCATGCGCGGAGCGAATCCATCCCGAGCGAATGGCCGTCATGATGAACTGCTGCACTTTCTTTTCCATCGCCAGGTCAAGGCTCGGGACCTTCCCGGTGACCTTGCCATGGATACGGCAAAGGTATTCGCTGGCGCCGATCTCGTTTTTGCATTCGCCCACGAGTGCGATGATGTCGCCCGGTGTCTTGAATGTGCCGGCGGTGATCAAATCGAGACTCTCAATCTTCCCGATCATGCCAATCGTCGGCGTGGGATAAACCGCGCGCTCCGCATCCTCGTTGTAGAAGCTGACATTACCGCCGGTCACCGGCGTTTCGAAGAAACGGCAGGCCTCGCCCATGCCACGCACACATTCGGCAAACTGGTAGTACATCTCCGGCTTGTAGGGATTGCCGAAATTCAGGCAGTTGGTGACCGCGAGCGGCCGCGCCCCGACACAGACCAGATTGCGCGCCGCTTCCGCGACGGCGATCTGCGCGCCCAAACGGGGATTGAGATAACAGTAGCGGCCATTGGCATCGGTCGTCGCCGCCAGGGCCGTGTTCGTCTTGCGGATTCTAATGACGCCGGCATCCATGCCCGGGCCAAACGTGGTACAGGTACGCACACTGGTATCGTATTGGCGGTGCACCCAGGTCTTGTCCGACAAATTGGGCGAACCAATCAAATTCCTGAGTGTCTCACCAAGATGACCCGGAATCGGAATATCATCCGTGTCAAACGCGGCCGCCTCATCCAGGAATTTCGGACGCCGTTCGGCGCGCTTGTACTGCGGGGTCCGGCCACCCAGCGACAACGCGTCGGCGGGCACGTCCACTTTGCGCTCGCCGTTGTGATCGACGATGAAACGATTCCCCTCGATGACCTCGCCGATGCGCGCGGCATCCAACTGCCACTTCGCGAATATCGCCTGGGTCGCGGCTTCACAGCCGGGCTTCACGATCACGAGCATCCGTTCCTGCGATTCCGAAAGCAGGATCTCGTAAGGAGTCATTGCGTCCTCGCGCACCGGCACCAGTCCGGTGTCGATGTGCATTCCCAGTCCGCCTCGGAACGCTGTCTCGGAACAGGAGCAGGTGATCCCCGCCGCACCCATATCCTGAATGCCGACCAACAGGTCGGCATCGATCATCTCCAGGGTGGCTTCCAGAAGGAGCTTCTCGGTGAACGGATCGCCGATTTGAACTGATGGCCGCCGCGCTTCGGATGCTTCCGAAAGTTCTTCCGATGCGAAAGTGGCGCCATGGATACCGTCGCGTCCGGTCTTCGACCCCACGATAAACACCGGAGCACCGATCATCGATGCGGCTCCGCGGGCAATTTTGTCCGTCCGCACGAGGCCAATCGCCAGTGGGTTGACAAGTGGATTGCCAGTGTAAGCGTCCTCGAAGACTGTTTCCCCACCGATGTTGGGCACACCGAAGCAATTGCCGTAATCGCCGACTCCACGAACCACGCCGTCAATCAGGTATCGCACTCGGGGATTCGCGGGATTGCCGAACCGCAGGGAATCCAGCACCGCGATGGGCCGTGCGCCCATGGTGAAGATATCGCGCAGAATCCCGCCGACCCCGGTGGCCGCGCCCTGGTACGGCTCCACCGCGGAGGGATGATTATGGGACTCGATCTTGAAAACCACGGCCCAGCCGTCACCCCAGTCCACGACCCCGGCGTTCTCCTCCCCCGCCTTGGCCAGCATCATCGGGCCCTCACGGGGAAGTGTCTTCAGGAGGATGATCGAGTTTTTTTACGAGCAGTGCGCGGACCACATGACCGAGAAGATACCGACTTCCGTGTACGTCGGCTCCCGACCCAGGATGGTCTTGATATAGATGTATTCTTCAGGGGAAAGCCCATGCTCTTCCACGAGTTCCGAGGTGACAACAGGTTCAATCATCAGAAGGGTCTCCGTCCAGGTAAAGCACAATGTAGCGCGGTCGGTGCGCCGATACAACGGACTTGTGGCATTACATGCCAGGTTCATAGCCAAAGCGCCAGCGGAACCACCGCTGGCGCTGAGCATTTGCCACTTTTGGAAGAGCTTCGACCCTAGAAATCCCCGCCCAGTGAGAAATAGAACTTTGGACGGGATGCGATCTTACGGAGGTCGGTGCGCCACGCCTGGTCAAACCGAAGGACGGCGATCCCGAGGTTGACGCGCAGCCCGTAGCCAAACGACGCGCGAAGATCCTGCAGATGAAAGCCGCCATCAGTGGAGGCGCCGCGGAAATCGTTCTTATCCCACACACCGCCCATATCGCCAAAGAGCACGCCGGCAATCTGGCTGAGGACCATCGGCAACGGGAATCGCATGGCGAAGTAGTCGACAAACGGGAATCGGAGCTCGGCGTTCATGAGAGCGAACCGAGTGCCTCTGAGACCGTAGTAGTCCCATCCCCGCAGCGGCGTGATGACCTGCGAAAAATAGAGACCCTCGGGGTCATAGATGTCATTGCTGACGACCGTGGAGCCGATCCAGTTGTCGACACCACCGAGATAGAATCGCTTCGGCGTCTTGCCGCCCGAAAACCCGAAGGCGCCGCGCCACGCGAAGCTGTACCGCCTGCCGATCCGCGTGTACTGGCGGAAGTCCATCGTGAACGCCTGATAAGAAATATGCCGCGCCAAACCATCCGGAGCGATTTCGACCGATGCCCGGTACCGCCGCCCATTGGCTGGCCCGGTGAATCCCCACGTGATGTCATCGTGCACCAAAGACAGCACCCCCAAGCCAACGCGATCCGATTGGCCCCTGGGCCCGGGATCCCCGGATAGAAACTTGCGGTCGACGAAGAGCATCATCCCGTCCAACTGCAGCCGGGTGAACTTGGAAAAGGGCCGCGCCGCGTTGGCCAGGAAACCATAGGTACGGTCGGAAAACAAATGGTCTGTCGAATCTGAATAGGCGTAATAGTACTTCGAATGGAAAATGCCGAAACCGTAGTCGATTCGCTTGGGCGAGTAAAGATAGTACGCCTGAAGGTTCGACTGATCGATGGTGTTGACCAGGTCGGTGGCGATGAAAATCTGGTGATCGCCCATGAAATCGGAAATCACGAAATACGACTGGCCCCGCAGACCGAAAAACGTGCTGTACCCCAGTCCGCCGGTGACCAGATCGGGACTGAACTTCAGCTTGTACTTGTGGGGCACATATTGCCTGGGCCCTTTGCCGGCGGTTGTGTCAGCGGATGCGAGTTTGGTGCTGTCCGTCACACCTGGTGGAGGACCCCGATGGCCCGAGGTCGAACCGGTGTCTGCAACGGCCTTCCGGGCCGTCTTGTCCGTGGCTGGAGGCAGTGGCATCGAGGTGAGAGTACTCTCGGGACTGCCCCCGATGGCGCCGGTGTCACTGGCTTGAGTGGAATCGGAAAACAGCGCCCGGCGCCGCAGCGGCGTTTCCGCCTTCTGTACGAATGACGTAAACTCAAGATCCTCGCTGAGAATCTTGGGGGCACGTTCCTCCCATGAGGGGGTCTTCTTGAGGACAAAGTGCGCCGAGTCAAGCCCGGTCAAACGCCGGACAAACGCCGTCGGTGCCAACTCCCCACCGCCGGCAACCTTCGGACGGATTTCCTTCATCAGGAAGACATCGAAACCCGCCTTGAAAAACGCGGTAAAAGCGATGCTCTGTCCATCGGGCGACCACGCCGGTGAAAAGCAGCCGGAGAGCGCATCGGTGATCGGATACGGCTTGGCACCAATCGAATCGATCAGGTAGAGATTGTAAATCCCGTTCTTATTGGAAACATAACACACTCGGCGTCCATCCGGAGCAAACACCGGCGTCTTGTCCTCGGCATCATCATCGGTCAGCGGATGGACCATTTGCGTGGTCAGGTCTGCCTCGAAAATATTGTACCGGCCATAGGCGAATGTCACGGGGTCCTGCGTCTGCGGAATCAAAAGCGGTGTGGAGTCATCGGATGGACGGTCACAGGCGAATACGATTCGTGTCCCGGTGGCATCGAAACGGACATCCTGCTCATCGAAGCGATCATCCGTCAACCGTGTCACGCCGCCGCTCGCCACGTCGACCAGGTACAAATCGTTGCGTTCGTCCTTCCGCGCGGTTACGACGATCGATTTCCCGTCGGGCGAGAAACACGGGGAACTCATCGACGAGAACCCCAGATTCAGCGTTCGGTCTTTCTGCTTCCCATCGACGCTGATCAAGAACAGGGCATCGGATCCACGGGACTTGGCGATCAGCGCAATTGTCTCGCCATCCGGGGAGAAACTCATGCCCGACACAAATGAGTGCAGCGATTCGAACCGGTCGGTACTCCCACCCTTGAGCACCCGCCGCAGACGTTTTCCGTCGACGGCGGAGATGATATTGACCTCGGTGTAATCGGCGCGTTCGCTGAAGATGGCGATGCGGTCACCACGTGGGGAGAACACCGGCTTGTCGTTGAAGTAGGAACCGTCCTTCTCATGATCGGTCAGTTGCTTTGCAAAATCCTTGGGTTCCTCGCGGGCGGAGATCTCCGGCCAGTATTCCTTGCGCAACCGCTTTTCCCACTCCTCGGTGAACTCCTTGCTGCCCATCCCGATGGCCTTCTTCAACGAATTGTCGAGGCTGGACTCAAACCGGCCCTTGGACAGCACCTCCGGGATCTTCTCTTCGCCATACCGCTCCGCCAGATAGAGGATGGCGGACTGGCCTTCTTTGTACGCCAGGTACCCGTCCACCAAATCGAGCGGGACGAGATACCCGTGTACGGTCGCGTCGCGGAGCACCATGTCGGCAAATGTGTCCCACCCGTGGCGGGAGGAGTATTCCGCGAATCCTTCGGCAAACCACAAAGGCTCGGGAAACAGTGTGCGTTGGGACAGGATCGACCCGATACCGCGCCCATAGAGAAGATCGAACGTCACGGCGTGAGTCAGTTCATGATGAAGCACATGCCGGAATTCTTCGTACGATCCCATGAACGGCATCACCATGCGATTCTTGAATGTCTCGGTGAATCCGCCAACTCCCTCGTCGAGCAGGCTGCTGGTGATGTTCGTCTGTTGGAATTCGTTGTGCGATTGATACAGGATGACCGGGACGCGCTTGCTCAAGCGATGATTGAGCTGCGCGGAGACAGTCACATACGCCGATTCCAGCTGCGTCGCGGCGAAGACCGCCAAATCGTACCCGTTCTCGTAGTAGTAGATGTCGAAATGGTCCGACGAGATGATGGTCCAATGGAAGTCGCGGTATTGGACCTTGTTCTTGCCGAAGCCTTCCTCCTGCCCGGACACCGGCGATGCCAAAAGGAGCAGGATGCCGAGCAGCAGAATCGGCCGCCGCGCAAACAAGTCGTATTTTGACCTGAAAGCTCTGGCTCTCGCCGGAGCACCGTTCACGACCATCGAGTTTGACATCGAGATTCGCACCACCCGTACAAGGACGTCGGCGGGGACGGCCTCAGCAATCTACTTTAACCCGTTGCCCGGCGGATTGTTCCACAGAAGCGCCCAGCCCTTCTGCTGCCTATTCGGCCTTCTCACGTTTGATGTCGGCGCCCAGTTGTGCGAACTTATCTTCCAAGTGGTCGTACCCGCGGTCGATGTGGTAGACACGCAGGATTTCCGAGGTTCCCTCCGCCGCCAGCGCCGCTTCGACAAGTCCCGCTCCGGCACGAATATCCGCCGCCATGACGGTGGTGCCGCGCAGACGTGGGACGCCGGCCACCCGGGCTTCATTGCCGGCGACACGAACGTCGGCACCCATTCGGGCAAACTCCATGGCATGGCCGAACCGGTTGGGAAAGACTGTCTCGGTGACCATGGAAGCACCGTCGGCGACCGTGAGCAAAGCCAACATGGCCGGTTGAAGATCCGTGGGGAACCCTGGGTATGGGAATGTGACGATCTGGGTGGGCCAGAGCTTGGCCGGGCCCTTGGCCGTCAGCCGTTTCTTGGTTGCCGTGATTTGCACACCCATCTCCTGCAATTTACCGGTGACCGCTTCGAGATGAGTCGGCTCGACGCCGCGGACTTCCACTGTGCCGCGGGTCATCGCGGCCGCGATCATAAAAGTTCCCGCCTCCAGCCGATCCGGAATCGGTTGATACTCGACGCCGCGCAAGCGCTTGACACCGGTGATGCGAATGGTTGCCGTCCCGGCACCCTGGATTTTGGCGCCCATCTTGTTGAGGAACTCGGCCACATCGGCGATTTCCGGATCGCACGCGGCGTTCACCAGCAGCGTCTCCCCCGGAATCAGTGCCATCCCGATCATCAGATTCTCGGTACCGGTGTGGGTGGGGCGGTCAAAGACGAACGTACCGCTTTTCATCTTCGCGCCATCACAACGGATGTATCCATGGTCGTCCTCAAATTCCACCCCGCACGCCTGAAATCCTTTGAGATGCAGATCAACCGGCCGCGGCCCGAAAGCACACCCCCCCGGCAGTGAAACACGGGCTTTACGCATCCGGCCAAGCAGAGCACCCAGAAAGAGAAACGATGCCCGCATCCGCCGCATGAGGTCGTACGGCACATCGTGCTTCGAAAGGTTCGCCGCCTCGACAGTGAGGATCTTTGTCGCCGAATCATAGTCGGCCTTGCCGCCCAGGTAGTTCACCACCGCCACGGTGGTACGGATATCGACCAAATCCGGAATCTCGGTCAGTACGGTCTTGCCTGAGTCCGCCAGCATGGCCGCACAAATAATCGGCAGCGTCGCATTCTTCGATGGCGCCACATTGACCGCGCCCGACAGCCGCCTCCCCCCCTGTACAACGAACTTATCCAAGTCAACTCCTCAGGATGTTCACGTGATCGGCGCAAGACCATTCCCGCGCCGCGGGGCATATTGGCACAGACGCCCCAGACTGTCAAGGTGCGATTGCGGCCCGCCCCGGCCCATTTCATTTACGTGGGGGAAGCGCTACGGTTATATTCGGATTGTGGGCACCAACATGACAACAGCAGATTCGCCGATTCTGATCTTTTCCGATGCTCATTTGGGCGCGCATGACCCGGGCCGGGAAGCGGTGAAAGTCGACCGATTTGTCAGCTTCCTGGAGTTTGCCGTCCAGATCCGAGCCGAGGTCTTCTTCCTCGGCGATCTCTTTGACTTTTGGTTTGAGTACAAGCACTGGGTTCCCAAGGTCCCCGTCCGAGTCCTGGCCGCCATTCGTCAATTCACTGCGGGAGGCGGGACATTTCACATGCTGTTGGGCAACCACGATATCTGGGCCGCCGATTACTTCGCCGGCGAATTGGGAGCGACTATTCACAGAGACGATCTTACGGTCACCCGGCAGGGACTGCGCATCCTGATTTCCCATGGCGACGGCAAAGCCGGATCAGACAGGGGATACCGTGTGCTCCGGCGCATTCTTCGCTTCGGGCCCAATATCGCCCTCTACAAGCTTCTGCCCGCGGACTGGGCGTTTGCCCTCGCGAACTTCTCCTCCAAGCGGTCGCGGGAACTCACATCGTCACGGGAGCCAAAGTTCGTCGGGGAATACGATGAAGTGGCGCGGGCACAACTCGCCAGCGGCTATGACGCCGTTGTCATGGGCCACATTCACCAAGGTTGGGTGAAGCGCCTGGGCAACGGCTGGTGGGTCAACTCCGGGGAATTCTTCGAGAAATTCAATTATGTCCGGCTGCAGGATGGGGAATTCCATCTCGATGGTTGGAGCGAAACTCCTGTCAACTCTGCAGGCACTTAGAACAGAGGTCCGAGTTGGTCGATGGCGGCATGGACGCTGCCTACCACGACCGTTGGCTGATCGGTGCCAACTGGTGATGATGGCGGAGTCGTACACCAGACGCTGCCCCGCCCGCCCGATCCGAGATTCAACAAACTCGCTGTCCCGAGGCGTCTTGCCAGCCCCACGTCAATAACGGACCCTCCCGCCGCCACGATCATGTCGGCCCAGCCGCGCCGTTGTGCCGTGCGGTAAACAGAGGGCGTCGCCGGAACCACGAGAAACGGCATTTCAGCAGGGATGCGTCGTCCACGGAGCAGTTCTGCGGCCAATTCAATCTCGTACGGCAGGGCACCCGGACCGATGATGACGCCTCCGCCAGGCAGATCATGCGGCTCCCTGACCTCAGGACGGTGGTCGTCCGCGAAGACAATGACACGTTGGTCTACACTCCGACCTTCAATGAAATGCTCGCCATCGTAATCCGCGGTCCGGTCCGGATGGCAAAGAGGGAAATGGCCTTTCAACAACCCCCCGAAATGGCGGCGGATGACATCATCAAATGCGCACAACGCCGCCTTCGCACCAAAGGCGACTGCCAGTGAGCACAACTTCACTTTTCGGTCCAGTGACAGGCGCTCGATCGGTCCGCCAAGGAATTCGACAATAGCCCCGGCCCAGTCGTTGTCGGCTTTCTGGGCCAGGGCATCGGCGATTATGTCTTCGACTTCCATTCTTCCGGCAAGTTTCCGGGTCAGTTCGACCTTGACGACTCGCGGGAGCGAATGCGCCGATTCCTCATCCAATACCAGGCAGGCAATCCCACCGATGCCCGGTGCAATGCCTGGCGGTCCGACCAGGAGCTTTCCCGGCAGGATCGCGTGCGACTCGATCAACTGCCAGTCAATCGCGCCGAAGTCTGGAGAAATCCAAGTCGAATGCTGAATCTCATTGATCGGCAGGGCCTCCGATTGCGCCGCGGTGCGTGGCCAATTCATCTCAGCACCCGGACTCAATGCGACATACCCGTGGGGTGCATCCGGTGGCCCTGCCAGCCGCCAGTCGGCGGCAGTCACTGCGGTAGGGAACTCGGATCGGCAACGCTGGAAAATCTTCAGCGAAGCCGTTCGCGGCGTCGCCAGTGCCGGCGGCTCAGCCGCTGCTTCCCCTCCTGCGAGACGTAATTCGAGCTGCTCCAGCTTCAGGAAGGCCGGGCGATCTTTGAGTTCATACTTGCGGCGCCAGCTATAGAACGCCGCTTTGGAAATGTTCAGCTCACGGCCACACCGGAAGTCGTCACCAAACCGTGCCCACAAATCGGAAATCTGCTGGAAGGAAAACTTCGGCGCACTGAAGCGAGCGATGCGTTTCTTGCGACGCCAGTATGCGACGAGGTACTCCTGAACATTGAGCACTTCGGCGATCTTCGCATCGGTCTTGTAAAGACCTTGAAGTCGCTCCAACTCGCTTTTGCGTGGGACTCTCATGATCCAAGCTGCGGCGCTATCGGGCATTTACAACCCGCGCCCGCCAAACGCCGTCAGGTATCGACGCTTAGAACCAATCTATCAGATTCGAGCGCCGAATTCAAGGCAGCCACGGCGCCAAGGGCCAGCGGTTGGATTACCGAAGTTCGTCAGAACCAAGCACTTGGCGGCACGATCGAAAACCGGACACGATTTGCCATAAGTCGCTGTCGCACAAAGCGATCAATCCGATTTCGCAGCGAGAGCCAATCTGTCGTCAGGCGGACTTACGAAACGCCGCCTTGAGCTTCCGGCAAAGCTTGATAGTGTCCACGGAGACAACGCGCGTGTCGAATAGGACGGGCATGAAGTTCGTGTCACCCACCCAGCGTGGTACGAGGTGGATGTGCAGATGACCGGCGATGCCCGCACCGGCCGCGCGGCCCAGATTCATCCCGAGATTCAGTCCCTCGGGCTTGATGGTCTCATTGAGCACGCGTGACGAGAGAGCGACCAGGCTCATCAGCTCATTGCGCTCCGCTGAACTCAGTTCCTCCAACTGCGCCAGATGACGATTGGGGACGACCATCAGATGCCCGGAATTGTATGGGTATCGGTTCATCACCACAAAGGCACGCCGGCTTTTATGGAGAATGAACTCACGAACCCCTTTGCGTTTGCCGGGTTGGCAAAAGATGCACCCTTCCTCTTTCGGTCCGAGGATGAACTCCTCCCGCCAGGGCGCATAGAGCATGTCGGTCATCGCCGCTGCCTCACGCGACGAATATAATCCATCGTGGCGCAACGAACCACGCGATTCAATCGGCCCTCGCTTCCAGCAACGCTACCGCCTCCACATGGGGGGTGTGAGGAAACATGTCGACCGCCGCCAGCGAGGTCACGCGATAACTCTTGCCCATCATCTCCAGGTCCCGCGCCAGATTCGGTGGATTGCAGGAGACATAGACGATGCGCGCTGGACGCACTGAGATCAGTGTCTTTACAGCTTTAGGGTGCAGACCGGCTCGGGGCGGATCGATGACGACGGTTGGCAGAGAAACTCCCGGCGACACACGGGCACGCAGGAATTCGAGCACATCGCCGGTGACAAAATCGCAGTTGGTCACGCCATTGCGCTCGGCGTTTCGCCGGGCGGCCTCCACCGACTCGGCGTGCGATTCGACCGCGGTCACCTTCCGGGTGTGGGGCGACAGGAATAGCGAGATAGCCCCCGCACCGCTGTACAAATCGAGAATTTCGTCGGTCGCCCCGTTCGCGGCCCACGATGCCACCCGGCCGAAAAGCTTCTCCGCCTGCCGCGTGTTCACCTGGAAGAACCCCATGGGGGCAATCTCGAATTCATACGGGCCCAGCCTCTCCAGAAGATTCCCGCGGCCAAAGAATACCGTGCGCACTTCCCCGGAGGCGATGTTGGCACGCTGCGCATTGACCGTCCAAAGTGCGGTCGTAACCTCGGGGCAGCGGGTGCGCAGGCGCTCGCCGAATTCCTCGGCGTCATCCCATGGCCGGTCGGCGGTGATCAAATTGACGAGGATCTCGCCGGTGGCGACACCCAGACGTACGCCGCAAAAGCGCAAGAAGCCGGTGTGCAATTCCGGGTGGTAGGGTTGTTCATTCCTCTGGGAAAAGTACTCGCGGACAACTCCCGCAACCCTGGCAACCGACTCGTGGGTCAGCCAGCACTCCTCGAGATTGAACGCGTCGATGAAATTCTCCCGCGGATGCAGACCCAGATGCAGGCCGGCGCCGGAGACTCCGCCAAACGAGAACTCCATCTTGTTCCGATATCGATAAGGCGGTTCACATGCAATCGTCTCGATCTCCGGCAAATCTTCGATTTTCCCGATTCTTCGCAACTGCTCGCGCATGTGCCGGACTTTGTCCGCCAATTGCTGGCCATATTCCAAATCCAGGAGACGGCAGCCACCGCAAAGCCCGAAGTGGCGGCAGGGCGGATCAACACGCTGAGGGGAGGGTGATAGGATCTCAGCGACTTCGGCGATCATATGCCGCTGCCGCCGTCCAGCGATCCTGGCGCGTACCCGGTCGCCGGGAAGTCCCCGGTCGGTCAGCACAACCATCCGGCCAACCCGCGCGATCCCGCGGCCCTTGTCGCCCCAGTCGTCGATTGTCAGCTCAACAACTTCGCCGACACGGGGCATGCGGAACGCGGAGGAAGCCGGATCGATCCTTCCCCCTGAAATTGGGCCCGTCGATTCCACACGATCAAAATAGCCAGTCGCACCAATAATGCAAGCCAACCATCGCCTCTCGTTCAGGCTTGCGGGGTGCAAGAGGGTTGAATTCTGAACGCAGTTGTGTCGGCTGGGATAGGGAACAAAGAATTCTCACCCGGGCAACAAAAGTGATTGCGAAACTGACAGCAGGTCCTTAGTCTTGAAATCAAGGAGGCCAGAAATCGCTAAGAGAAGACGGCCATCACCGATTCTAGCGGGAGAGATGTTTCGGCTCGCGCAGTCCGCTCCCCAGGGGACATACCCGGGCGCTACCCGGAAGAGGATAGTCTTCGGCTGGTACGGGGGCAAGTTTAGCCATTTGGGATGGCTTCTTCCTCTATTGCCCGACTGCCATCACTACTGTGAGCCGTTTGGAGGTTCAGCCGCAGTACTCCTTAATAGGCAGACTTCACCCGTGGAGACGTATAATGACATAGATGGCGAAGTTGCAAATTTCTTTCGTGTTCTCCGCAATCAAAACGTCAAACTCCTCCGAGCTATCGCACTGACCCCGTTTTCGCGGGAGGAGTTCTACCTTTCTTTGCATGGAAACGGGAAGAAATTGTCCGATCTTGAAAGAGCGCGCCGATTCTTCGTTCGCGCCAGGCAAGTCAGAACTGGCTTGGCTCAAACTGCATCACTCGGACGGTGGGCAAACTGTAAGAATACGAGCCGAGCCGGTATGTCGGGGGTGGTATCTCGCTGGCTAGGGAGTGTGGAAACGCTCCCAGAGATCGCGGAGAGACTTCTTAGAGTCCAGATAGAAAACCGCCCAGCACTGGAAGTAATCCGCCTTTACGATGACAAAAGTACTCTCTTCTATTGTGATCCGCCTTACCCACACGAGGCCCGTGGGGACAGCAAGGCGTACGGGTTTGAAATGAGCGATGATGAACATCGAGAACTGGCGGCAGCTTTGCACAGTGTCCTAGGACAAGTTGCTGTGTCAGGGTATCGTTGCAATCTGATGGATACCCTATACGCTGACTGGCGGAGGGTTGAAGCTCCTTCAAAGATGTGTCATTCCTCAAAGGGATCAAGAACGGAAGCGCTTTGGATGAACTACTAAGCACTGCCCCGGTACATGACAAGGACCCAAGCCGAAAAATTGCTCACAAAGGCGAAGTCGATCTTGGACGACTGGTGGAATCAAGTCAGTTCATCCGCTGCGACCGGTGAACTTGAAGACGCTATTGAAGACACCGAGTTGAGAGAGGCTGTTCAGAGATCACTTCGGTCAAAGACCAAGACTTACCGGTATGTTCTCCCCACTCAGATCCTCGCAAAACTCGCCAAGCACACTTTGGACTGCAGATCCCTTCAAGTCGCAGACCGTAGGAGGGGTGCATTCGATGCACGAAGCCTTGCACAGACTATTATTGTCCCATTCGATGCCGCCAATAACAGAGTCCTCGGTGGATCACCGGAACCATATGTAAACAACCCGCTTCGAGTTCCGAGTATCTCACAACAATATTCGAAACCACAGAAGGACAAACAGGGCTGGGCGGACCTCTGTCTCGTTCTCGATACAGTACAACGAAAGAATGACAAACAATTCACCGAAACTGTATTCCGACAGGTCCTGGTGGAAATCTACAGGAGTTTAGCCGAAGCATCAGTCAGCTACTCGGTTCCAATCCGAGTGAGTCTCGAAAGTACTCTCTCGACAATCTCCGGGTTTCTCACCGAGAAATCAGGCGGCGATAGAGAACAGGCCGTAGCTGGAGCGCTTTTCTGCATAATTGGGGAGCGCTTCGGACTTTACAAAACGGTGCGAAGGGCACCCATCAACGCGTCAGATAAGGCATCGGGCCTGGTGGCCGACCTAGAGTGTGTCTCGGAGCTTTCTACCGTGGAATTGGCTGTCGAAGTCAAAGACCGGGAGATCACTGTCGCGCACATTGAAGGCAAACTGCGGAATGCAAGGTCCATGAAGGTCTCTGAGATTCTATTTGTGGCACAGAAGGGACTCGCACCGACCGAAGCTCAAGAGATCCCTCCACGTGTAGAGAGTGAATTTGCAAGCGGTCAGAACGTGTACATCCTCGACTTGGCAACGCTGGCAAAGGTCACGCTCTCATTGACAGGCGAAGCATGGCGCCCACGTTTTCTTGCCGAAGTAGGGAAACAACTGGATCAGTATAACTCGGACATCCGGCACCGTCGAGCATGGGCAAAGCTGCTGGCCCAGCTGTAACTGTTCGGAACCCCACTGAGCATCAATTCATTCACGCGTCGCAAGGTTTGAACCGCCGCAGTCGCAGCGAATTCGACAAGACGAACACCGAGGAGAAGGCCATCGTGGCCGCGGCAATCATCGGTGATAACAGGAAGCCAAATGCCGGATACAGCACACCCGCAGCCACCGGTATCGCTGCCACGTTGTAAATGAACGCCCAGAAGAGATTGCCGCGGATCGTCGCCAGCGTGCGCTTGCCGAGATCAACGCCATCGGCAATGGCCCCCGCACGCGTACCCAGAACTGTGATATCAGCCGCTTCCTTGGCAACATCGGTGCCCGTGCCAATCGCAATCCCCAAGTCAGCCGCCGCCAGAGCCGGCGCATCATTGATACCATCGCCAACCATCGCCACGCGATGACCGGCCTTCTGCCTCTCCTGCACGACGCGAAGTTTGTCCGCCGGTTGCACTTCGGCAATTGTCTCGTCAACTCCGAGATCCCGGCCGGCGAATTCCACGCTCTTGCGGCGGTCGCCCGACAGGAGCACAACGCGCCAGCCATGCTTCTTGAGGCGCTGCACCGCTTCACGGGCGCCGGGTTTGAGTTGATCGCCGACAGCGAACGCCCCAACAGGTCTACCGTCCCTCTGTACTACTGCCACGCTATGGCCCGACTGATCCCATTCGCGGAGTCTCTTGGCGAGTTCGTCCTCGTGGGTGCCGTCGCCCATCAACCAAGCGGGGCTGCCAATACGCCAGATGATTCCGTCGATTCTTGCCTCAACACCCTTGCCGGGCAGGGCCTGAAAGTCGGCGGCAACTCCTGTTTGGGAAACATCCTCGCGTTGCGCGCGCGACAGTATTGGCCGCGCCAGCGGATGCTCCGACTGCTCTTCGATTGCCAAGATCGCCGGCCAGAAATCCGCGGCAGCATACGCTTGAGAATACCACTCGCCGACAACAGTCGCTTCTCCGGCGGTCACCGTCCCGGTTTTGTCGAGAATGATTGTATCGATCTTTGCCAGCGATTCCAACGCAGAGGCATTCTTGAACAGCAAACCGAGCTGACTCCCGCGGCCGGTACCGACCATGATTGCGGCCGGAGTTGCCAGACCGAGCGCACACGGACAGGCGACGATCAGGACGGCAACGGCGTTGATCATTGCCCGCAAGAATCGCGGTTCAGGACCCCAGATTGCCCAAACCACAAATGTGAGGACGGCAATCCCAATCACGACCGGGACAAACACCGACGCAATTCGGTCAACCAGCTTCTGTATCTGTGGCTTGCTGCCCTGCGCCTCACTGACGAGCCGCGCAATCTGTGCGAGAACCGTGTCGGCGCCGAGCTTATCGACGCGAAACGTAATGGAACCAGTCGTGTTGATTGTTCCGCCGACAACGCGATCACCAACGCCTTTGGCTACGGGGAGCGGCTCACCCGTGATCATCGATTCGTCAACCGCTGAAGACCCGAGGAAGACCGGACCATCGGCGGGAACACGCTCGCCGGGACGCAGTATGACCTCATCGCCGAGCATTAACCCCGACGTTTCGATCTCCACTACCTTCCCGTCGCGGCGCACCCTCGCCTTGGGCGGACGAAGTTGCAGCAATCCACGAATCGCATCGCGCGCCTTGCCCTTGGCGCGCACTTCCATCCAGCGGCCGGCAAGGATCAGCGTGACGATCATCGCCGCCGTCTCATAGTAGATGGAAACTTCCCAGCCCACCGGAGTGAGCGTCTCGGGCGCTATCGTTACAGCCAGGCTGAACAGGTATGCGGTGAGAGTGCCGGCGGATATCAGCGTGTTCATGTCGGCCCGGCCGTGCTTGAGCATTTGCCACATGCCCAAGTGAAACGGCCAGCCGGCCCACCACACAACGGGCGTCGCCAGCAGCAATGACAGCCAGGCACTGAAGGTGTGGGCGATCATGACACCCGGGATCGCGTGGCTCATCCCGAGGAACATGAGCGGAAGACTCAGGACCGCGGATATGAGAAACCGTCGCCGGTAGTCAGTCAGTTCGGCGTGTTGCGCACGATCGATGAAGTCGGTAAGATTGGCGTTCCCGGATTCTCCCCCGCGCTGCGCGACCGCGTCCCTGGCGAATTCACTCGGCAGGATCAGCTTGTACCCCGCCACCCTGACGGCTGATTCCATTTTCTCCAGCGGCCGATCCTGACTGCCGAATTCAACTGTCGCGGTCGAGTCGGCCAGATTCACGCTCGCACGAACGACGCCGTCGACCGACGACAGCGCCTTCTCCACGTTCAGCACACAGCTCGCGCAGTGCATCCCGAGCACGGGGAATGTCTCACCCGTGAGGGGTTCCTTCCTGGGAGTCTTGCCGATTTGTATCAGTTCATCCATCAGCCACACTTCGTCATTGTGCACCCCGCTGCCAGCGGATGCGCTGCCGCAACCGGGCATCAAGCCAAATCAGATACGCTTGGCGATTCCCGAGATGAGCGACTCGGCTTCATCAGCCAAGGGCGCGATGTCGGTGCGTCCGGAAATCGAGAATTGCGCCTTGGGAGACAGAAACGCCACCGTAGCCGTCTTATCATCGTTCTCGTAAACGATCACATTGCACGGCAAGAGCAAACCAATCTCGGTCTCCGCCAGAAGCGCCTTCGATGCCAGTTGCGGGTTGCAGGCACCGAGGATCACGTAACGGCGAAAATCCAGATCGATCTTCTTCTTCAATGTGCCCTTGACGTCGATCTCCGTCAGGATTCCGAAGCCATCCTTCTTCAACTCATCGGTCGTCTTGGCAACGGCCTGGTCGAAGGAGAGGCTCGTCTTGACCGAGTATCCGTAATTTGTCTTCTTCATCGTTCGCCTCCATTCGGTAGACTCCCAAGATACCATGGCATCTGGTTGCCGGCAACCCGGCCCCGAGTGGTATCCATACGAGCCGGAACCGCATTTCAGGGGGATTCGGTCCTGTCTCCGATGACATTTTCTCAGGAGAAAAGCCAAGGGGCTGAAAGCCCCTTGGCCGCAATCCGACGTGCACACGGCGGGACGCCAGGATGTGTGCGCACCGCGCGCCGGACGGGATTCGGGCGGCCACATAGGGCCGCCCCTACGCATGGTGAGTGCTTTTGTCCGATTTGCCACCACGGAGAGCGTGGTTGGGAGGGCGAGGCTCCTGCCGAGCCATCTTCCCGCGCGGCAACAAGGCTCGGCAGGAGCCTCGCTCTCCCCGTGGAAGAATCCAAAGTCCTTGGGGACTACGCCGATTTCAGCGCCATGTCCAGATCGGCAATCAAATCATCGATGTGTTCGATGCCAACCGACAAACGGATGAAGTTGCCGGTGATGCCGCGGCTCTCGCGCAACTCGGTGGGGATCGACGCGTGCGTCATCAGACCGGGATGCTCGATGAGCGACTCGACTCCGCCCAGCGACTCGGCCAGTGAAAAGACCTTGGTTGCGGCACAGACCTTGCGCGCCTGCGACTCGCTGCCATCGAGGTAGAACGAAATCAGCGAGCCGAACCCCGACATCTGCTTCTTCGCGCGTTCGTGGTACTTAAAGCTCGGCAACCCCGGATAGAGCACACTTTGAACTCGTTTGTGCTGATGCAGGAACTCCGCGATGGCGCGGGCATTGGCCTCGTGTTGCCGCATACGTACCGCGAGCGTCTTCAATCCGCGCAACACCAGCCAGCAATCAAAGGGACCGGGAATTGCGCCCATCGCATTTTGCGCAAATGAGAGTCGTTCGAAAATCTTGTCGTCGGACAGCACCGCCGCTCCCCCGACCACGTCCGAGTGCCCGCCAAGAAATTTGGTGGTCGAATGCACGACAATGTCGATGCCGAATTCCAGGGGACGCTGGAAATAGGGAGAAGCGAAAGTATTATCGACGACCGTCATCATGTTGTGCTTCCTGGCCAACTCGACCGCCCCGCGCAGATCGACAACCTTGAGCAGTGGATTGGTCGGTGTTTCCAACCACAACATCCGCGTGTTCGGCTTGACCGCAGCGACGACGTTGGCCAGATCGGACGTATCCACAAATGTGAAGTCGAGTCCGAAATCGCGGAAGATCCGCTCGAAGACCCGGTAGGTTCCGCCGTAGACATCATCCGAGGAAATGACGTGATCGCCCTTCTTCAGAAGCGACATCGACGTTGTGATCGCGGCCATGCCCGAGGCAAATCCCAATCCGTACTTCCCGCCTTCGAGCGCGGCCAGGCACTGCTCCAGCGCCTTGCGAGTCGGATTGTGCGTGCGGGAGTATTCGTACCCTTTGTGCTGCCCGATCGCGGGCTGGGCGTATGTGGCGGTCTGGAAAATTGGGACGACAATCGCGCCGGTCTTCTCTTCCGGCTCCTGGCCCACATGGATGGCGGCGGTTTCAAATCGCATCAGGTTCTCGATTCCTGTTGAGTGTATTGGGATTCAGACTGCTATTCCTTGAATGTCCTGGCGAAGTAATCAATCAGATCAATTTTCGTGATCACGCCGGCAATCGCAGTGCCGTCGAGCACGACGACCATATCGCGCCCGGCCGCGAACGCCGACGAGACCGCCGCGAGTGATGTTTGCGGTGTGACCGTCCGGACGTCACGCTTGACGATCGAGCCGACGGGTTCCACGATACGATGCGTCCCGCTCATCATGTGACGCAGCAAATCGGCTTCGCTGATCAAGCCCACCAGCGCGCCATTCTCTACCACCGGCAATTGCGAGATGTCGTGCTCTTTCATCTTCTCGACGACTTTGAACACCTTCTCCTCAGTCGTGACCGTGACCACTTTGGCTGGATGTCCGGCCAGCAGGTCCGCCACAGTCCCAATCTTTGGTGTTTCGTTCAAGAAGCTGTTGTCGCGCATCCATTCGTCGGCGAACATCTTCGAGAGGTACCGTGAACCCGAATCCGGCAGAACCACCACCGCACATTTGAAATGGTCGTGTCCGGCCAGGTATTTCAATGCCCCCGCGACGGCGCCGCCGGATGATCCGCCGGCGAACATGCCCTCTTCTGTCGTCAAACGCCGCCCGATCTGGAAGCATTCCTTGTCGTTGACCTGAACCATGTCATCAACGACGGAAAAGTCCATCGCCTTGGTCACCATGTCCTCGCCGATACCTTCGACTTTGTAAACCTTCGGCTCGATCAGCTTTTTGTCCCTAAACCAGTTGTAGAAGACCGACCCTTCCGGATCGATCGCGATCACCACGATCTTTGGATTCTTCTCCTTCAGGAAACGTGCGGCACCCGACAGCGTGCCGCCAGTGCCGATTCCGGCGACGAAGCAATCGATTAATCCATCGGTCTGTTCCCAGATCTCCGGACCAGTGGTCATGTAATGCGCCTCGATGTTGTCGGGATTGTGGTACTGATTGACGTAGAACGATCCGGGCGTCTCGCGCGCGATGCGTTTGGCAGTTTCGTAATACGATTCCGGCGAGTCGGCGGGGACATTGGTTGGCGTGATGACCACCTTGGCGCCGTAGGCCTTGAGCAGGTTGACCTTCTCGGACGACATCTTGTCTGGCATCGTGAAGATGGCTTTGTAGCCCCGGACCGCAGCGACCATGGCGACACCCACGCCGGTATTCCCCGATGTGTTTTCTACAATCGTGCCGCCGGGCTTGAGCTTTCCATCCCGCTCGGCCTTGTTGATGATATGGATCGCCATCCGGTCCTTGATCGACCCGCCCGGATTGAGAAACTCCAGCTTCACCCACATTGGAGTCTTCAGACTCCCGCAAACGCGGCGCAGACGCACCATCGGTGTCTGTCCGACCGCTTCCAATACATTATTGAATTGCCCTTTAGCCACGTCCAAATCCTTCCTCTACCCGGCATCGCCGAATGAGGTGGGAATCTACAGGAGGGCCTTGGGGAAAGTCAACCAAGCGGGAGGGGGTTGCAGTTCGACCTCAATCGCCTCTCCGCGAATACTGCTCGTTTCCGGGCAGAACTTCTTACTTAAGAGATCTAGCTTTCTTTCCAGCTGCAGAACAGAACGTAGCGTAGGTTGGAAGCTGGATGGGCGAGTCTCGAACAGCTATCAGCGCAGGACTTCATGGTTTCGGTGCCAGACCTATGTTCATCGTAAACCGTCCGGATTCTGTGAGTATCACCTTTTCAACTGCCTTCGTTCGTGCGTTGACGATCGCGATCGGTCCGGCAAACGAGTTGATATAGACCTTGTCGGAGTTGGGCAGGAATCGGATGGCATATGGGCTTTGCATTCTGGCAGGTCCGGCGAGGGGCCATACCACTGAAACTGTATCTTCTAGCACGCCGGTGACTGCGTCATAAACATGGATGCTGCCCTTGTGATCGGGATTGAAACCGTAAAGATCGCCGTGGTCAACCGTCCAAACCTCGCGCCCGTCCGGACTGACCTGACAATCATAGGGAGTATCGCCGGTCCTCGTAAGAAAGAGTAGCGCATGGTTGGTCAGATCGTACCCCGCGAGAGACAATGGATGGGCATTTCCGTAGACTTTTCCGTAGAAACGCGTCCCATCCGGGGAAAAGGTGAACGGCAAGTCGACAATCAGTTGGGTTCCGGAATCCGGGCTGATGACAAACGAATCCACCGGAGTGCCGCTGGAGCTGTACACCACGTACCGATAGGAAGAATGAGACATCTGGCCATGTTGGCGGTCGGCGCTGGCCACCAGCCCACTCGTCCCGAGACGTTCCGCAAACCAGCGAGGGCGCTCCCATACTGCCTTTAACGTGAACTCTGGAATCCCATAAACCAGCGCACTGTCGAACTGAGGACAAATGATGATCTTCTCGGAAGGAACAAAGACTGGGGGAAGCGACGGCGCAGACAGGTACCTGATCTGGGTCCGTGAAACGCCGTCGAAAATCTCAGCCGGCCGGCCGGAACACATGACAGCAAAGTAGCTTCCATCAGGGGAGACAACGACCTCAGGATCCGACTGAAACCCACGTGATACACTGTCAATAATCGAATCGGTGGAGCAATCGATGACCGCAATCCATCCTTCCGCGTAACCGTGCATGGCGGCGTAAAGAACGTACTTTGTTGTCGGCTTTGATTCGGTTCCCTTGCTACAACTGATCAACGACATCGCGATCGCAACCAGCAGCGCAGCCTCGGCGAGACGATGCAGCACCGGGACCAGACTGCGACTGATCAGGAAGCATCGGAATGTCTGAAATCCGAGCACATCACCTCCCCATCACGGCTTCGTGTTGCCTGACTCGCTGTGCTTCGAGTTCGTGTTCAGCACCGCTGCGCCACAATGCTGTTCGGCCAGAATGCGATGGTCACCGTGAAGGGTCAAGCGAAATCCTGAACACGGTCAAGGAGCCCTTTCATCCTCCGGCGTTTAGGTCGTAGGGCGGGTGATTCACACTCGGACACCTTGCCTAACGGATAACGTCATGTGAATCACCCGCCGTCCTCACGTACAGGGTCACACGGCGTGTGATTCACGCAGTGATGATATCGCGCATTAATGCGTTCGTGGCGTGAATCACCCGCCCTACCGGTTATTAACGCGACAGGCGAAACTCCACCTTGAACGCAATCCTCACCGCAACCGGCCGGCCATTCTGAATCGCCGGCTTGTACAGATGTTTAAGGCTGAAATCGACCGCCGCCTGCTCGAAGCCGACATTACTGCCTGAGGATTGCAGGACCTTCGCTTCGCGGACCTTGCCCTCACGATCAACCAAAGCCTCAACGACAACAACTCCCTCGGTACCGGTCAGCGCAGCCGTTTCCGGGTACTCCAGCGTGGTCTTGTCGATTCGCACCGGCAGCATCTCAACGGGCACAAATTCACCGGACTTAGGAAAGTACTCGTCGTCATTGCCGACAGGGCCCGGGATGACAAATACCCCGGGAGTTTCACCGGTCGTTGGCGGGAGTGTTGGATTGATCTCAGCAAGCTCGTCCCTGGTGGGGAAATGGACCTGCACTGGTGCTTCCGCGTCGGGAACCGGCTGAGGAATTCCGAACTCGGGCATGGGCACCTCCGGGTTCGAAACCAGCGCTTGCGGCAACGCCGTCGTTAGCCTTGGCGGTGGAGCGAGTTGGGTGATGCCGGGGATGATTATGATTTCCTGTTCCACGATGGCAGCCGGTTGCCGGTGCCTGTACATTCGGACGCCGCCGACGATCAGCAGATGCACCGTCGCCGCCAGCAGAACACCCGCTGCCATGTTGCGCTGATAGCAGCGCTTGATCTCGAGTGCGCCATACAGCACATGCCCTGGTCCAGTCCCCGCCACGGGACTCGTCAGCGCAATTGTTCCCAATGCCCTGCGCATGGATTGCCTCCTTGCTCAAATGATTCCGCCGGTCCGCTCACGCGTCCGGAGATCACTGCTCATGTGTTGTTCCAAATGAATTACGCCTGAGCGGCGCTGGTATTCCAAAAAGAGGCAAGAAAAAGCCCCTCGCCTGTTATGGTGAGGGGCGGAAGACCTGTGCCCGGCGATGTGTGCCAGAGCTATTTGGTTTTGAATTCGACTTTGTAGGAAACCCAAACCGCCACCGGCCGGCCGTTTTGGATGGCAGGCTTGTAACGGTTCTTCAGCGCCGCTTCGAGCGCCGCTTCCTCGAATCCCACTTTGCTGCCGGAGGGCTTTAACACACGCGCGTCGCGGACCTTGCCCTCCTTGTCGACGAGCGCCTGAATCCAGACCACGCCGGTCGTCCCGGTCAGTGTGGCCAATTCCGGCGTGATGGGATTCTCGTGGGAGATCTCCACCGGCTGTTCTTCAACAGCCACAAACTCGCCGGCCTGCGGGAAATACTCCTCGTTCAGCGCGCTGGGATCGACAACCACCGAGTCGCCGCGTCCTCCGGTCGATGGCGCCACCACCGGCGCGGACAATTCGGCCAATTCCGCCCGCGTGGCGAAATGCACGTCCTCGGGGGCTTCTTCGTCCGGCACCGGCGTCGGGATACCGATCGACGGGGGAGTAATATTTGGCTCGGCCACGTTGACTTGCGGTTTGGCCGCTGTCATCGAAGGTGGCGGAGCAATGTCCGACATCGCCTTGATGCGCACGATGCCAACGGCTTCGACATCATTGCGCGATTTGATGTATTGGTAAACCAGCATTCCGGCTACCAGGGTAATGTGGAGCAGAGCGGCCAGCCCGACTCCCATTGCCATATTGCGCTGGTACGAGCGTTTGAGCTCAAACGCTCCGTACCATCCCCCCGGCATTATCGCCGCAGATGGTTTTGCGCTCATGGCGTCGCCGTCCCTTCTTCCACCTCCGCTTCACCGGTTACCTTGGCAATCGTCTTGGTATCCAGTCGCGTCCAAGGCCCCAGAGAGAAGGTATAGGAGAACTCGGGGTCATCCTTGGGGACGGTACCCCTCTCCTTGCCTACTTTCTGTGCCTCCTTGAGGCGGTATTCAACGATTTCAATTCGGTCGAGAACCTCGACCATCCGGGAATACCGGGCACCCTTGTTAATCTTCACAAGTGTGATCAACCCCGGAATCTCATGGACCTTGTCCTGCAAGAGCTTGGGGAGCGCCGGAAGTTCGACCTGTTGCGGATCCTCTTTCGCAACGTTCCAGAAAATGCGGTTCTTCGCGTCAATCCGCAGAGTCAGAACTTTGGACTCGCCGGTCGGCTTCTCCGTTTGTGTGGGCGGCAGATTGATCTCCATCGCCTGGGGTTCGGAGAAGATGGTCGAGACCATGTAGAAGATCAGGAGCAGAAAGGCGATATCGACCATTGGGGTCATATCGATCCGAACTGCCACCCGCCTTTTGGGCCGTCGCAACCCCTTCTTTTTTTGTGGCTTATCGCCGCCGAGATCAACAGAACCCATTACTTCACTCCCTCAAAGAGATGGCACCCTGGACCACCTTTGGCCAATCCAGAGCCCCCAACTCCTCGCAGATCATGCCTGCACTCTGTTATACGCTTCCAAATCCGCATTCGATCACCCGCCGCCAACGGTCCTTGAGAGGGTGCGATCCAGATCGGTTACTACCTGGAAGCTCGTGAGATTCTGATCCTGCATTGCTTTCATGATCTTCTCGACCACGCCGAACGACGCGTCCTTGTCCGCCTTCATGACCAGGAAAAGGTCTTTGATATTCTGCGAAATCGCTTTCAGCCGCATCTTTTGGATTTCGTTCCCGACCCCCTCCGGTGTGGAGGTCAGATACTCCCGCTCAGGCAACTCAATCGAGTCCGCAATGGTGGGATCGAACTTCTTGACCTTGAGGATGTAGTCAAGGAAGACCGAATCCTGCTTCGTCACCGTGATCGTGATGAAGTTCTTCAGCGGCAACTGGCGTTGCGAGGTCGAGGTCGGCAGCACCACCTGCTTCTGTTCCGGCGGTTTGAACTGCGTCGTCGTCATGTAGAAGATCAACAGCAGGAACGCAATATCCACCATCGGGGTCATATCGATGCGGACAGCGATCCGTCTTTTACTCTTTTTGGTCATGACTTAGGCACCAGCCGTGCGCGCTTCACGCGACTTGAGAAGTTGGACAACCTCGTACGATGCTTCGTCAATCGTGTAATTGAAACTGTCGACCTTGTTCACGAAGAAGTTGTATGCCACGATTCCGATGATGGCATCCAGAAGTCCGCCGGCCGTATTGACCAGGGCCTCCGAAATACCAGTGGCCAGGGACGTCGCATCAATGACACCGCCCGCGGCATGACCAGTGGCCTTAAACGCACGAATCATACCGATCGTGGTTCCAAGCAGCCCGATCATGGTCGCGATGGACGCGATGGTCGAGAGGGCGATCAGATTGCGCTCCAGAAGCGGAACTTCCAGAGAGTTGGCTTCTTCAATCGCCCGCTGTGTCTCTTCGACACGCTTGTCTGTATTAAGCGAGTGGTCGTCTTTCACCTGCGAATACCGTTCGATACCGGCGCGCAAGACGTTGGCGCAGGAACCGCGCTGCTTGTCGCAAGCGGCCACGGCGCCCTTGTAGTCACCTTTGTGGAGGGCATCGACGACATGCTTGAAGAACGCCTGCACCGAACTGGCGCCACGCGCCTTCCGGAGCGTAAACAACCGCTCGAGAATGAAGGCCACCAGCATCACCGACAACGCAATCAGGAGGGCAACCAGGTACCCGCCCTTTTGAAGATAGTCCGGCAGCTGCGTCCAGATGATGAAGCCGGTAGCCAGCGAGACCACCATCACGACCACGACGAACAAACTCTGTTTCACCGACCGCCTCCTTTGACCCGACTGACTTCGCCTCGATGGTCATCCCCGCGAAGCGCCGTCATTGTACGTTTTCCCACTTGAGTGTTTCTCCGATTACGACCAGTTATGATGCAACATGCGACCGGGCCGGCCGGAGCCGTCTCCGGCAGCGACTACAAATCCCCGGATTTGACGCCGGCGACGAACCCGGCTCCCAGCGCCGAATACGCGCCATACGAAAGCAACATCAACAGGTCGCCCAACCCGTACGATTCGCCGGGATCGATCATTCCCCAGGACGCGTAACCCGGGATCTGACCGCCGGCGAGTGACAATACGAAAATGGCGACCCCGGCAAAAAAGACTCCGTAACCGAGCTGCAATGGCTTGCGCAGCCTCTCCTGAAATGCATCCTCGGATGGCGCCTTCGTCCAAAGTAGTGCCAGAATCCAGATGCCGAGTAGCGGAGTGACAATGGCGGAAAGCAACGCCAGTATGGCCGACAGTCCGACCGTCAACCCGCCGGAAAACGCTGTCCCGATACCGCCAAACAACGTCCCAATTACGCCCATCCACGAGAGCGAGAAGTCGCTGCCGGTTACGGTGCGGAACTGCACCCAGGGCAGGACTGCGGTCAGGAGCATGACCGCCCCCACCGCCGTCATCACCAGCTTGTCGACCTTGGACAGTGCAACGTCATGCAAAAGCGAAAAGTCGCGATCGAGAGACGAAACACCCACACCGAGCTGAACCTGCTTCGAATACTCGGCGGCCTCGGCATCGGATTTCCAGAACCGAGGAATCTGCTTCGAATAGACTTCGAAGCCGATGAACCGAAACCGCATTTCTTCGCTGATGTCTTGATCCGCAGGCGTCTGCGGCGGGGCCGAATTGGGTCGTGTGGCAGTCATTGTCATCCGTTGGCTAAACTGTGTCCATCAATCCGCAAAAGGCTCAATTCTTCTCGATAATCTGTTCGTCGATCAACCGCATGAGATCCTTGGCGTCCTTGTTCCCCGGGTCGCATCCGACAACCTTCTCGCAAAGCTTGTAGGACGCATCCTTGTCACCGGATTCATACAACGCAAAGGCCAGCCACCAGCGCAGCTCGTTGAACTTGCAGGCCGGCTCCCTCGTTGCCTCGAAGCATTTGTAGGCGCGCTGCAACACTGGCACCGCACCGGCGTAATCCTTCGCGGCAAACAGCGTGAATCCATACCACTGGCGGTGATCACAAACCTCGGGCTCACGATCCATCAGCCAGCGGTAGCATTTCTGGGCATCCGCTGTCCGTTGCATCTTGATCAAACGCGGCGCCGCCAGCTTGTAGCCCCTCTCCTCGTAAACCTTGCCGGCCGTCGTGTCATTCTCGGCCGCCCGGAGCAGGTACTCGACGGCTTTCTCGTTGTTATTGAGCTGCATGTACGGCAACGAGGCATTAAAGAGATTCCGGGAATCAGTGGGATGCTTGACAATCAACTTCTCGTACTCAACCGCGGCTTCGGCATAACGCCCAAGCTTGTGGTAGGCCAGGGCCAGCCCGCCAATCGAACGTTCGTCATTCGGATCCAGTTCAACGGCCCGGCGGTAGTTGTCGGCGATCTGCTGTTCGTAGGAGCTGTCTTTGAGTGCCTCCATGCACATCGCCGTCCGCCAGAACAGCTCGGCGTCGCCCGCGACATAAACATGCGGCGGCTGTGTACTGTCGAGCGTGCGGCGGTAGCCGGTAAACGCTTCGATCGCTTTGTCGTACTGCCCCAGCAACATATTGGATCGGCCGAGATAGAAAGCCAATTCCGGATCGGACGCCCCGGCCGAAATCGCGTTTTGCAACTCGACAATCGCGGAATCGTGAGCGTTCAAAAGGTAGTAAACTGTGGCGATGTTCTTGACGACGAGGATCGGATCCGCCTTCGGATCGACGACGCGAACTTTCCGGTAGAGCGACAACGCGGCCTTGTAGTACTCGGTCGCCTCGCTCATCGGGCGGCTCTTGGCGGCCAGCATGTAGATATTGGCAAGGCGAAGATAGGCCTCGTGATACGTCGAATCCTTCTTCAGCAACTCAACGAGAAGCGGCCGCGCCTCATTCAAGCGGCGCTGCTGGTAAAACGCGTCGGCCAGCTTGTACATGATGTCGAGCCGTGTCGAATCGCCGGCCAGAACCGCTTCATATTCGCTGGCGGCCAACGGATAAACCTGGCCTTTGTAGTAGGCGTCACCAAGATCAATGCGGTATTGAAGATTTTGCTCGTCGTCGTAGCGCGCGCCCAAGAGCAATTCCTGCGCCTTCGAATAGTCGCCCAAAGCGAATTGCGCCCGCCCCCAGGCATTCTTGAGCATCGCGCCGATCTTCGGCGTCTTGGGTTTCTCCAACGGCTTGGCAAGGAGCGGGCCAACTTCAACCGCTCGTCCCAGCGAAATCAGCGCATTGGCACGGCCAACGTAGGCTTCCGGCTCACGGAATTTGTTGTCAATCGCCTTCGCGAAGGCCTGTTCGGCCTCTGCCGCCTTGCCCAGCCCGATCAGCGCTTCGCCCTGAAGGCTGAGCGCCTCGCCATTCTTGTCATCTGCACCCAGAATGGGCGAGAGCAGGTCCAATGCGCCTTGGTAGTTGTGGGCAGTCAGTGCCGCTTGAACCCCCGATAGATCCGGCTTCACCGAAGAAACGCCAGGATTCGCCAGGAGAGTCACCAACAGCAGGACAGACACGGATGCCCATCCGATCCAGAGCCGATACGGATACACTCTGGTCGCGCTGCGCCACATAGATTTGCAATGATTCGCTACATGAGCCGCGCAGTCAAGCGGATTTTGGTGTCGGAGGTGTCTCATGACCTTGCCTTCCCTGATTGCGACAGTCGATACAACACCAAGCGTACCAACGCGTACACAATGAGCATCCAGCCCAGAAGACGCCCGTTGCCCCCAGCCACCACCACTCCCGACAAAACCAACCAGAGCCCCAATCCAAAAAGCAAGATCGAGAATCCCCACTGCCAGAGGCTCAGTACTGCTATTGTTCTACCCCAGAAACCGCTGCTCTCGCTCAACCGAACACCAACTCCAAGACCCCCATCCAAATGTCTTACCACTGAAGCACGGTTTTATTTCAAGTCCAAGCGAACAAATCGCGGTTTTGGACACCCCAAGCCGCCCCCAAGAGCATCCGAAATGGAGAATACGCCACAACTGCTTCAACGCCACGCTCAAACGGTGACTGGCTCAAGCAACGGTGAAGCCGGCTGGCCCTCGCGATCTCCTGAAGGTCTGACCACGCGATCCCGCCGGTTCTCTGAGACAATCGCCAGCGACCTTTAAGGAGCGTCGGAGCGCTTGATATCCAGGATTGCCGACGGATACGAGTCCGCGGTTGTCCAATCCAACAGTGTCAGAGTAGAAGGCATGATCGTTCCGGATAAAGTCGTCGAGAGCACCGTGACGCCGTAGCCGCCCAGACCGGGTGAATAATCGGGCTCGAGTGCAACGGAAATTATGTCACCGCGAGCGAGGGTCAGCGGGAAAGTGAATCCCAGGCCCGAAGGCGCGTTTTGGAGAAAATCCTCGCCGGGGAATGGCGGTTTGGCGCCGGGACCACAATATGGATTGTCCAGATCGGTCCCGATGGGGTCCTGAAATCGTCCCGTTGACAGGTTGGATCCCAAATGGCGAACCCACCCTTCATAAATCCATCCGGTCGGTGCGGGCGGAAGCGTCAGGCCGGAATCGTCAGCCTGCGCTGGATCCCTCGAGACAAACCACACACCCGAAAGTTCATCCGAGGTATCCGTGTCCGTCGGCGATAGAATCATGAAGGCGCTCTGCCCCTCGCCGAACGTATGCGGGAATTCGAGCTTGGGCAGATGCAGATTCGTTAGATCGGCCGGAATCTTCCCATGAAGGAGAACCACGGCGGAAGGCACCGACACCATGCTGCTAAGACGCTCAATCGTGATCTCCAGTGAATCGTAATCATCGAGATTCACCGGAAGGTTCTTGATGGCATTGTCCGTGATGGCCACCCCATTCGAATCGAGCAGATTCCCGGTGGCGTTGATATTAAAACGGGTCAGAGGCACCCATGGCTGCTCGACCGCCGCCAATCCGGTATCCGCGACTTTCGCCCAGAGTTTGAGCGCGAATCCCGAAGGCAGAGGATGGGACTGGTAGATATTGACGACCACCTGGTTGAAGGGCTTGGGTGGCTCCGGCTCGCTCCCCTTCTTGCTGCAGCCCGTCCAGATTAATCCACCGATGACCACGAAAATCGCCACACGTGCGAGGGACTTCTTCATCACGGCACCCACCTTTGAATCGCTCTCAAGTCATTGACGGATATCCACCCCACCCACGGGGGCCCTCATGTAATATACAACCTGAACGCCCCTCTGAACTACACTTTACACACTTGAGATCCACCGGGGCATTGGAAACACAGCCCGCGCCCGGCCGCGCTACGCCCGCTACAACGGGCTACCATCCAAAGACTTCCGAGTTCGAGGCAAGGCTCAGACATCCCGGCGGTTAGAAGCGTGCCTCACCGGCGATGGGCTGAAAAAGGTAGTCGAATGCCACTGATGATGTGTCGCTGCCGACCACGGGATCTTGCGGGCGCAACTTGGCCATTCGGCCATCTTCAGTGACAACCAAAATCGTGTGCCCCGGGATCACTGCCACTTTCTCGTCGCCAAATCCCTGGCGTGGGCAATCGGGGAAGTCATCTATGGAATCCGACGGCCCCAGATCCGAAAGTCGTGTGCTCCGCAACAATGGATTCAATCTGGCGGGACTGCCAAGGAACAGGCCATCCTTCATCGCAAATAAGTAGACATCGTTTGAATCGGAGAGACTGGAAACGTTTCGATCTTCCGAAAACGAAAACCCGTCGCCGGCCCCTGCAAACCGTGGCCGCAACGTGAGCACACCCCGTGGTCTGGCGATGACCTCGCGCTCCGCCGACGGTGGACCTTGTGTGCCACCGGGGAAGGCGGTACGAACATGCAAGTAGTACCGCGCGCCACGCGTGACCGGTGCGATGATGACGGATTCGCTGTCAATGATACCATCAGTGTCTCCCGGGTACGCCGTCCCGCCAAGCAGGCAATCGAGGAGCTGGGAATCGTTACCCGCCAACCGGTCGGCACCGGGAGTGCTCGAAATGTACACATTGTACCCGGCAACCACGTCACGAGGCGTACGATGGGTCAGCCAGGTCAGTTCCAGGCGATCGCCGAATCCCTCCGCGCGGGTGATCACGGGCGCAGGCAGGATCCGCGCCGCGCCACCGATAGGCATGGATGGTGGCGGTGGGGCGGGCGACGGTGGTGGCGCCATCGTGCAGGAGAACGCTGCGAAAGCCAAAAACGCCGCGCAGATCGCCACGCAACGCTTGACAATTGTTCTGCGAAGATCAATCATCACACGCCTTGAAGCACCGTTCTTAACGCGAACCCCAAGGTTTGACGACAGAGCAATCTCGGCTATTGGATATTGATTCCCGCAGGATCATCGGTTCGGATTCCGGGAATGCGAGCGATACCCTCTGCAGATTGGGTCCACTAAGTGCGTTTCGCTTCGCGCTGAAGATGGGCCGTCCAATCATCCTCGATTTCCTTCAACGTGCCACCGTAAATCTTCTCGAGAGAAGACGGCAGATCCAGAACGCTCTTCCAGAGCATCTTGAACCGATCGACACCCTGTGTCTGGATCAAATACGCGACAAACGAAGCGCTCTCGAGGCGATAGGCATCGCGATCTGTTACCGATGAGGGATTCACCAGCGTAGCCAGCGGGATCCATCGGCCACCACTCTTCAGGCTGGCGGCGTCGCCGTGGACATTATCACTCTCGCCGTCGAACGCCTCCCGCAGTCCATCCCGAATCATGTCAAACGATGGCGCCTCGGGATCAATCGACGTGAATGCCGCAACCGCGATGGCGCCACCGACGGGCGACCCGATACGCGTGTAGATTCGGTAACCCTCCACATAGACGGCGGGATGGCCGGTTGCCGCTTCACAATCCTGATTGGTGATAAAACGGTAGATTGAAATCTTCTCCTTCACATCCAGGTTGAGCAGCTTCGACAAATTCGCGTAAGCTTCTTCACACGCTTGGGCCAGAACTCGCAACTGCGCCGCTCGTGGTGATTGCGGTGGATCGAAGAGGCGGAAGTGAGTCGTCGAATCGGACACCCACCCCACCGCGAACGTGGCGGGATCGATCGTCTTTGGCCGTTTGCCACAGGAGATCAACGCGGGAATTGCAATTGCGACTGCAAGATAGCGCCAATAGCGCTGGATAATGTGCTGTCTGGACATGAACACGTTCTCCTCGTCTGAGGCGATTATACAATCCGGCCGCGCACGGAGCCAACGCTTTCTGGAGAGGATCGGAGACGCCCGACAATCCTCAGCGGGCTACTCCCAGCCAATCGACCAACAGGAACTGTACCCGCCCGATCAATAATGACACACGCGCCATGACGGTATAGCCGAAGTGGGCGCCGAAGGCCACCATGATAAACCCGATACCCACAGACGCGATCCAACCGAGTGTCCCAGTGTGCGGTTTGGAAAAGTAAAAATAGATCAGCGTCGTCAGGACTCCGACGATGATCAGGATATTCCGCAGAGAGTCGAGCGGCAGCAGCGTCCGGCCAACCTGGGGAAGCACCATACCATGAAGTTGCTGTATGAACATGATCCCGGCCGTACTCCCAATCACAAATGCGAGCGGCAGCCGTGTGGTCCAGCCGATTCTGGGGAAAAATCGCGCGAACATCAGCAACCCCAGAACACCGGGAATCAGGACGCTCCATTGGCCATCCTGGGTCAGCGGCATCCAGACTTGCTGCCTGATGACCGACTGCCAAATCAGACCGAAGTAATACCCAGCGGACAGCCCGGCGAAGACATGCTCCGCGAGCTTGAACATCGGGTTGTCTTTGTAAAGGAATGAGAAGATCGCCAGCGTGAAAAACGCCGTCGGCAGCAGCAGGAAGAATGGATGGGAGTACCACTCAGGCATGGCCGGTCAATTCTGACCTTTCTGGGACTGCTCACGGCGCAGCATAAAGAACCCGAAATTCCCCAGGATGATGAATGCGATGATTAGGAAATGGATCAGTGACTGCGCGTCCATCCCCCGGCTGGCTTTGTCGGAGTGGTCAATCAATTGCTCGTACTCCGCGGCGCCCTTCATTCCGCCCAACAGCCCCAGCAATTGGTGCGACTGGATATAGGAGAGCATCTTCGGAGCCATGATGGCCGTCACACCGGCCACCATCGGCAACCCGTACCGGGCATTTACCAATGCCACCCAATAGTCGGTCATGGCGTTGTCCGACACGATCAGTACAAACTTTACGGAATCGTAGTTGGGCACCTGGCGCATGAGCGGAATCGAGTCGAGACGGGTGCCGCGATGGTCGGCCGGGTAAATGTCAGCGATCTTGGAGCCCATCCCCAGCAACACCGCCGAGTAGTTCGCCTTGTAGCCAAGATTGACATAGTCCACACCGTAGGTCTTGTGGAATTCAGACCCGATCGAGTCCAGAAGCCGGTCCGCAATCGACGGGCCACCCATTCCTACATTAGAAAGGCCGACAACCCGCAGATTCTTCCGGAAGCAGTGACGCAGTCCCGCCACCGCCATCGGCTCGGTCTCCGGGAGTGTCGACGGCCAGAAGTCGAATGGGAACAGCACCACCGAGCCGGACGGCAGGGAATCGACCGCATTGAAGAACGCCCTCGATTCCGGCGTGACCGGCGTTGGCAGGTGCAGAGGCCAGAGGATGGGGATGATCACGGAGGCGAAGATCAGCGTGTACAGAATTCTCCTGTCCACGCTCTGAAGCCGTTCCCAGAACGACTTTCCCGATACATCCATCGCCGCTGTCCCGTGCATCGTCATCCGCGCCCCAGGTAGGTGCGTTCAATGCCAAGGATTATGCGCAACGACATGGATGCCGCACCCAGGGCGGCACCGATCAAGATGCCTCGCTGAACCGCCATCGAAGGAACGGTCATGATCCAGTCGGCCCATGACGGCAGGCCGTGATAGATGTACTGGCCCATCGGAATCCGGCCCAGCATGACCAGCACCGCGGCGACCAGCAAAATCGCCGACGACACTGAGCGTGCCCGGAAGGCGCGGTACGCGGCCGACGCAATGAAGAAGGCGAGAACGGAGAACATCGTCGACATCATCGGCGCCTGGATGCGCTGGAACAGGGTGTCGAAGAGCGTTCCGCTCCCGATCCCATTGATCACACCCGAGCCTCCCATGACGATGAAGCAAATCAACAGGCACAGCGAGTAGAGCCGATCCTCATGCTTGGTGGCAACTTTCTTCCAGTGAACACGCGCGATCGAGACCGCTCCGAGAAGAAGCGAGAACCCGCCGACGATTGTCTGCCAGGTCAATGCCCGATCGGAAACGGCATCGACAACGGTGCCTCTCCCGAAGAACGCCAGGATCATGAGCGCGCCGGAAATGAACGCCACGAGCACTGGCAGGCGGGACTTCATTGGATGTATCGCAAGTGAGCGGTCACTTGGCCTCGAATATTGTGGTGAGCCATTCCGGGTTCTGCCCGAATGTAATGGCGAGCACGCCGGCGAGGACGATGACGGTAATTACGATCTTCATCAAATCCTGCCCTTTCAGCGATCCCAGAATCTTCGGGTCGCCGGACAGGTAGGCGCTGGCGGCGTAAAGTTCTTCGCCGATCAACACGTAGTCGCAGGCAGCGATGAAAAACGGCAGCTGGTCGGGTGCGGCCGTTCCCGCAATCTGAATTGCCCCAGTCGACTGGCCAACCTCTGCGATCAGCAGGGATTCTGCGGTGAAGAGTCCCATGTAGATCGCCGCCCCGGGCCGTTCACGCATCATGATCCCGCCGACACGCGCTGAGTAGGAAAAGGATTCGCCGGCGACATACTGGACGGTTTCCGGGTCCTGATGCTCGACACCTTCGTCGAGATACGCCTCGCGCACAGTCTCCTGCGCCGCCGCCATCGGCAGGGGATACAGCACCGGTACACGGAGCGGTGTGTTGTACCGTGCGGTCACGCGGGCGACTCGTCCGAGAATCGAAAGCCCGGCGATCGTTTGAATCTCGTCGAGGTCTCCCGTTCCGGGGATAAAGACCACCGGACGGCCCATCTCGGTAGCACGGCCAACAGCTTCATCGACGGCCGAGAGTCCGGGAATCGGCCGGATATACATTTTTGCACCGCGGCGGGCCTGCGCGATGTACCACAGCACGGCAGCGCCGAAAACCACCGATAACACGAGGGCGTTGATCCGCTCAATGCGAAAGACGCCCGCGAACTGGCCGTCGCCGCTGGCGATGCATGGAAGAACCAAATGCATTGTGAGAACGACAGTGATAAGTCCGATGAAAGCTTGCTCAGCCACAGAAAGAAGTCCGCCGCATTCCCAAAACGCCTTCACGCCCCTGTCGTCATTCCCGCGAAAGCGGGAATCCAGCGCCCCCCGGACACTCCGGACTCCCGGGTTCACGGGAACGACGTCGGGGCGGCTCTTCGGGTGCGCGATGATATTCATTGGGCTTTCGCGGCCAGCGCTTTCTTCAGCGCATCGATTGCGGAAATTGGCGTCGGGTCGTGGCCATTGAGGATGGCCAGATGGTAGCTGATGAAATCGCCCATTTGCACCAGTGACATGATGCGCTCCAACCGCGTGGTCCCTTCGCCCTTCAAGTGTATGAGTGGAATCCCCTGATCGGAAATGAGCCGTTTGAACGCCGCTTGTTGCGCCGAGACGCCGGGATTGTCATCCGAGGCGGATAGCAGGATGATCGCAAGCCGGTCACTTGCGTTGGCGAGATCCATAACACCGACGATCTCATTGTGAGTCACCTCGGGGAAGGAATTGGCAAACGCCAGCGCCTTGCCGTTCTCACAGAGCTGACTCTTGATCCGGGCGGCGATGACGTCGGTTGTCCCGGACGCCCCGAGAACCGAGATAATGCGTCCGCCGATCCGAACCGCGGCTTGCTTGGCAGGATTCGTTGCCTCTGGACTGGCACGATCCAGGAGAGCGACTCGGCTGGCCAGAAGATCTGCCGCCGCCTTCAACTCCTTTGTCACATTCGCCACCAACATCGCCGGATTGTTTCCGGCGATGCCCCATTGGGCCAGCGCCATCATCACCGTGCCAAATGAATACCCGAGCGCCGCTCGCGGCATCAGGCCCCCGGGCAACTGGATCAGCGGCCAGTGATTTTCTGCGGCCATGGCTCCAAGCCGTCCACCCGAAGCGAGTGCCAGCACACGTCTGCAACCACGCTGGGCAGCTTCTGATACCGCAGCCAGAACCTCTTCGGTGTTGCCCGAATAACTCGAGGCAATCACAAACCAATGGTCATTGATGAAAGTTGGCAGACAATGGTTTCTGACAACGATGATTGGCATCGGAGATTGCGGCTCCCAGTATAGGCGGGCCAAGTCACCACCAATGGCCGAGCCGCCCATGCCACAGATGCAAACCCCCTGGGGCGTGGTGGGCTTCTGTGCCGACCAGTCAATGCCGCTATGTAACTGGAGCGAGGCTTTGAGATGCACCGGAAATGCCGCGATCAGGTCGTGCATCAAGCCCGGATCAAGTTCACGGTGGCGAGCGAGATTGTCCAAACTCGAGGCTGACATGTTCACATTACTCCGCCCCTGCCAGGGGTTCGGCGGCCTATACTCTGATTCCGTGCTGTCCGGCAAAGCGCAACGCCAGTTGGCGGCCCTGTTCCAGTGTGGCCGACTCCAGGAAGCGCTCGACCAGTTTTCGAGCGTCGGCGTAACGCAGATTGCGAATGATCGACTTGATTTTCGGAATGGAATTGGGATGACAGGAGAGCGAGTCGATACCCAGCCCCAGGAGAATCGGAACCACCTGGGGATCGGTGGCAATTTCGCCGCAGATCGCAACCGGCCGGCGGGCCCGGTGGCCGGCTTTGATCACCGCGGCCATTTGCCGCCACAGCGCGGGGTGCCAACGGTCATTGGGGTGGGTAACCGCGCGATTGCCGCGATCGGCAACCACTGTGTACTGCAGCAAATCGTTGCTTCCAATCGAAAGGAAATCGGATGCCTCAGCCAATTCCTCGATCATACAGACAGACGATGGGGTTTCCACCATGATCCCCAGCGGGGTCCTGGCGTCAAACTTGACACCCTTTTTCTTCAACGCGGATTTCGCACTTTGCCAGAGCTTCCGCGCCTCTAGAAACTCCTCCACGTCGATCACCATCGGCAGCATCACCCAAACGGGACCCAACGCAGAAACCGACAGCAACGCCCGGAATTGAGCCAGCAAAGTCTCGGGATAGCGCAACGACAGGCGCAGTCCGCGTAACCCAAGAGCGGGATTCGGCTCCGGGGAACGGCCGGGAATCGCCTTGTCGCTGCCCAAATCGAACGTCCTGACCACCAGCGGCCGGCCTCCGAGTGCCTCGACCGCCTCGCGATAGGTGGCGCGCTGCACGCTTTCCGACGGGTACTTGCCGTGTTCGAGGAACAGGTATTCTGTCCGATAGAGTCCGACGCCGTCCGCACCCGCCTCGGCGACGGATGTCGCCTCGCGACCCAGGTCGATATTCGCCATCAACCGGACGCGGTGCTTGTCAGGAGTCGTGGCCGGCAGCTCACGAAGCACCTCGAATTTCTTTGGCCACGGCGCCAGGGTGCGTTTGCGCTTCCGCTGGATGAATTCGATCGTCGCCGGATCCGGCTCCAGAATAACGAGGCCATTGTATCCGTCAACCGCCACTAGACCGCCCGATCGCACCATCCGTACATCAAGACCGACTCCGACAACCGCGGGAATGCGCAACGACTTGGCCAGCAGGGCCGTGTGTGACGTCTGGCCGCCGCCCTCAGTGACAATCCCGAGTACGCAGTCACGTTTAAGACTGATGATATCCGACGGAGTGATGTTGTCGGCGAACAAGATCACCGGCGCAGACAGCGGTGTACTGAGCGAGGCTCCCAGACCCAGCAGGCAATTGACAACCCGTGTCTTGACCGCCTCGATGTCATTGACCATTTCGCGCAAGTACGGATCGGACGCCCGCGCGATCGATTGCTGCGCCTCAGTGAGCACACGCGAGTAGGCGTTCTCGGCCCCGATCTGCTCCCGCTCAATGAAACCCTTGACCTGTGCTACGATGGCGGCATCATCGACGATCATGACCTGCGCGTCAAAGATCTTCCCGAGGGCCGAACCCACGGTGCCCCCGGAGTCGCCCTTCAAGCGCAAAAGATCATCCCGCACCATCGAGAGGGATTCTGCAAGGCGTGCGAACTCGGCTTCGACTTCGGCAAGTGAAGTCAGATGCCGAATCGGGGGTTGCTCATGGCGGACACTGTGAACGAACGCCGGTCCCAGCGCGATACCAGGCGCCGCCGGGATGCCCCGCCATCGCCGTCCCGTACGCTTTTTGGTCGTTTCTTCGGTCATGTCGGTCAGGCTTCGCCGAATCGGATTTCGAAGACGCGCGCCAGCGCTTCGATGGCCTTGTCCTCATCCGGACCATCGGCCTTGATAATGACAGTCGATCCCATTTCGGCGGCGAGGGTCATTACACCCAGCATGCTCTTGCCGTTGACCTCATTGCCGTCTTTAGACAGCCAAATCTCAGACTTGAACTTGGCGGCGGTTTGGACCAGCATCGCGGCAGGACGTGCATGCACCCCGAGGGGGTTGGTCACTTTCACTTTACGCTCGTTCACGATCCCAACGGTCGGCCCACCAGCCGGCTGCGAGCGTTTCAAGCTTCTCGTGAGAACATATTACCCGCCGATTGCCTGACGACGCCCTTGAGTTCCAAGGTCAACAACACGGCGGCACACTCGGCAGCCGACAGGTTCAAAGAAACGGCCAGCCGGTCGATGTGGCAAGCGGAACCTCCCAGTCCCGCGAAAACCCGGGCTTCCATTTCCGTCATCGCCGGCAGGGGACGCGCTATTTTGGAGGGCACGACCGACGACGACGAGGATCGAATTCCCAACTCCGAGAGGATGTCGTCGACGCAGGTGACCATCTTGGCACCCTGCTTGATCAGCTCATTGACGCCGGCCGCGTGCGGTTGGCCGATTTCCCCGGGAATGGCGTAGACGTCCTTCCCCTGTTCGAGAGCATGATGTGCGGTCAGAAGCGCTCCCGATCGCTCGCGGGCCTGCACGACCAGAACGCCTGCCGAGAGTCCGGCAATGAGGCGATTGCGCACCGGGAAATTCTGAGGCTCAGGCGGAGTCCCGAACGGAAATTCGGTGACGACACCGCCCCGCTCGATGACCCTCGGTATGAGTGGCTTGTTCTCGCTGGGATACACGAAATCCGGACCGCATCCCCAGACGGCCAACGTGGCGCCACCGGCATCAAGCGCGCCAATGTGCGCTGCCGTGTCGATTCCCCGTGCGAATCCGGAAACGATGAGCACACCGGCGGCGGCCAGATTGCTGGCCATGTCTTTTGCCGTCCTCATACCGTAGTCAGTTGACTGCCGGGAGCCGACAATTGCGATGCTGGGCAGCTCCGGAATCTGGCCCCGGACGAACAGATACGGTGGTGGTGTGTGCAGGGCGGTCAGCGCCGCCGGATACTCCGGTCCCCCGAACACGGCCAGGGACCATGGACTGGCGGCCAGCAACTCGACCTGCTTCTCTCCCCATGCCAGTGCCTTCTGACGGTGAACTCCGGTCTCGACGCCGGAGCGGACCAGACCGGCCCCAATCCAGTCGCGGTCGGAATGCTCCCAAGCTATGCGGGGCGTCCCGTAGGCTTCGATCAACTTCACGTAGGAACGCCTGCCGATGCCCGGCAGACGCGACAGGGCCAACCACAACTCCGCATCCGGGGGAACTCGTTTGAGGCTCTCGCCCAACACGGACTCCCCGAGGTTCGGGTCACCGGATGTCGCCAATCCTGCTCTGTCCATGCTTGCTGTAGCCCACGCCTCAGATCGAGTTGTCATTAGCCCACGGAGCGATGACTCTGCGGCGGTCCGAGGATCTTGTCGATCGCTCCCAAGACCGCTTTGACGCCTTGACCCGTCATGGCGGAAATCACAAAGTCTGCGAACCCAGAGTCCTCACCGCCCTCTCCCTCAACAAGGTCAACCTTATTGAGAACGACCAGCCGCGGCTTCTGGAGGAGTAACGGATCAAATGCCGCCAATTCGTCATAGAGATGCGCGAGATCATTCCCCGGCGCGTCTGATGTCATGTCGACGAGGAACAGGAGAATTCGTGTGCGCTGAATATGCCGAAGGAAACGCAGGCCAAGTCCGCGCCCTTCGCTCGCGCCATCGATGATGCCGGGGAGGTCGGCAACGGTGTACGCGTGATAGTTGGGGCGATTGACGACACCGAGTTGCGGCTGAAGAGTCGTGAATGGATACGCGCCGATCTTCGGTTCCGCGGCGCTAATCGCCCGCAGGAACGTGGATTTCCCGGCATTGGGATACCCAACCAGCCCGACATCGGCAATCAGCCGCAATTCGATGCGAATCCGGCGGTCCTGTCCGGGCTGTCCGAGTTCCGAGTACTGGGGTGACTGCCGGGTCGCGGATTTGAAATGCGCATTGCCACGGCCCCCGATTCCACCGGCGGCGACCACGGCGCGCGCACCGGGCTCGATCAGATCGCACATCAGCTCATTGTCTTCGGCATTAAAGATAAGCGTCCCGGGCGGGACCCGCATGATCGTGTCCTTGCCACTGGCGCCGGTCTTCTCCCCTCCCGAGCCGTGCCAGCCGCGTTCGGCCTTGATGTGCTTTTTGAACCGCAGATCCAGCAGGGTCGCGAGATTCGAATCAACTTCGGCGATGACATCGCCGCCCTTCCCACCATCGCCACCGTCCGGCCCGCCTTTGGGCACAAACTTTTCACGACGGAAGCTGATAATTCCCCCGCCGCCATGGCCGGCTGTAACTTGGATTGTGACTTCGTCGACGAATTCCACGCGTGTTCCTGCCAGTGAGGTGTGATGGACCCGGGTTGTGCGGACTCGAGCCGTAATCGGAACTTCGCTCAAGTACCCATTAGGGCTCTGATGTGCTCACGCAATCGGTCCGGTTGAATCTTCCGATACAATTCGCCCTTGTAGGCGATGGATATCTCGCGGGTCTCCTCGGAGACGACAATCACAATTGCGTCCGAGACCTCGGAGACACCGACCGCGGCCTTGTGCCGCATTCCGTACAGACGCGTGAACTCCTCACGCGTGGTCAACGGCAGTGTGCAGGCGGCGGCAATGATGAATTCGCCACGCACGAGAACGGCACCATCGTGCAAAGGCGTATGCGGTGTAAACAAGGTGACCAGAATCTCGGAGGAAACCCGCGCGTTCAAATCCTTGCCGGTTTCGGCAATATTGCGGAGACCAACGTTGCGCTCGATTGTAATAATTGCGCCATATCCCAATTCCGACAAGCGCGCGGTGGCACGCACAATCTCGTCGGCAGCCGCCTGCTCCTCGAGTTTGAAGAAGAATCGGAAGATACGCGAATGCCCAATTTGCGCCAGCGCCCCACGCAACTCCGGCTGAAACACCACGACCAGGACGATAAAGCCCACCGTCGCCAGATTGATAAACAGCCATTTCAAAGCTTCCAACTGGAACCAGAAGGCGAGAAACGATACGAGTCCGAGGAGAATCAGCCCGGTGGCCATCTGCGCCGACCGGGTCCCTTTCATCAGTGAAAGCAACCGGTAGAAAATATAGGCGACCAGCAACACATCGACCAAGTCGACGACGCCGAAACGCAGAAACCCATAACGGAACAGTACCACGGCCCATTCTCTCCAAGCTGAATCAGCAAACCGACAACCGCAACTTAGGGGCGCGGGATCGGCAGGTCAATCACCTAGCGCGATTTCGATAAGAGATTCCGGCCCGTATCATGGGGTTGGCGAGAACCGGGAGTGCCCGACGCGGACTGCTAGCGTATGGAGAATCGGCCGACTTGCCCCCTGGCAATCGATTCGGCAACCAGGAGCGCTTTACGGGTCGCGGCAACATCATGAACCCGGACAATCCTGGCGCCATGCAAAGCCGCCCATACGGCTGCCGCAAGCGAACCCTCCAGCCGATCCGGCGTGTCATCACCGGTGATCTTGCCGATGAATGACTTCCTTGACGCCCCCACCAGCACCGGATACCCCAGTTCTGCGAATCGTGGGAGATTGGCCAGAATAGCCAGATTATCGTCCTGCCGTTTGCCGAAACCGATACCGGGATCGACAATAATGTGATCATCTCTCACCCCCGACCGCAGGGCGAAGTCCGCCCGCTGTTGGAGGAAGTCTCGAACTTCCGTCACCACGTCGGAGTAATCGGGCGCCGTTTGCATGGTCCGCGGCGTTCCCTGCATGTGCATCAGAACAACCATGCTCACGGACTTGGCGGCAATGTCAGCCATTTCGGCGTCGTCACGGAGCGCGGAAATATCATTGATCCAATTCGCCCCAGCCGACAACGCGGCAGAGGCAACCGTAGCCTTTGTGGTGTCAATTGATATGGGCCCATCCCAGAAGGATCGGATGCGTTCGATTACGGGAATGGTGCGGCGTATCTGCTCTGCCGGATCGACCGGCAGGGAACCGGGGCGAGTGGATTCTCCGCCAATGTCCACGATGTCCACTCCGTCCACTATCATCTGCCGGGCATGAGCCACAGCGGTCTCGACAGACATAAAGCGGCCACCGTCCGAAAATGAATCGGGCGTGCAGTTGAGCACGCCCATTATCCAACATCCTCTGGAATTCGGAATAAGCCGCATCGGGCAATTCCCAAAACGCCGACTAAGTTGCACGAGCCGGCTGAGGCTTTACGTCAGCCGACGACGACTTCGTCGGTGTGTCATTGGGTGGACGCTTGGCCAGGGTGTCACCGCGAAGGATCGCGTCGATCTCGTCGCCATCAAGTATTTCGCGTTCGAGCAGCGACTTGGCGATGGCGTGCAGGTCGTCCATATGGTTGGAGAGCACTTCCGTCGCTTTGGCCTCGGCTTCGGCGGTAATCCGTTTCACATCGTCGTCAATCATCTGCGCCGTGCGCTCCGAGTAATCGCGGTGCTGCGCGATTTCGCGACCCAGGAAGATTTCTTCCTGCTTCTTCCCAAAGGTCATGGCACCAAGCTTCTCGGACATCCCCCATTCGCACACCATTTTGCGCGCGAGTGCGGTCGCCCGCTCGATGTCATTTCCGGCCCCGGTCGTATAACGGTCGAAAACCAGCTTCTCCGCAACCCGGCCACCCATAGTGTAGATCAGACGCGCCTCGAGATACTCCTTCGAGTGCGTGTGTTTCTCGTCAATCGGCAGGAAGTGTGTCAGGCCAAGTGCCATGCCGCGCGGAATAATGGTCACCTTGTGCACCGGATCGGCGCCGGGAGACATCTTGCCGACCAAGGCGTGGCCCGCTTCGTGGTAGGCCGTCGTCTTCTTTTCCTCTTCGGTGATGACCAGCGAACGGCGCTCAGTCCCCATCATGACTTTGTCTTTGGCATCCTCGAAATCACTCATGATGACTTTGTCGCGATTGCGGCGTGCCGCCAAAAGTGCCGCTTCATTGACCAGATTAGCGATGTCGGCACCCGAGAGTCCGGGCGTCCCACGGGCCAGCACTTTCAAATCAACGTCATCGCCCACCGGAATTTTCCGCGTATGGACTTTCAGGATTCCCTCACGTCCGCGAACATCGGGCGAATCGACAACCACCTGACGGTCAAAACGGCCGGGACGCAGCAGCGCCGGATCCAGCACATCGGGGCGGTTGGTGGCAGCCAGCAGGATCACACCCTCGTTCGATTCGAACCCGTCCATTTCGACCAACAACTGATTCAGCGTCTGCTCGCGTTCATCGTGGCCACCGCCAAGTCCGGCACCACGGTGCCGTCCGACGGCATCGATTTCATCGATAAAAATGATGCACGGCGCCGAGCGTTTGCCCTGCTCGAACAGATCGCGCACACGGGAGGCGCCGACACCGACAAACATCTCGACAAAGTCCGATCCGCTCATCGAGAAGAATGGCACGCCCGCCTCCCCGGCAACCGCACGGGCCAACAGGGTCTTGCCGGTCCCCGGAGGGCCGAGAAGCAGCACGCCTTTGGGAATCTTGCCTCCGAGCTTCTGAAACCGTCCGGGATCACGCAGAAACTCAATGATCTCCTCCAGCTCCTCTTTGGCCTCTTCGGCGCCGGCGACATCATTGAAGGTCAGCTTGGGTTTGTCCTCGTTCAACAGCTTGGCGCGGCTCTTCCCAAAAGAGAAGATCCCCTTGGGACCGGACTGCATCTGGCGGAACATGAACACCCAGAAGAAGACCAAAATGAGAATCCACGGAGCGAAACCCAGGATCAGGCTGGTCCAATTGATGCCTTCTTCCTGAGCGTTGATCTTTACGTGTTTTAGTTCCACCCGCGCAACGAACGGTGCGGGATCGGTCATCGGGAGCAACATCCAGAATTCACGGACTTTGACACTCTTGCGCCCAACCGTCTTGAGAATCTCGACTTTGAATTCACCTTCGACCTTGCGGTCCACAACGGTAATGGACGTCACGTTGTCGGCATCGAGTTGCTCGATAAACTCGGTGTAGGTGACCTCGGTTTGCTGCGCCTTGCCGAAATTGTAGTAGTTGATCAACAGCGCCGACATCGTGATCAGCGCCAGCCAGAAGATCAAGGTCCGCGAGGACTTCTTCCAGGGGAATTGCGGCTTGTTATCGCTCTCGCTCGGGCGCTTGCCTGATCGGGGAAGCCCCGGAAGCTTATTGGGGGAATCACTCACTGGTTGGTATCTCCTCTGCGGCGGTCAGGTCGAGCTCCGCAATATAGGGCAGGTGACGGTAGCGTTCGGCCAGATCCAATCCGTAACCGACAACGAATCCGCCACCAATCTCAAACCCCACGTATTCTATCGGCAAATCCGTCTCCCGCCGGCTCTTTTTGTCAAGAAGCGTGGCGATGGCGAGACGCCTGGGCTGCCGGGCCAGCAGGAGGCGGCGAATATAGGCCATCGTCAGTCCCGAATCGATGATGTCCTCAATTACAATTGCCGACCGCCCGGTTATGTTTACACTCAAGTCCTTTAATAGTCTCACTCCTCCGGAGTGGGAGGTTCCTCCCCCGTAGGCGGCGATGGCCATAAAATCCACCAAGTGAGGAATCGTCACCGCCCGGCAGAGATCTGCCAAGAAAATGAAACTGCCCTTCAGGAGTCCAATCAGAACCGGAGTTTCATTGGCAAAATCAGCGTCGATTTGCGCGGCCAATTCAATCACGCGTTTCTGCAGTTGATCGGCCGTGATCAGAACGTTCATCGGCGCCGGATGAATTGCGGACCCGGAGGGGGTCGATGCTTGCGCATTGTTTGTCATAGGTTCTGCACCGCCACCCGCAGGATGCGACGGGTCTTCTTGGTGATCTTGACACGCTCTGCAATGGGCTGTCCGACAGGCCACAGGATTCCAGCCGCGTCGGTGAGCACCGGAACCATACGCCTCTCGAACACCGGAACGTTATGATCTGCCAACACATCAAACAGCTTTTTTGTTCCGCCCAGGCCGAGCGGACGATACCGGTCACCGGCCGCAACCGGCCTCAATTGGACCGGCAAATGAACACGATCAAGATCCAAAAACACCTGGCGCCGGTCATCAAACTGGTCCGGGGACGCTTCCGTGACAACCTCCGTCTTGAACTGCCACTTCCTCTTCGAGGCAAACGAATCGCGTACGGCCACGGACTTCGCGTCTATCCCCCTTCGCACCCGCTTCTGGACGCTCACAGCAATTCGGCCTTTCGAACGAACGATTGAGAGCCGGCCTTGTTCGACATGATCCGATCCGTGTGTCTCACGCAGCCGGGAAAACCGCTCCACAGTCGCAGAAGTTGGCGCAATGGAAAGGCCCAACCGCCCGGCGAGTTCTCTTAGCATAAAAGGATCCAGTGAGACGTCTGCATGCGCAATTCGGGAGGCGTCCAGGGTGATCCGCTGCGCGTTCTCTGCGATCACGGCCCGTTTCAGGACTCGCGTTACCTGCGCCTGCATGTAGCTCTGCTGCCGCCAGAGCTGCTCACCCAGACGCGCCAATCCGCCCACAATCGATGGATTACCTTTCGCCCACGAAGGAATCGTCTCCTGACGAATGCGGTTGCGCTGGTAGGCCTTCGTGACATTGGAGCGATCCATTCGGTATGAAATCCGCCCGGAGTTGAGAGACTCGCGAATTTCCTCCGGAGAACAATCGAACAGTGGCCGGATGATCCTGCCCCGCACAGGCGGAATTCCACTCAGCGCAAACGTCCCCGCCGCATCGAGCACCGCGGCCGCCACCGTCTCGGCTCGGTCACCCAGATGATGCCCGACGGCAATCCAAACGAACCCCTCACGGGTCGCGATCTTCTCCAGAAAGTCGTAACGAATCTGGCGAGCCCACGACTGAAGATTGAAGCCTCCGCCCTTCTGGGCATGAGATGGACGCAACCGGAAGAATTCAATCCCGCGCTCACGGCACAAGGCACGGCAGAAGTCCTCATCCGAGTCGGATTCCTCGCCCCGCAATCGATAATTGACGTGCCCAGCGGCGATTCGCCATTTCCGTTCCTTCGCCAGGGCAAGCAATACGTGCAAAACGCAAACCGAATCAGGGCCACCCGACAGCGCTACCAGAATGGCGGAACCACGTTTCGGCCACCCGTACCGATCGAAGTATCCCCGGGCTTTGGTCATGATCTCCGGTGACACCGGCGGATCGGACAGGATCGGAGTCCGCTGGGCGGCTTTTGTGCTCATAGAATTCGAATCACCACCATCGTAATGTCGTCCCATGCGCCCTCGGGGTCGGCAAATGCATTGATCGACTCCTGAACCGCAGTGACGATCTCTTGAGCGGGTTTGCCCACGGAAGCGTGCAGGACGTCGATCAGCCGCTCGAGCTCATACATGCTGCCGTCCATGCCCGTCGCTTCCGTCACACCGTCCGTGTAAAATACCACCAGATCCCCGGATGCCAAACTGATGGCCCGCTCTTCATACTTGGAATCCTTGAAAATCCCCAGCGCGGTGCCACCTTCCTTCAACAGAATGACGGTCCCATCGGCACGGCGCAGAACACCGGGGTTGTGCCCGGCATTGCTGAAAGTGAGCACCCGGTTCCGGGTATCGAGGACACCATAGATCGCCGTCACGAACCGCGCCGAATCGTTCCGTTCACACAGCAGGCGGTTCACCTTCTTCATGATGACCCGCAGGGCGTAGTTATTGCGAATCTCTGCAATCAAGGACGCCCGGAACGACGCCATGATCAACGCCGCCGGAATTCCTTTTCCGGCCACGTCGGCTATAGCAATACCGAGCTGGCCATCGACAATATTGATGAAGTCGTAGTAATCGCCACCCACTTCCTCGGAGGGGATATTGACACCGGCGACATCGAATCCCTCGATCATCGGCGCCTTCTCAGGCTGGAAGGTCTTTTGGATGCTGCGCGCCGTCTGGAGCTCCGCCATGATCCGGCGCTGTTCCATCGACGCCGCATGCATGCGGGCGCGCTCGATCGCGACACCGGCGTGCTGGGCAAAGGCATGAACCAGATCCAACTCGGCCTCGAAGAATCCGGCCAGCACGTCGCGTTCGACGTTGAAAATACCGACGAGCAGTTCGCCGGCAAAAATGGGCACGACCATTTCGGAGCGGGTGGCTTCACGTGCTTTTTCGTAGCGCGAATC
>JACRMA010000008.1 GCA_016235085.1 Candidatus Zixiibacteriota bacterium
AGGATGTCGACTTAATCCGTCGTGAGGTCGACATCATCGATCCCCAGGTGATCGTTTCTTGTGGGAACCGTCGAGACGTTGCACGGCTCTTCGATCTAGATGACGTGATGAAGGACGATTCTCTCAACTACTCGCGTGGCAAAGTGAATGAAAAGGAGAAGTTGTTCTTCTATCCACGTCATCCCTCGCATGGTGCCAGCAGCGCGAAGACCTACGCCCAGTTGAAGGCATCGTGGCAAGTTGCTCACGCATAGCAAGTCCGTAGAGTTTGAGTTCACTGGCGGAGAGCGCACATTCTTGCATGGGCACGGCGCAAAATCCAGCACAGTAGTGGCTCAGCCTACATCGGCCACAGAAACTCTCTGTAAAAAACGGCTCTCCCGCCCCCTGTGTCCAAGGAGCGACGGGGGCGGGGAGATAGTTGCCGCCAGTCAGCCGTTGCTTCGCTTGGTAAACCAGGGCGCGCAAATCGTCTTGCCGCGGGCGTAGAACTGAGTTGACGGCAGATCGCCCCTCCCAGAGGTCACATGAGATGAATTCCAGGACGGTTCATAGGCGTAATCACTTGGTCATTTTCCGCTTGACATCGCGAATTCACTCTCGTATCGAGCGCTGGTCGAAATCTGGAGTCCTACGGCGCGATCACCGCGCGTCTCACCTGCGTTGCGCCGCAGATTTTGACGGCACGGCAACAAAACTCAAGCCCCTTGTGGGCAGGGCATGCAAGCGTGGTCCGGGCGGACGAAGCGGATTCCCAGGCCGACGGACCGGGTCAGCCATGCCGTCACGCGTCAGGAAGCGCACTGCAAGCCATACCAACGTTGAGGGAGGATCCAATTATGCACAGCGTTCAAGTTGTTCCGCCCCGCCGCACTGCCAGATTTTCATTGTTGTGCGTTACGGTGGTTGTTACGTCTCTCGCGTTCTGGCACCCCCAAGCGGTTGCCGCACCTTATCACATCGACTGGCTGGATATGAACACGGTACCCGTGAACAATACGGTTCCGAGCTTACAAGTATTCAACCTTCCAGGGTACGGCCCCGTGATGATCACCTATGCCCCAAGCGTCATGACCCGATTGCGCGGTCAATTCCCGGCGGCACAGGATGGATCGATTGGTACGACTGACACCTACTCGTGGACTACGTTCGATGCGCTATCGCAAACGAATCCCAATGGCCCGAGCTCGACCCCTTTGTCGTATACGATTACTTACACGTTTCAAGGGAGTGGCCCTATGCCTGCAGGCGAGTTGGTCCTGGGGGTATACGGTCTGGGCCGCCTCGATGACACGCTCAAGAGTCCGCTATACATTACGACGGTCACAGTTGGCGAAAACGGGGCGTTTCTCGGCGAATGGGACTTGGGACCGAACTTCGGGCCCACGGAGTTTTTGCCGGGCGCTAATTCGTTCGTGCTCCGCAATCTGCTGCCCGGCAACGGAGTGCCGGGTGATCCATCGTTTAACAGCGATCTCGCTGTCGTTCGTTTTCCTGGGACTGGGGCATTCTGGACCCTAACTCTCAACGTAACCCATATCGGGTATGACGGGATCAGTTTCACAATAGGGCGGGCCTATCCGAAGAATCACTACCTGACCTGGAGAATGGATGAACCGTCCTGGGTTGACACTCATCAAGTCGCGGTGCGGGACCAATTCATGACGGATGTCCTCGATCTGGATTCCATAGACTTCATGTCGAATCCGGCGAGAAAGGACACCTTCAACATCACCTCTGACACGACCGATCATCTGACCTGGTACAGGGCGCGCGGCAGAGATACACTACTCTACGTGACGTTCAGGGATCAGTTCGAATCCACTTCTGTTTGCATCGACTCCGTAAAGTATCTACTGGTTCCCAACCAGAAACTCCCACACGGTCCGGTTCACGATTTGGACCACTACAAAGCCTATAGGATTCGCCGTCCCCCGACGCTCAACAGACGCGTGGAGCTCCAGGACCAATTCGCTACGCTCCCTGAATTGGTGGACACGCTTAAACCAACCTATTTTCTGACACCGGCACAGAAGTTTAGTGAACCCCAGACCGATACTGTTACCCATTACGTGGCCTACGAGATCGTCCCGAAACACCCAACATCGGAGACTCGCAACACAGTGGACCAGTTCGGATCGCATGTCTTCACATTCAGGCAGAGCGAATTTCTTCTCGTCCCCGCCATCAAGCTTGCGGCCACCACGCACGTTTCTTTGGGCGACATCAACAATGATGGGATTCCGCTAACGATCGCCGATTTCACGGCTCTCATTCGTTTTGTCTCCTTTACCGGACCGCCCCCAATTCCACTCTGGGAGGGCGATCTGAACGCAGACGGGTACATCGATTACGACGACCTCATGTTGTTCTATTGTTATATGCAATCGGGCCTGAGTTGTTTTCCGCGTTATCCGATCCCGGTCCCGTGCTGCACGGACACGACACGCGGATGCTGCATGACCAGTACCGGTAATTATATTCGCTCCCCGGCGAATTGCGCCCGGGCATGGGGAATTTACCTCGGCGATGGTAAGGACTGTCCCTGCCTTCCCGTGCCGAAGGACCTGGAACTGTGGCTCACCTTTGACGAGGAGACAACCGGTCCATCCAAGAATCTCGCCGCGGCGGTCGATGGCATTCAACAGGGGTCACTAGTGGGCACGCCGGGAGAGGTCAACGGCGCTCTCCGGTTTGATGGCGTCAGCAGTTACGTGGACGTGGCCTCCTATCCGGGAATCAATCCCGGCGCCGGGGATTTCACGATCGATGCCTGGGTGACCCGTGGCGCTGACGACAATCAAGTCCGCGTCATCGCTGACAAGCGCTCCAACGTGGGAGGATTCTTCGGATACGAATTCTTCCTGTACAACGGCCGGCTTGGCTTCCAACTGGGCGTGGGCCCATACAATAATTGGATGACCTCGACTTCAGAAACCGTGCCCGTCACGGGTTGGCATCACGTGGCTGTCACCGTGGACCGTAATGTGGAGGGCCGTTTCTACTTGGATGGCGACCCGATTGGGGTACCGATGGGAGTCTCAGGGTGGATGGGTTCGTGCGATAATTCCTCGCCCTTCCGAGTTGGAGCCGTTTCGTTCAGCCCGGGTTCCTACTTCCTCGGGGGTATCGATGAGGTAGAGATGTTCCGCCGGGCTCTCACACCTGCTGAGATCAAGGCCATCTATGATGCTCAGAACATTGGCAAGTGCCGATGCTACTGCCCGCATCAGGGGGATATCGTCCCGGATGGCGTAATCGATGTGTTCGACGTAATCGGCCTTATCGACATCGCATTCAGCGGTGCACTGGATCCGCAGGATCCCGCCTGCCCCACCACGAGAGGAGACCTGAACGGCGATGGTGTCACTGACATCTTCGACATAATCTATCTGATTGATATGGCATTCGCCGGCGGTCCGGATCCGGTTGATCCGTGCATTTCACTACACTAATTCAAGATTGGTTAGGCAGCAAAGCCCGTGGCGATTGAACCAACGCCACGGGCTTTGCTTATAAGATCCCAGCCCCTCGTTTCCCGAAATATCTGAGCTTTGGAGGTAGTCGGTGGAATTCCGGGAGCTTCTGAGACCCTGGATCAGCCACGTGGATTGGGAACCGCCGCGGATGGAGAGCGCTGCTCGTCGGGCGAGTTCGTAGCAACTGTCTTCTAACCGGCTGACTGTAGCCTTTGGAGAACGAGTGGTGTCTCCTTAATGTAGAGCCAGGTTGTGCCCCAACGACTTACGAGTTCGTAGACCGTTTCACTCGGCCCGCTCTAAAATAGCTCCCCGGAAAATGCACGAGCCAGATTGCAGATAGCTACGCCCCGCTGGGGCGTTTTTTGTTGCCCGCATGTCGCGCACACGGCGGCAGTTAGCGCATCAACGGGCGCATCCCAGCAGTGATCCCTGTCGTCTGGGTCGCCTATCCTGGGGCACGATATCACCGCAGGTGCCGGTGAAGTTCCGTGAATTCGCGTCTGAAAGTCTTGGATTTGGTGACCCTACGGCCCGATTGCCTGAGATGCGCGCCAGTGTACCGTGTCATCGCCTCAGACGTGCTTTGAGATGGGTAACAACTACTTAATGATGACAATCTTCCCAACTTGAGATCCCAGGCGTGAATCCACCCGGTAAATGTAGATACCTGAGACGACCGGCTGGGCATTGCGGCTGATCAAATCCCAGCCTACTTCCGACGAATACGTGGTCAGGAAACGGTCGGGATGATGGATCTCACGAATGAGGTCCCCCGCCAGCGAGTAGATTCGAATCGTCGCGGTGTCGGGAAGGTTGATGAAGTGAATCCGCATGTCGTACTCCGTCATCACGGGGTGACCGTACCCCTCGTACCCCTCTGCGAAGTAGTTCGTCCGATGGCCAAACGCATCGTTGTAGGCAATCCTGTATGGATTGGGATACACCGCCACCTTGATCCCGGAATCTTTCACGACATCCGCGGAGTAGATCGGCTGGCCGTACTTGAAGTTGTTGGCCGGGGACGATTCCAAGGGTCCGAGGTTCTTGTTGAAATCGCCAAAATCGAACGTTGAAACAGCGAAGTATAGAGGCACCGACGGTACGAGATTTTCGATGGTGATCTCATACGATCCATAAGTCAGGCGGTCGCCGTCGATCATCGTGTCTGTGGTCCCAACTTGTTGAATCAGATTGGTTTCCCGATGGTCCGTTTCCCAGTAAGTGTTGGAGCGATTGAAGGCCTCAGGGGTCCAGTATGAGAACCGCTCGTGCCGGCTGATACTGATTACTTTTCCCTCCACATTTCGCGACGTGTCGACAACTGTGTCCTGATAGGCTCTATCGAATGAAGGGACGGAATAATCACGGGGGTCGAAACGCGGGTTTGCCAAGACAATACGCCAGCGGTCGATACTCAACGGGTCGGACACTTGCGTCCACTCCTTGTTCAACGCGTCGTAGGCCAGCCGTTTGAAATCCTCCTTGTCCCAACTGGCGATCATCGAGAGTTGATCCTCGGCCGCGGCGCGGCCGGCGTACACCCGATACCCCTCAAAGTCGCGTTTCCCGGTGATCGGATCTTTCTCCAGCTCAGTGACTGGCCCGTCCCAGCGGAGAATCACGCGTCCAGGCTGGCTGGTTAGCGTGAACTGTGGCGGTGTGGGCGGCTGGGGACCGTCGAAATCGGGCACACCGTCGCCCTTCCAGAAAATCGAATCGCATCCGTGACTGGTCGTGATCGGCACGAACACGGTTTCCGGCGGTGTGTCGGTGACGACAGTGTCATACGCGACAGTATCGATCGCGCTGCAATTGACCAGATACGCCCGACCTCGGTAACCGTCATGATCGGTGTCAACGCCAGGACTGTCGAAGACCCAGTCGGCCCAGCGGGAATTCTTGATCAGATCCGAGAAGTCCAGGTGATCCAGATACGACTTCGGATTCAGGGGATTGAAGCGAGCCGCATAGTTCTGCGGATCGGTGTGGAAACCGGCTCCCGCGACCAGAGCGATAGTGAACGGAATGGAGTCGCCTGCGGGGACCGCAAAGGTGAGTTTATACGACAGCATGAAAAGTGGAGCTGCTCCGCCTGCGATGCTCTTAGCCAACTCGGGTTTCGGCGGCGGACTCCATCCGGTCGATGTATAGTCAACGGCCGAGTACACCTGGTCGTAGTCAATTTCCTCATTTGTCATTAACCGGTAGCGGGTCAGATCGCCGAAGGGTCCCGCAGCCGAGAGAGCGCCCAGTGGTTTCGGGCCCCACGAGCCGGTCTCAGTCGGGATCCACCAATTGAAGCTAAACCCACCGGGTGGTGCGCGCAACACGCGCACACCAAGTGCTCCTGTGGGGCACTGGTATGTGAACTCGGAGTGCCGCGTGGGATCCCCGTCGTTGTCCGCTGCCCACGCGACGTTTAGGGTCTCGACAGTTCCCGGAACCGTTCCGGGCACCGTTCGGAGCAGACCAACAATGGTCTGCCCAATCGACCCTGGCCTGATCAGATCATTCGAGACGGCCGGAAATGTTTCCAATCCTATGCAAGGATCTTCAATTGCCCTGCCTGAGGTGTTCTTGATCCAATAGTCGACAAGGATGAAGCGCTTCGCGTACGAGCTCGACCAGGCATAGCTGGTCTGATGGATCTCCATACCGATGGGACGATTCACTTTTTGTGTCTCCGGGTCAGGAGGAGACCCGGAGCGTGACCACGAAAAGGTGTCGGCGTATGTCGAGTAGAATTCTTCATCTGCGCGAGCCGATTTGTCGTACCCAAGCGACCCAGATGTCGAGGATCTCCGGGTAATTGAGGCAGATGAAGCGAATTCAAACCCAGCCGCTAAATCACCAAGGCTTGCCGCACAAACAACCGTATCCTGCCGATCGACGCTTCCAACCTGAATCCCGGCGTCGTACAGGTAGTCATTCTGAGTACGTGGAGGAAACTCGAACGATGGTAGCCAGGTGATTCCCAGGCGGTCCATGTCCTCCGTGGGTTTCGGCACACCGTAGTCGCCCACGACTCTCCCCGAGCCCATTAAGCCGAAGTTCGTGACATTGAGCCAAATATCATTGACGCTGTGGATCCGTGATTGATAAATGGTTCCGCCTAAGCGAGGAGTTGAAGAATCGCCAGCTGCAATGACAACGCCTATCCCATGCAGTGGGCGCGACTCACCCCTTCCCGCGAGGTATGTGAAGAGGATCCCCACGAACAAAGTCGTTACTGGTAGCGACGATCTGCGGAATGGCTCGGCAAGCAACATTCATTTACTCATCACGGACAATCCAACTTCCCAGCCACACGGATAGATTAACGGTCCCAAAGCGCCCGACAGCCAATTACGGCATATCACAGAGGTAGTGCGATATACATGCGCCACGCACACAAATGGTATCGCCGGATTGATTCACAAATTTCAGACCGTCACATCTCCACTGCTGCATCGCGTCACACCAAGTCTTGCATTTGCATCCACCTTCAGGACAAGGCACGTCCGTTGCATTCGCCTTCGATCCTCCATTAAACGCAAACGAGAATGATATTGCGAATGCGAAGATGAACAGAACTGCAGTTAGCAGTTTCCTTCTCGACATAGATCCTCCTTTTTCTCTTCACCATAGTCCTATGGCCCTGCGACCCGGGCGCTTTCGGGGCCGTCACCTGACACAATTGAGCGAAATTCATGAACGGTCGGCGTGATTACAAAGCCGATGGATCTTATTGAACCGGATTGGCTCAGGAGAAAGTACGCGAAGTTTCCCTCAAGATTATGCTTCATTCGCAGCAAACTCTGTGCATCGCAGTACACTGGGATCTTGACCCTCCTCAACGCCAGTTCCTCCACAAACGACTGGGTACCTTCGACTTCGTCTGTAACTAACACTGCGCACGGTGCGTTTGCACCGACAGAATCGACTGCCTCTTGCAGTGCGACTGCAGACTCAAGGCATCGGCCGCATCCCGGATGCAAGAGGCAGAGCAAACCACCGCGCGGGAGGATGTCTCGGAGTTGAAACGTCTTCCTTCCATCGGAGGACCAGAATGCGACATCCGGAAAGGGGTCTCCGTTCTTTAAGCCTCTAATATGTTCCGCGTAACGTTGAATTCGTTCTGCATCCGTAAGTGTGCTGGTAGCCACGTCTTTTGCAACCCTGATTCCGCCGGCAATCGATCCTAACCACCACCCAAGTATCACTGCAGCGGACATGGCGACGACCCAAAACCGTCACGCTCTTCATTTTCCCCAAGTGCCGCGTCATTCTTCCTCCCCGTTTGAGTTCTCAGTGGAGTCTGAACGTGCCCAGACATTCGAAACGCGATCTACTCGACTAGGTAAAGCGTGTTCGCATGGAGTTGGGTGGCCTCGGAGACGCTTAGTTGTCCATGCTGTCCAAGGCTGACAACGGTCAGGATGCACGGACTGATCCTTGCCCGTGAAACGTCTCCGCGACGACATATACACACGATGTGTGTGCAACGGTCTTGGGCTTTCTGCTGCAAACTTCTTTGATTACTGCTCCGGCGGCTTGGGCTGCTTGCGTGATCAGCGCCGGACATGGCTCTCACCGGAGTGCAAAATCGCAAACGTGACAAACCGATGTCAAGAGAAAAGTTGACTCGTATCGTAACTTGATGTCGGGCGGATATGCGAGATATGGGGCCGGTCGTGTGACGGTAGGGAGTACCGGAGTGACAGTTCAACGGGTTACGGCCCGCGTGGCGTCTCCACCGTGCCGGAACCGAATCTCGACCCTGTTCAAGTCGTCGTGGTAGACAACTGTCTGGATCAACGACTGCACCAACTTGACCCGTTCCTGGGGATACAGAACATCCCACAAGTCCGTGAACTGGGCGAGAGTTTGCGCGAGATGTTGACGGTTGAATGCCTGAGAACCAATCGCGCCCAACTCCTGCTCCACGGTCAGAAGGCGACTGTTGAACTGCACCACTTCAGCCTGCCGTTCCCTGATCCGTTCGGCGACGACTTCGGGCAACTCCCCGTTCCGCCCTTCCAGCGTCGACACGAGGCGATTGATGGCCTCCTCACGTTGCTGGCGCTGACGAAGGAGGCGGGTGCGTTCCGACTCAAGGCGCAGGCGCTTCTGTTGGGTTTGTTCCAACGCCGCCGAGAACACCTGATCAACGAGTGCCGGGTCCTGTGCCAAACGCTTGATCTCGTTTACCACGGTCGCTTCGATCTCTCCCGCCGAGAGTGTTGGCGTTGGACAAGCCCCGCGGGATTGCTTCTGCGCCTTGTTGCAGCCGCATTTGCGAGTTTTGAGAACCTGACCGAGCCAGATGTACGTCGCACAACGCCCCACCGCGGGCGTTTTTAGTTGCCCGAAACTCCCCACGTCACCGGAGGTTAGCGCGATCGCGCTGACCGAGGCAGAGGCCACTCGACGGCGAAGGGGTGATCTGGCGAGGGACATCAGTGGTGGTCCCCACCCCCCAATCAGGCGCACTTTGATCTGAAACGCTTGGAGTTGGTGACGGTTTGAAACAAGAAGGGGCGCCGAAAAACGCCCCCCCTCCTGATGAATCTGCAGGGGCGGTTACGGTGAGCACGGGTTGACCGGAGCAAGCCCGCCGCTGAATGCCGTCGCGATCAGATAGATCACGTCGAAGACGTCAGTGGAACCATCATTGTTGGCATCGCAACGTGTTATGGGACACGCTGGATCCTGCGGGTCAGGGTCGCCGCTGAAAGCGATGCCTATCATGCCTATCACGTCGAACACGTCGATCGACGCGTCGGTGTTGACGTCCCCCTGGTGCGGGCAGCTACAGGTTGAAACCGAAAGCTGCACGTTTATGGTCGTGTCCTTCGAAATGGTGACCGAAGGGAGTTCCAGTGTGCCCAGTCCGGAACCGGCGGGCGGAAAGTAACGAAGCTTGTATGTGCCGGCGGTGAGAATCGTTTCGTACGCACCCGATGCCTGCGATATCCCATCAGAGGTCGGGACCCAGACCACGCCCGCGTCGGCACGCAGTTCGACACCGGCAGCAGGCGCCGAAGTCGGTCCCGTGACCGTTCCGGAAACCCGGAATCCGCCGGCCAGGTTGACATCGCGCAATTGGTCGGTACTTGGATTCGACACCGTGATCGATTGGGCCGCCAGCCGAGTTGAGACAAGGGGACGGAATACAAGGGTGTGGGAAACGAATCCGATGATGATCTGATAGGCTCCCAGACTATCGGACATGTCGCCCGGCTGGAAGGTGTTGGCCCCGCTGCTTTGGATGAGGGCGTCGACGTCCACGCTGTCTACCACCGGTCCGCCAATCCCGGCGCGAACGATGCCGGAAACGGACAAGCCCGTGTCCAGGACGACCGACAAGGTGCGGTCGGAGAAGACCGCCTGACTGAGGAGCTTCTTCGCCTGCAGGCGGCGTGACTTGGGGGCCTCGAACTCGAGGTCATAGCTTGCGGGCGGAAGAACCATGGCATACTGGCCAAAGAAATTCGTCTTGTCTCCTGCTGCGAGCACCGTTGCCTTGCTGACGGAATTCAGAGCATCGATATCGGCATCAGCGACCAGGGCACCGCTCCCGCTCGTGATCGTTCCGTTCAGCAAGATCCCCGAGGGGAGGGTCAAGTTTACCACAGTGTCCTGTCCAACGTGAATCGCATGCAGGTTGACCGACGCCAAATGGGTGGACACTGGCGGCTGGTAATGAAGATCAAAGAAACCGGCAGGGACAATCACCTCATAAAATCCAGTGGCGCTGGTCTTGTCTCCCGGGGTCACCAGTTTGACCGGTGGCACGCTGATCGTATCGACGACGTCAATGTCGCATGTTTGAACCGGCGCTCCGCCACTGAGCCGTGTAACCGTTCCCGACAGACTCCATCCGGTCAGCACCGACCAGTCGATCACCGTGTCCCGGTTGATCGGAACCAGATATCGCCGCTGCCCCACCAGCCGATCGGCGACCCGCGGCTCAATCGTGATGTCATAGACGCCACGGGGGACAGTCACGATGTAGTCACCATTGTTATCCGTGTTGTCATTCGGGGTCGTGATTCGAACTTTGGTCGCCGAACTATCGAAATCAAGATCAACATTGCGCGCAGGCTGGAAGGATTGATCAAGGATTCTACCCGACACGACCACTCCCGCCGGCATGCTGACGTCGATCGTCGTGTCATTGAGGATGTTCACATTCCGGAACGAAACGGCGGCGTGGCGGCTCCCGACAACTGTTGGGGCGAAGCCCAAAGTCTTCAGGCCGGGAGTGATGATCACGGCGTAGTGACCATCCGAACGGCTGTTGTCATTCGGTGTGAAGTCCAAAACTCCGGTCAGCGCATCGGATACGTCCAGATCGATATCTTTAGTAAGGATCAGGGCCCCAAGGCTGTCTCGTACGAATCCGGTCAGAACCTTGCCGAACGGCCTGGTTACGTTTAACGTGACGGTCCCGGTGATGTTGAGCGCCGCGTATCGGACCGGAGCGACTCCCCCCGGGATGACGGGCGTGACAAACTCAACATCGTAGATCCCATTAGCTGGGAGCAGGACACCGTAGTTGCCGTTGGCGTCAGTGATATTTCCGGCGACAACCACGGGAGTGCCCGTGCTGGTCTCGAAGAAATCGAGCTGAACATTCGCAACGCCGATCGCATTGGTGTTCGTGACCTTGCCTGTCAGGATTTGGGCAGAAACATTCGTAGTGAAGGACACCCCCCCCAAGACACATCCCAAGAAGAGCATTTGACCAAGGTGCAAGAGCTTGAGCTTCATGGATTCCTCCGATTGATGGATCCGTTCCCTAACAGGCTGTTGAAGGTTGGTCTCTATGATTCGGCTCGGGCAATCGGCGATGCTCCATGATGTTCTTCGAACACGCGGTGCAGAATGCCAATCCCGTTCACAACTCGTATCAGAAGTGCCACTCAAGGCTCAATTGGTTAAGAAAGACGTTTCGCTTCTTGGGTTTGAAGGGCAGCTGTTCCCAGAACGGAGGTGAGAGTGCGTCACCCGGCGCAAAGAACCCCATCACCCACTTAAGATCAAACGCTCCGAAAACCCCGGTGGTTCCCGTCACGACATCGATTTCCCATCCGACCTCACGATATGCGAACAGTGTCCTTGCCGGCCGGCCATTGTTCGGATCTATTCCGCGGCCACCGTAATCGAACATAGTCAGGTCGGTTGCCGCGAGTTCACGGCCGACACCAGAGGAGTACTCGGCCTGCCGGAAACGGTGGTAAACTACGTCAGTTGAAGTGTGCGCTGAGAGTTTGCAACCGGCGCCGACAGTGAGGATATCCAGATTGGCGAGCTCAGGATCAAACACTTCGCCGTAATACTGCAGCGACACGACACCGTTGAAGCTCCCCGTGTTGTCCTCGTAACCGGTTTGCTGAAACTCCTTGTCCACGAATGACGATTTGGGATTGTCAGAGTTTCCCGATCCGTGCGCATGCGCCACCGTGACCGAAAACACGAGCCCGCCGGCACGCCTCACTGCGGTAACGCCGAGGTCGAGGGCGTCGGCTTTGAATCGCCGCCCCTTGTCCCAACCGCGGATCCAGGCAGCGTCCAGCCAGGGATGCAGACCCCAGTGCGTGCCCCGATAGCGCAGGCCGGTCCAGATCGGTTCTCGTCCCCGCAGGTCGGTGTCGGTCCTCCAGAGCCGGTAGACGGCCACCTCCGCATCAGGGAAGATTCTCCCATGAACGTGGACGAGATAGTCTTTCAGGGTGCGGAACTTGTTGTCGGGGGAGTTGTCGAGGGAGTGGATGTAGGCTGCCTCCGCCACGATCGGGTACATCGGGTATACATGGAATCGAATCGCGTCAAGTTGATCATCGAACAACCATTCCCGGTACTCATCGAAGTCCTGCCGTCCTGCCTGAATCGCGACGGGCATACTGAAGACATCGCGCCACAGGACGTATCCCTCGTAGAGTTGGATTGCCGCCTCGTGCTGTCGTTTGTGCAACGGCGCGTTGTTGAGCACGAAAGTGTTTCGGGTGCGCAGCTTGAGGAGACCATGAATCCCAGCCGGCCCCTTAACGGTGAAATCCAGCTTCAACTGAGGTTCGGCTTCCCGATAGTGGTCGCGCGCGGAGTCGCCGATGCTGAAGTCGTTTTCGATTCGCTGAACAACGCCCAACCGGCCACGTGACCAGAACCAATCGCTGGCCAACCATGGACCCGAACGCCGGGGGTCGCGGGCATTCACGATCTTGCTGAACAGGCGGTCTGAGGCCGTGGGTTCGTGATCGAAGATCGCGGTGTTGTCCGGCGTCCGCACGATCAGTCCGGACAGGGAAATCGAGTCCGGCCGGCCAGCCGCGGGCCAGACCGCGGTTATGACTCCCTCAATCTTTGTGCGCCGATCAATCTGGTCGGTCTTGATTCGCTGGACGAACCAGACTCCGGCGTCATCAGGCTGGACCGTTACCTTTACCCACTGACCCGGTTCCAGATCGGTGACCGTTCGAAGATCGGATGGTGCCCTGGTACTCTCGTCGACGCGAAACGAGCGCCCGAGAAGCTGGATTGTCCGGGAGTCGGGGGCGATTCGTTCGATGGACGACCGGATGACGACTTTCGACGGGTCGCGATCGGTTTCCTCGGCGATGCCCGATAGGATCTGAATCGTTCGTGCCCGGACGAAGGATCCGCCCTCAAACGGTTTGATTTGAACATACTGGTCAATACGGAGAGCGACGTCCCCAGTCATATTGGCGCTGGAATTCCCCGCCAGGACCAGCGGCGTGAGCACCAGCCCCATGCCGGTCAGCACGAGCCGACGGGCGGCTCTGGTCATTGCCGCCCCAATTTGTGTAGCGCGGCTTACCGTATGAGCACTGGAGCGTCTTTCACCGGTGTATGTTCTATTCACCTCCCGAGCCTCCTTCGCGATCGGTCTCAGGAGTCGATCCCAGGGTTTTGAAGACATCAGTAGCATCGGTCACGAGAATCAGCAGGCCGGAGATTGAAAGCGTATCAGGTGAACGCCCGTCCAGCGCGAGCCGGCTAATCGTACCTTTGATCTTGTCGGAAGCTTTGACCTTCTTTGTGCGGATGTGGCGGGCGAACCAGGTGCCGGTGCTATCGACCTTGCAACTGATTTCTACGCGATCCTTGGGCTTGAGTGCTTTGAATTCCGCTTCCGCCCGGCCAGCGTCGAGAAATTGTGTTTCATCGGTGATTCGTATCCAGCGGCCGAAAAGCATGATGCTCGTTGTCGTGCTGTCGAGTTCGCTGATGGCGCCGCGGAGTTTCGGCCGGCGTTCACCGGGCAGCAGTTCGACATCATCCGCCTTGAAGATGCGGTCCTTTTGCCACTCTCCTTTGATTTCCACGGACTGCCCCACGGTCAGTTGCATGTAGCGAAGTTCCCCAGGGAACGCCACGGACCAACTGAGAACCGTTACGGCTGTCAATCCAAATGCCATCAATTTCCGCACCAGATTCCTCCTTACAAGCCTACGCGGGCGCGATGCCGCAGGCCACGTGATCGCAATAAACTGGGCGCCAGATGCTGCCACCGGGGACGCCAGGAATAAAGGCAGGCCAGTCGCAGCAACGTGGCGGCCGTCCACCATTTTGATCGGGTTTCGAATCCATTATCGGTGTGGCCAAACGTCTGAGTGAATGATTCCCATCCAAGCCGCAGTTCTCCCGCGTGCTCGGGTGACTGATGCGTCCGCCATTGCAGATGCCCCAGGAAATTCCCAAAGTCGAGCGCAGGGTCTCCCGCTGCCAGCGTGTCGTAGTCCAAGAGAACGGTCCGGCTGCCATCGAAGAGCACTTGCTTGTCATAGAAGTCGCGATGTACGGTCACGAGCGTCGGTGCTTTGGCGGGTTGGGTCCTCACCAGATCCCGCATGACCGCTTCAACCCGCACTCGCAGCGAAGGGAACGCGGCCACAGTCACCGATGAGAGCCAGGCGAGGTGATCAAGTTCATCGTCGGTTGTGTAAGTTATCAACCCCGACAGATGTGTGTGATGGAGCTTGCGGAGGGCGCGGGCGGCCGCCGCGCATCCCTCGGGAAACAAAGAATGACCGATCAATGAGTGCAGCGACGCCCCGGTTTCCGACCGCTGGAAGATCGCGCCGGTCGAGCGATGCAGAAAGAGGTGCTTGGGGAGGACGATCTGATCGCGATTGTCGGCGTTGAACCCATCGCATTCCAACTGGCGCAGTTTGGTCCAGAGCGCCAGTGCCTGACGGGGACGCGACATCTTGATGATGATTTCGCGAGCGCTCGCAGGTGAATCGTGCTGCGGCGCGGATTCCCACTTCATCCTGACGATGCAGCGCCTTCCCAGCCGGTAGCTCAGAAGCTGCGTGCTGAGTGAGGCAGCGTTGCACTGAATGCCGACGTTCTCCAATTTCTCGTTGTAAGTGCTCTCAAACGATTCGGGATTGAATAGCATTGGGAGCTCTGGCAATTGCGGGTCGGTGGGGAATAGCCAAATACGTAACCGCAACTCGTCGAACCAACAGGTACCAGCTTCGTCCAAAGCGGGACGATGGGGAATCTCCGCTCCGAACGGATAATGCTCGCCGTAGGCAATCCACTGCCCGCTGGGGCCTCTCTGGGGAATCGGCAGAGTGAAGCGGTACTGAATCAGAACTTCCCCTGATGTACGGGGCAGCACACGCGGTACACAGAAATCATCCAGGATTACGTCCGCGTTCAGGGTCGATCCCAGAAGGGACTCAAAGCGCATGCGCATGGCCGCGGCATCGGTCGCGAACTCAAGAAGGCGATAGTCAGGATGGAGTTTCATGCGAGATGGGTGCATGCCTGCTCCACTGTTGCCACGGCGCGATGCCGCCAGTCATAAGCGAAACGACCCATGGGGACCAGCGCCGACCGAAAGAGGGCGAATGCGGTCCACCAGCGTAACAGGGATCGGTCAACTTCTGATTCGGCGGCGCGTGAATACGCCGCGATGAATCCGTTGGTCAAGTCCTCGACATCCAGGCCCCCGTCGCCGGCTTGCGACCAGTTCACCCACAACTGCGCGGCGAAATTGCCCAAATCCATTACCGGATCACCCTGATGAGATCGATCAAAATCGAGCAATGCCGGAACGCCTTCGCCAAGCAAAATCTGGCCTGGGTGCAGGTCCCCGTGCACCAACAGTCCGCGATCTGATCGCGTGCGGTCCGCCCCGGATCTCAAACGCTGACCGGTATCCACCCAAAGTTCGCGGTGCGCACTGTCCACTTGGCAGAGCATCTCGGTGGTTTCGCTGATCATTGTTCGCAGATCTTCGGGTCCAATGGTGGGCAAGGACGTCAACTTCTGGCGGTGGAATGCCGCGATTGCCGCGGCTGCGAGGACTGTTGCCTGCCGCGCCTGATCCGGGCGGCCTCTATCAAGAGTAACAAGCAAGGGTTCCCCGGATTTGGCCTCTGAAACGGCAACACAATCATCCGGCAGAAGCCCCATTGGCTGCGGTACCGTCCAACCCCTCGTTTCCTGGGCACAGGCATACAACTCGTTGTGGGTCCTCCAAATCGCCGCCAGCCGCACCGGTTCGTAAACGCCCAGATAGACAAACCGTTCTTCGTGGCGCTCTTCCTCACGGTGGTGTGCTCGGAATCGGCACGACAGCACGGCCCGGCGTTCGGGTTTGTATCGGACCAGCCGCAGTCTTATGCTCCGGTCGGATACCCGCCATTCTTCCTGTGGGTAGGCGGGTAGGTGCGCATGAAACGCACGTTGCATTTTCTTGCGCTCCACGATTCGGCGGAGTCCCGCCAGCCGCTCATCATTCGGGTACCAGTATAGGATCGCACTCATTTCCGGCAGGGCTGTCACGGCGGGACCCGCCTCCGATCCGGCCCACCGGTCGGCCTGCGCCTTTGCCGATGCCGGGCCGAACGCTTCCCTGGAAAACCCGCGCGCGTAGAGATTGATCACGACTGCTTCGGGCGATTGAGGATCATCCTGTGATAGTGTATAGCCGACCAGACAATTGGCCGGCGTCTTGAATCGGAGAGTGGAAATGCGGCACTGATTGAACGGTTTCATGGCGGCAGGAAGCTGTTCATTGATCCGAGCACGCATCTGACACGTGTCGAGCAGGGCCCGCAGGCCCGGCACTCCGATGCCATCCGGCAAGTCAATTGCAGATTGAGGCAATTGTGAGTTGCTCGCTATCATAGCACTTTACTCCGCCGGACCGGACAGCCTGCCGGCGCCGACCTCCTCAAACCACTGGTGAACATAATCCTGAAGCGGGCCTGGACGGGCGGTGAGCTCCTGGGGAGATCCTTCTTCAACAATTCGTCCGTGATCGATCAAGATGACATGGTCCGCCAGTTCGAGAAAATTGAGACGGTGGGTAACGATAATCAGTGTGCGTCCCTCGCGGAGCGCTGCGAGTGCGTCTTTCGACTCACGTTCGGCGGCGGCGTCCAGCCCCGTGGCCGGTTCATCGAAGATCATGATCGGTGAATCTCGCAGAGCGGCACGGGCAAAGGCGAGGCGCTGGCGTTGTCCTCCGGAGACCGTCAAGCCACCTTCGCCGAGCACCGTATCGTATCCATTGGGAAGTTGTTGGATGAATTCATCCGCGCCGACTTTGCGCGCCGCTGACACGATCTCGTCGAAACCAGCCTGAGGCTTGCCGAATCCGATGTTCTCCCGGACAGAGGTGTGAAACATTGTGATATCCTGGGTCAGGCTTGTGATCCTCTTGCGGAGGCTGCGGGTGCGATACTCGCGGATATCCCGCCCATCAATCAGGATGCGCCCCTCCGTCGGTTCATAGAGCCGCAGCAGCATCTTTGCGATCGTCGACTTTCCGGCGCCGCTGGGACCGATGATTGCCGTGGTTCGCCCTGCCGGGATGCCGCAGGTTATCGAATGCAGGACCGGATGTCCCGGGCGATACGTGAAGGTCAAATTATCAAAACGGATGTCGCCGACGATTCCCTCGGCAGAGACGGCGGAAGGATCGTCTTCAATGGGAGCATCGGTTTCCAGCACCTCGATAATGCGCTGTCCCGAAACAACCGCCTTTGAGGTTTTGGTCGACAGATTCGCCATGTCGCGCAGGGGTTTGTAAACAATCCTCATGTAGGATATGAAAATGAGCAGATCGCCCGGCGACAGATCATGGTTCAATACCCGGCGTACCCCAAACCACAAGACTCCGCATGTTCCCAGGGATGTGATGATATCCACTGTCCTGGAGAACGCGGCCTCCAGCCTCGTTGTTTCCATCCCGGCGCGCACATCTCTGGATACGCTCTTGCCGAATTGCTTTTCCTGATGCCGTTCCTGGGCGAAGACCTTGATGAGTCCGATCCCGGAGAAACTCTCGTGGATGGATGTCGCCAGGACACCTTCTTTCTTTCTTTGCCGGCGCGAGGCCTGCTTGATCCTGCCGGAGAAGCGGGTGTTGACCAACAGGAGAGCGGGAATCACAGCCAGCGCGACGAGGGTCAGCGATGGATCCATCCATGCCATTGCCCCCAGCATACCGATCAGGATGAAGATGCGGCTTCCGAGATTCAGGAGGGTGGAGACCATCAGATCCTTGACGAGGCTGAGATCACCCGTCATTCGCACCATCAGATCGCCGGTTTCACGCTGGTCGTGATACGATTGAGGAAGGCGCTGGATGTGTGAGAACAACTGAAGCCGGATCGCGCCGACGACCTGATGTCCGACCGAGGTCAGGATGATGTTCTGCGCGTAACTGAAGAGCCCGGCCAGAGCCGCGATCACGAGGATGGCGCCGGTGGCCAGGCCCAATACCGCCATGGGAGTCCAGTCATTCAAGAACGACAGGAAATGGCCTCCCGTGGGATTGTGCTTGGGCAGCAGAATGTAGTCGAAGACGATCTTCAACGGCCACGGCCTTGCGAGTTCGATCAGCGCGGTGCCCAAAAGGCAAACGCCCCCGGTGGCCAGTTTGCCGCGATGCGGCTTCAGGTGATGCCCAAAATGGGAAAACACCCGCCGGACTTCAGACAGGGGAAGTTGGGGCCAGCGGAGCTTGATCCTCATGAAGGTGCTTCCACGCTTTCCGGCTGCAGGGTTTCACCCGCCAAATGTTCTTCCCATTGTCGCACACGATGTTTCCATTCGTGCTGGGTGGCGGCAACTTCGCGAGCCCGCTGTCCCAGGCGATCACGGTATGCGGGGTCGACGCGCAGCAGCGACAATGCCTCTGATAGCGCGGCGGCATCGCCCGGTGGCGTCAAAATCGCTGTGTCCCCGTGCGTCAGTATGTCGACAACCTGTCCGATGGCAGACGCCACGATCGGCTTCCCTGCGGCCATGTACTCAAAGATCTTCAACGGCGAAAAATAGAATCCTTCCGAAGTCGGATAGGGCGCGACGAGAACATCAAGCGCCTGCAGAATGTCCGGGATATCCTCGTGGGCGACGGCACCTGTCAGAGTGACCCAGTCCTCCAGCTTATACTCCTGAATCTTCTGCTCAATCGCCCCGCGTCCGGGCCCATCACCCACGATCACCAGCCGGCAGTCCGCGCAGCGGTTCCGTGTCAGGCGAAAAGCGTCCAGCAGCAGATCAGTGCCATGCCAGGGCTTCAAGCTTCCCACGAATCCAATGAGGAAGCCATTGGCGCCGTCTTTCATCCACCGCGAGCGCCATCGCGATCCATCGGCGGCCGAAAGAAATCGCAGGAGGTGCACACCGTTGGGTAGGGGAGTCACCCTGGCATTCGGTGCGACGCCATGAATGTACTCCCCCAGCGTACGTGAAACGGGGAAGACATGATCCGCCTTTGAGAACAGGTACCGCTCGATGGACCGTGCCAGCGGCTCCATGATCAACTGGCGGTGCAGACGCGCCTCCGTCACAAGAGGGGCGTTAACTTCCAAGGCGAACCGCACCCCGTGCCAGCGCGCGCTTTCGAGCCCCGCGATGCTGAACAGGGAATACCGTTCACAGATGACGTCACAGGGGCGATTCGCCAGCAAATCATTGATCACATCCTGAGCAGCCCGATTCTGCTGGAACTGGCGTGCCTCGTAGAGCAGCGCGGCTTCCGACGCATCGGCTGTCTCGGACGGTTTGAAGAAGCTCTCATCTTCGGCGGGGATTTCCACGATGGGCGTTTCATTCGCGCCGGCGTGCGGAGCCCGGCCGCGCCGGGCCATCACCACCGTGACATCATGACCGGCTTCCCGCAGTGCCGTGGTGAATTCGCGGACATGGATCGAGGCGCCTTTTGTCCCCCAATACGGTATTCCGGGATCGGCGCAAAGGTAGATCACATTCATCAGGAATGTCCCCCCGCAGTGGTGACAAACGAAGGAGCAGGCGAAGATATCTCGAAATCCGGACGACCGGATGGGCCCTTCGTCCCGGCAAACATCTGGCGAAGCGTGCCGACGTTGCGCCGCAGATCAAATTTCTCCTCGGCCTTCTTCCGGCCCAGAATTGCATAACGCTGGCGGAGCGACTCTGATTCCAGAACCCGGCCCAGCGCCAGCGCCAGTTCGTCTGGCTCTCCCGGCTCCACGAGCAGGCCGTTCTCCTCCGAGTCGATAATCTCCGGGATGCCGGACAGACGGGTCGACACAACCGGCAATCCGCAACCCAATGCCTCCAGAAGTACTGTGGGAAGCGCATCCTGATTGCCATCACCGTCACGCAGGCAGGGGAGGCACGTGACCGTGGCGCTGCGCATCAGTGCGCGAACCTCCTCCTGATTTCGCGCACCCAGGAACTCGACATCCGCTTCCAGCCCCAGTTCCTTCGACAATTCGCGCAGGGCCGGCTCACCGGGCCCCTGACCCACAATCTGGCAGCGGAGGCCCACGCCTCGATTCCGCAGGATTGAACAGGCTCGAAGCAGGTATTCAAAACCTTTCTTGGGCACCAGCCGGCCGACGCCGAGGATCGAATTCCCACTGGGTGATGTCGACTCCCCGGGAGAGAAGAAATCCAAATCGACACCGTTGTGGAGAACACGAATTCGTTCCGACGGAATGTTCGGGAATTTCGCGGCCAGGTATCGGCGGTTGAAATCGGTCACGGTGATCACAAACTGCGCTGCCGCCAATTTCTTCTCGAGCAAGGTTTGATCTACAGAGTCTGTGTAGATGTCCTTTGCGTGGGCCGTAAAACTGTATGGAATTCCGGAAGTCGCGCTGGCGTAGAACGCCAGGGTGGCTGGGATGCTGGCGAAGTGAGCGTGCAACGAGCGGATATCCATCCGCGCCGCTTTGGCCGCGATGAACGCACCATAAAATATCTCATCGATGCGCATCGCATTCGCGGTGGGAAGTTCGCGTTCGAGAATGGACCACAATCCCTGCGCATGCGGGGCGAATGCCGTCCACTCAACAGAAAGCCAGCTCCACCACTTCTTCGGTTCGAGATCTTCGAGGTAGATGACCGGCGCTTTGACGCGCGTCACGCCCGGATGAAACCGGCCCTCATTGGGTTTCTTGAGAGAGAAAACAACAACATCAACGCCCTGCCGTTCGAGTTCGAGAATCTCGTTGAGCACAAAAGTCTCAGACAGGCGGGGGAACATCTTGACCACATAACCGATTCGCACTTCGACACTCCTCATGGTTCGGCGCGAAGGCGCGCTCTTTCGGAAAGGGCATTCAGAAGCAACTGCCCCAGTTGCGCAGCGCCATCAAGGGCAAATAAGTTGTTCTCACGGGCCGCTTCGAGCGGGCGGTGAGGGTCATCGAGCAGTCGTGTGATTTCCTGGAACAGTCTGGCCGGGCCAAGTTCTCCCATTCGGAGCAGAGACACCAGTCCCAACTCCTGCAGCCGCCGGGCGCGCAATAGCTGTTCCATGCGCGGTGTATCGCGCGGAACGATCAGGGCCCGCTGGGCGCAACTCATGATCTCGGCGATGGCATTGTATCCGCCCATGGAGATGGTCAGATCGGCGCGCCGCAGAAGGGGTGCGACTTCGGGAATGAAGTGCCGGATGCGGACAGGCAGATGGCGGGCAGCGCTTCGCAGTTGCTGGACAGCCCTGGCCGAGAGAAGCGGGCCGGGAAGAATGATCGAACCGAATCCCGCGCGGTCGCCAAACGCCGAGAGCATGGCGAGGTACGACTCAACGATACGCGAGCCGTCTTCGCCGCCTCCGACAGTGATTAGAACTTGAGGCGATTCCTTCGTGGCGGCCTTACGAACGGTGCCGCGCGAACACGATTCCTCGCCGGAGATGAAGCCCACGTACGCGGTCTTGCTGCGGATGGACTCCGGAAAGCGATAGGATTCGATTGGGTCGAAGATTTTGGGGGACCCGTAAACAACAACACGGTCGTACAAGTTCTCCATCGCCTCATAGACTCCGGCCGACTGCCACGCCGGGATGACCCTGGAAGGTTCATCGATGATGTCGCGCAACCCGAGGATCGTAAATGGATGCTGGTGCTGAGTCCGGAGTTCACGCAACGCTGGAACCGCTTCGCCGCGCAGGCCGAGGGGAGCGTGGTCGACGAGAAAGACATCGGGCCTGAAGTTCGCTGCGGTGGCACGGATGATCTCTGAGCGAAGCTGTGTCAGTCCTTCGATGGAAAGACGCACCGATCGCGAGCGGTACTGCTCGTTCCCCTCCTTCAGCACCGCCGGGAGCTTCACAAAGTCAACGCCGTCGGGCATGGGGTAGCGATGTGCCAGCGGGGATCCGGTCAGCAGCAAAACCGAGGCTCCGGGGAAGAGTGTGTTGAGCGCGCGTGCGATCTTGAGGCATCGGCGAAAGTGTCCCAGCCCGAACGTATCATGCGAGTAGATCAAGATGCGGGGACACAATTCACTGGGAACCGCGAGTACGGACGCGGCCGCCGTGCGCAAAGTGCTTCGACTGTTTCGAGACTTTTCGAAGCTTGCCGGAAGCTCTCGTACCCGATCCCCAACCTGGGCGGGAGTCTCACTTGCCGTTACAGATGGCGATACCTTCATGTCGGTTACTTCTGTCCCATGCCGATGTATTCAAAGCCGTGCCTGCGCAGTATTTCCGGTGAGAGGAGATTCCGCGAATCGACCAGTCTGGCGGATCGCATGAGGCGGCCAATGCCGGCCCAATCGAGCAACTGAAACTCAGGCCATTCGGTCAGGATCACGATGGCGTCGGCTCCGGCACCCGCCTCTGCAGCCGTCGCGCAGAGCCGGACTTGGGGGAGAAGACGCCTGGCCTCTTCCATGGCGGCGGGATCGAACGCCTGAACCGTCGCGCCATGGGCGAGAAGCCGGAGGACAACGGCCATCGATGGTGAATCACGCATGTCCTGAGTCTGGGCCTTGAACGACAATCCCAGAACCCCGATCCGCATGTCTTTCAGATCTCCTCCGACGATGGCACGCACTTTCTCAGCGACACGGTCGAGTTGGCGTTCATTGGCCTCGCGGACCGCGGGAGCGATCGCGAGGTTGACACCCACCCGTTGTGCCCCGGCAACGAAGGCGTTCAGATCTTTTGGGAGACAGGAGCCGCCGAATCCCGGGCCAACGTCAAGGTAGTCGGGACCGATCCGCGGATCCAGTCCCATGGCCGACGACACGTCCGCCACCTCGATGTCCAGCGCGTCGCACACGGCAGAGAGTTCATTGATGTAAGCGATGCGCATGGCCAGGTACACATTCGAGGCGTACTTGATCATTTCAGCGGTTTCGTTGCTGGTGACCACAATCGGCGCTGGACGCGACAGCCCGGCCCGATACACCTGGACGACTTTTTCAACGGCGATCGGATCATTGCCTCCCACGACGATTCGCCGCGGATGGAAGAAATCGTAGACCGCCGTACCTTCGCGCAAGAACTCGGGGTTACTCACGACCGGGATCGGACCCTGACCGTTCCGGCCCTCATTAAGCAGTTGTGATGCGAAAAGCGCGGTGCAGACCGGCACTGTGCTCTTGATCGTGACCACCTGTCCCGACCGCAGACTGCGTGCCAGATCCCGGATGACTTCCGTAAACGCGGACAGATCGGCTTGACCGTCATCGGTGGATGGTGTGCCCACCGAAATCACGATCATGTCCTGACCAGAAACCGAGCCGGCCAGGTCGGTAGTGAAGGTGAGGCGATCGCGCTGTAAATTCGCCTGCAGGAGTTCCGACAGTCCTTGCTCGAAGATGGCGACTTTCCCTGCCGCCAGGTCAGCGGCTTTCTGCTTGTCCTTTTCCACGCATGTCACCGAGTGCCCCGCTTGCGCCAATCCGGTTGCCGTAACCAGTCCGACGAAACCGCCACCGATCACACAGACTTTCACGCCTGTCGGCGGAGCCACGTTTTGATGGCTGATCAGCCAACTGATCTCAGCGGTCTCTGTCAAGGTGCCGCGGACGGCTTGTGAAGCGGGGTCCACTGAAAGATCCTTCACGATTACTCCTCCTATTCGCTTACGCAAAGCCAATCGACCATCCCGGTCACTCGGTCAATTCCACCGAGTCGTTGCGCACTCCATCAGCAATCCCTGTGCCAAGGGCTCGGCACGAGTCGACGCGGATTAAGCTTGTGGAATTGAACGAGGTAGGGATTTTGGGTCGTGCCGGGCAGGGGGGTGTGGCTGTTGAAATGAACCAATCGCCATGATTTCAACAACCAGATAGAGGAGCATTTTTACTCAGTATCGGGTGGTGCTTTTGTATCCGGTAGCGTAGTGCCTCCCGGCCTATGCCGAGGATTCGGGCAGCCTCACTGACGTTTCCGTTGGCCTTTTGCAGAGCCTTCTGAATGGTCTCCCGCTCAATCGCGCCGAGTGTCGTCTCGCCGGAAACTCGATCCTTGTTTGCTGGCGCGGCTGAATCATCGGGTTTCTCGGTGGCGGTGATTCGCAGTCCAAGATCCTCCAGGGTGATGGCCGCCGTTCGTGAAAGGGCAACTGCCCGATCGACGACATGGTCCAATTCCCGCAGATTTCCCGGCCAGTGATAGGCCAGGATGGCCGCCGTGGCCTCGGGTGAGATAGATTTTTCGGCGACCCCATACGTTCGCGCGGATCGCCGGAGAAAATGCTCGGCCAACAGGAGGACATCTGTGCCGCGCTGACGCAGAGCCGGAAGTTCCAGATAGAAATGGTGAAGCCGATGGTACAAGTCTTCGCGGAAATCGCCTCGTTTCACCATGGCGGGAAGATCGCGATTCGTGGCGGCGATGATGCGCACATCCACCGGGATATCCCGCAATCCGCCGATGTGGCGCAGCGTCTTGCGTTCGATCACCTGCAACAGCTTGACCTGGACTTCCAGAGAGAGGTCACCGATCTCGTTGAGGAAGATCGTGCCGCCGGTCGCGGCCTCAAAGAGGCCTCGCTTCGATCTTTTGGCATCGGTGAATGCGCCCCGTTCAAACCCGAAGAGTTCGGCTTCCTCAAGCCCGCGCGGGAGCGACGGGCAATTGACGTCAATGAACGGTTGCGAGGCGAACCGGCTCTGATAGTGAATGATCCGCGCCGCCAGATCCTTTCCGGTCCCCGTCTCACCGGTGATGAGGACAGGCGGGCAGTCGGATGCCCGGGCGAGGTTCAATCCGGTCAGACGGGAAATCGTCTCTGTGATCCCCTTCATGGCCGGGCTCTCACCGAGGAGGTGATCGGGGCCGGCTTGTTCCACCTCGCGCTTGCGGTAGTAAACGAGTGTGTCACGGAGGCGGGCGTTGGCCATGGCGCGTTCGATTGTCAGCGATACTTCCTCAATGTCGAGCGGTTTGCGCAAGAAATCTGCGGCGCCTGCCCTCATCGCCTCCACAGCGGACGCAACCGTGCCGTAGGCGGTCGTAATGATGACCACCACGTTCGGGTCGAACTCCAGTATCTGAGTTAGAGCCGCCAGTCCCGGCATCCCCGGCAACTGAAGATCGAGCAGGACCACATCCGGCGGGGATGCACGCAGCATGCGCAGTCCATCCTCGGCGGTGCCGGCCAGAAAACACTCGTGGCCACGCTGGGTCAGTGAGCGCGCCAGCGATCGGGCGAGCAAGAACTCGTCATCGATGATCAGAATCTGTGCCATTTGGAATCCCGTGTTTGCTGACTGGCAGCTTGATGGTAATTGTGGTCCCCTGTCCCACGATGCTGGCAATATCAATCTGCCCGAGATGCACATCAATGATCTTCTTCGCTTGCGCCAGTCCGAGGCCGCTCCCATCTCTCTTGCTGGTCACGAAGGGCTTGAACACCCGGTGAAGCAGGTCGGGAGGGATGCCCTCCCCCGTGTCGCTCACCGTGATCTGCACCCATTCCGGCGCGGCGGGCACCGGATGGCAGGCCGTGCTCAACTCGACTTGACCGGATGAAGAGGTCGCTTCCAGCGCGTTGGAGATGATCGCGTACAAGGCTTGCTCCAGCAAGGATTGATCCCCCTTGACCAGCGGCATCGGGCTGCCCGGGAGAAAGGACAGACGCACGCCGCACCGGTTCGCCATTCCTTGCAGGAGCAATACAACCTCTTCGGCGACCTGATTGATGTCGCACGGTGCCATCTCCAATGTCAGCGGCCGGGCAAATCCCAGGAGGCCGGCCACCCATTCTTCCATCTTATCCACGCAATGAATGATATCAGTCAGCGAATCCTTCAAGGCAGGGGATGATTCTGCGTCGGGGAGCGCGACTTGTGCCATTGCGCGGATACTGGCCAGGGGATTGCGGATGTTGTGCGCCGTATACGCGGCCACCTCGCCGATTGCTCCGAGTCGTTCCTGGGCGCGGACTTGCTGCTGCATGAGTGCGAGCGACTCCATCATGTCGCGTAACGCATCGGCGACTTTGCGCCACTCGCGTTCCGGCCGGTCGGGGAGGGAGACATTGAGATTACCCGCTCCAATAGCCTCGGCAGCGCGTTCCAAAGCAGTCACTGGGCTCGTGACCCACCGCCGCAGCAAAAAGAACATCGCCAGCAATTGTGCGGCCAGGATCAGCGCTGCCAGGCTGCTGACCACCACAGTGAAACGCCTCAGCCTCTCGGCTTCCGCGAGCGTGTGACGGTTGCGTTCCCGGAAGTACTGCTCCAGCACCGCCGCGGCATCGTCCACTTCGTCGACCATTTCACGCAGCCGCGATTCCCACCGCACGCGATCGGCGGATCCCTGCACGGCAACTCCATGCGCGCGGGCGTTATCGGTCATCCAGACCAATTCCCGGTATGCCTCATCAAAGCCGCCCAGGTGATCGGTGATGACGGCGGAGTCGGGGGATTGCTGCGCGCCCTGGCGCAGCAGAACCATCAGGCTGTCAATGTGTCTCTCGATGAGATTCAATTCAGTGGTCGCGAGTTCACCGCCCTCGACGATCTGGCGTCCTTCGTCGATCAAGCGCAGAATATCCCAGCGGAGCTTCTCCGCCAGAAGCCCCTGCTCATAAGTTGCCGACAGCGCCCCGGCCGTTCCCCGCCAGCGCGTCGCGGTTCCGTAAACCGCGAGTGCGATCAGCGAAACAATCAGGAGCATGCCCGCGTAGCTTACCAGCAGCTTTGTGCGCAGGCTGACGAATGAAATCTTCATGCGGTCAGAAACGGCTGGCGGGGCGGGCAGCGGCGATCAGGATGGCAGCCATCGAAGTCTGACTCTGGCAGCGGGCGGCACCATCGCAAATCTGTTGACATCCCCCTCAAGCGGCAATTAGTCTCCCAGAATGAGCGGACACAAGTGTATTGTCACGGGCGGCGCAGGATTCATCGGTTCCCACGTCGTCGATTTGCTGATCGAGCTGGGGCACGACGTTGTCATTCTCGACAACCTGTCCACTGGACGGACGTCGAATCTCAATCCCAAAGCGACGCTTCACCGCGTGGACATCAGGGATCTGGACACTATTCGTCCTCACTTCAAAGGCTGCCGGTGGGTGTTCCACGCGGCCGCGTGGCCGCGTATTCAGCCGTCCTTTGACGATCCGGTGACGCACGAACAGATCAATGTTGTGGGAACAGTCAACTGCCTGCTCGCCGCGCGCGATGCCGGCGTGGGCCGTTTCATCTACTTCGGCTCGTCGGCGGTCTATGGAACGCCGGACGAGATTCCCACCACGGAGAACGCCGGCATACACTGCTATAATCCATATGCGCTCCACAAGTACAGCGGCGAGCAGTACTGCCTCATTCTCGGCAGGCATTGGGGCGTCCCTGCGGTATCGCTGCGCATGTTCAACGTGTACGGTCCGCGGTCCTACAACTTCGGACAACCCAATTCGGCCTACAGCCCGGTCATTGGGATTTTCCATCACCTGAATAAGCAACGTCAGCCCCTGACCATCACCGGAACAGGAGGCCAGTCGCGGGACTTTGTGCATGTCCGGGACGTGGCGCACGCGTTTGTCGCGACGGCAGAGTCGGGCATTTCCTGGGATGTGTTCAACGTCGGCTGCGGGACATCCCACTCGATCAATGAAATCGCCAGGCGAATCTCCGACCAGATTGTCTACATTGCGGAGCGGCCCAATGAGGCGGCAATCACGCACGCCGACATCGGAAAGATCAAGCGTCTCGTCGGTTGGGAACCCAAGATCACGCTGGATAAGGGATTGGACATGCTCGAGTGAGCGGCAGGAACTTGTGCGGGGCCTTCTGGGACGGCATCATCGGCATTCTTCGTCCGGCTTTGGCCGCACCCACCAGTCGCACGCGCACCACGCCGAACCATCATAGGTAATTCGCTTCACGACCCCGTTCTCAGCACCCTCTCCAGACAACACACCGCCAGGATCGAAGATAACAGCGCCGCACACGTGAATGAGGCGAGTGACCACACGGGGCGCTTTCAATTGATGGACTTCGAATTGATGATGTTTTTCGCCATCTCGATGCTGATCGATTCTTCCGTCAGCACAGGGCGGCTGTATTCGTAATTCAATGCCGCTTCGATCACGAAATGTGATGCCCATTCGGGCAATTCGAACGTAAAGTGTTCGGTTCGCGACTCCTTGGGGGCGATCCGATTGTCCGCGAAAACTCGTGTGGCCGATACGAACATCTCAATGACGTTTTCAATAATGGCTCCGTATTTGTCGCACAGCACTTTCCTGTAAACCTTGCGCCCGGAAGCGATCTCAGCTCCCTGTGGGGTCTTCATGACGACATTCAGTACGAGTTTGCGGATCGGTATCCCCGTCGGCAGCTTGTGGCCGGACTCGGCATTTGTAATTGTTACCTCAACATTCACGGTGCGTCCGACTCTGGCAGCATGGGTTTCCAGCTTGACGGCGTGTGCAAGGTTAATCGCGGAATGACCGCCCCGGAACTCGTGAGCGGTGACATAGTGGTCACTACTGTTCTGATTGTCGACCATTTTCAGATCATACATGATCGGCATGTGGCAGTTCTGGCAGTTGACATTATTGTTCGGGTAGGGGGATGCCTTCCACTCGCTGTACGTTTCCAACAGCATCACTCCATTGACGTTGGCGAATTCGTGACAGCCCGCACAGAACCGGGATTGCCGGTGCAAATCCGACTCCACCACGAGATGCCCGGCCGGCGTTCCTGGCGGATAAGGCCCGTAGACAGTCCCTGAGGTGTCGAGGTTGTAGTAGTCGTCGTGATTGCCCTCGTTGATCGAGGAGACTGAGTGGCAGAACGCGCAGGAGATCCCCTCCGCCGCAGCCTGCGAATTGGGATCTGAGTCGTTTTCGATGTACGCGCTGGGAGCATGGCAGCGCAGGCACAGCCGTGTCGAATCCCTGCCCACATCCAGCATCAGTTTCATGTAGGCAGCCTGAAAAGGCGGATCGGAATACGATTGCCCGTGCAATGAGTGCTTCCACAGTTCGAAGATGTCGCTGTGACAGGCCCGACACGCTTTGAACGAAGCCAGCCCTGAGCCGGCGTGCGCGGTCAATGGAATTCCGAGAATCAGCAGGGCGACCAAGATAGAGCGCCACATGGTCCCTCCCCCGGGTCAAAAGGGTGAAATGACATCCTCGTGAATGAATCGATTATCGACGGCTTTCAGAAAATGCACATCTTTGAGAACGTCCCGTTTTTCGTTGATAGAAATCATCCCCGTCACACCGCGGTATCTGTCGGTGGACACAAGCGCCTGTTGGACGCCATCGCGCGTTATGGTTGTCGCACGACGCAGTGCATCGGCCAGGACCATGACCGCGTCGTACCCGAGTGCTGAGACGGCGTTGGGGGGCTCTCCATAGACATGCCGGAATTGGCCTACAAATTGCGAGCCCTTCTGCAGCTCCAGGGAGAAGTGGCTGCTGATATAGACGTGGCCTGAATGAAGGTTCGAACCGGTCAATCGAAAGAGCTCCGGCGATTCCCAACCGTCGCCGCCGAGAACGGTCAATGACGATTTGACCGCGGCAAGTTCGTTGATGATCGATGCCGCTTCAGGGTAATAGACGGGGGCAAAGATCAGATCGGGATTCGTCTTCACCGCCTGCCGTACCAACTCGTTCGGGCCGAAGGAATCCAGCGTGAAGCCGGCGGAAAAGACCACGACTCCCCCAATGTCCCGGAATTGCGATGTGTAAAATTCGGCCAACTTCTCCGAATAGGAGGATCCTTTTTGGTAGATCACCGCGACGCGGTCTGCCCTCAGATGTTTGCGCGAGAACATCGCCAGCGCTTTGCTTTGCAGAGGATCGGTGAAACAGATGCGGCAAACGTACTCCCCGATCTCCGTCACATAAGGACTCGTTGCCACGGGAAGGACAATTGGGGTCCGGGCCTGCTGGGCGACGGTTCCCGCTGCTGCCGCGTCCGTCGAGGTGATCGGCCCGACGAGGGCCAGCACCTGCTTCTGGTTCACCAGTTCAGCGGCCACTTCCGCCGTCGTTGCCGCGTTGCCCGCATTGTCCCGGACGATCAGATTCAGTTTGCGCTCTCTGACGCCTCCGGCGGCATTGATCTGCTCCGTAGCCAGATTGATTCCCCGCAGTGCCTCGGTCCCGTAGTTCGAGGTTGGACCGCTCAACGGGAGAACGACGCCGATCGAAATGGAGTGTTCCTGCGCCTGGCCAATAGAAGCAGCGGCCGTGCACACCAGGATTGCCCAAAGACGTCTCATACTCGGTCCCGCCTTTTCTCACCGGACTACCGCTATCGATTTCCGTTTTGGCGAACATACTCCAGCAGGTCGTTCATCTCGCCGGGCCCGAATCGCGGCCACTCCGTCTTCATGCGTGTCATCATGGCCGCCATCACCTGGCCGCTGTTCCACATTTGCGCCGCGATCTCCACTTTGGACCGATCAACGCCCTTCCGCGACAAGCTGAAGGAACTGTCGACTCCCTTCTCACCGAAGTAGTGACACTTCTGGCACCCCTTCTGGCGGAAGAGCATTTCGCCTCTGAGAGGATCACCCTCTGGTTCCAGGAAGCGAACGAAGTAGAGAAACGCGGTCAGGTCGGCCATTTCGTTGTCTTCGAACGTCGGCCGCTGGATGCCGAGTTCTTCCATTCGATTCCAGATCACGGGTCCATGGTTCCACATGATCGCGGACACGGAGGTTGCCGACCGGTGGAAGGAGCTCTTGGTAAGATCAGGGCCGATGGCCCTTCCCGTACCAAAAACCCGATGGCAAGCGATACACCCCTTATCCTCGAATAGTTGTTCACCGATCTGCGGATTCCCCGGCCGCATAAATACGCGTGCGGGATCAGTGACCGGCGAGGCATCGCGAAGGAATGCCATCAAGTCGGCGATTCCCGCCCCGTCGAAGTGTGGCCAGGGAATGCCCAACTCATCCATTTTTGCCTTAATGCGGGGACCGTGGTCCCACATCATCTGTGCGAGAAAGATCGGCGACACGTACTTCTTGATCGGCGCAAGATCGGGGCCGATGGCCTTGCCAAGGCTGCCGACGCGATGGCAATTCACGCAGCCTTTCTCCGAAAAAACGCGCATGCCATGGCTGATGTCCCCGGGTTTGTCGAAGTAGTCGATATAGTAAATGTAGGCCGCCAACTCGGTCAAATCACCGCTGGCAAGCGACGGCCGGGGCAGACGCAGATCGGTCATGATTCCGCTCATTTGCGGCGAGTGATTCCACATCATCGCAAAGATGTCCAGATGCGAGCGGTCCAGATCTGACCGTGCCAGGTCGGGGCCGAAGGTGCCTCCTTTGCCTTCAATGGAGTGACACCGGTCACAGTTCTTCTGTGTGAACAGTGCCGCTCCATGCAGCGGGTCAGCAGGAAGGTCTGCCTGCTTGAGTTCCAGGGCCCATCCTGTATTGATCAGCAGCAGTAGTGCGATTGGAATCTTGAAGCGCATCGTAATACCCCTCAATCATGTGGGGAGGTACGTCTTGACCCGATCGGCGGTCTCCGAAACGGAACTTTCACGCCCTTCCTTGATCTCCCATATCGAAACGATGGGAAATATTTTCGTGAATGCCATATAGAGCAAAATGAAGAAGGCGAAGCATCCGGCGGTGATGGACCACTCCACCCATGTGGGATGATAGATTCCGCGCGGGTAGGGAAGCCGGGGATTGACCAGGGTCGGGACGACAATGGTGAACCGCTCCAGCCACATCCCAATCGTGATCGCGATCGAGGCGACAACGCATCCCGCTGCTGTCCTGGTCTTCTTCCTGACGAGCACGGCAAGGGGAATCAGAAAACAGCAGAGAACCATAACCCAGAATTCCGGCGCGAAGTGCCCGGTTAGCTTCGAATAGAACACCGTCATGTGTGTCGGTTCTGACCCATAAAACGTTGTCAGGTACTCGGTGAACGTGAAGTAAAACCACAGGAGCGTGAAAACCAGAAGCAGCTTGCCGAGGTTATTGAAGTGGATCTCCTTGATGTATCGTTCCAGGTGGTACAGTTTTCGGATGAGCGCCATCGCCACAAGAAGCGCGGCCATACCGGAGTAGATTGCGCCGACGACGAAGTAGGGCCCGAATATGGTGGAGTGCCACATGGGTTGGACGGTCATGCCGAACACCCAGGAGACGACCGTGTGGACTGAGATCGCGATCGGGATGACGAGAATCGCCATGACCGAGATGGCCTTCTCGAGCCGGTGTTTCTGTTTGTCGGTGCCGGTCCATCCGAAAGACAGCAGCCGGTACAGCCACCGCAGGCGTGTTTTCCGCTCACGCAGAAGCGCGATATCCGGGATGAGCGGCAAAAGGAGATATGTCGAACTGGCCGTCAGGTAGATGCTGATGCTTGTCACGTCCCACAACAGCGGTGAACGGAATTGTCCGTGCTTCAGGACGTTCAGCGCCCGGTCGGGCCGGCCCAGGTCGACAATGATATTGAACACACCGAAGAACAGCACGAGAACGGTGATCACCTCCGCTGCTCTTGTGATCGCCCGTCTCCACTCGGCCTGGCAGAGCCGCAAGATGGCCGAGATCAGGGTACCGGCATGGCTGATACCAATGAAGAATACGAAATTGGTGATGTAGATCCCCCAGAAGACCGGCCGGTTCATTCCCGTCACTCCGAGCCCGGTGCTCCACTGATGGTACCACACCCAAACCGCGAACATGGCAATCGAGAAAAGGATCGCACAACTGATGTAGAACCACTTGCCGGTTTTCAGGATCGGGCGAAGGAGCAGCTCCTCATCGAGCTCATTATATTTTGAATCGTCCATGCTTTTCTCCTTCGGTGAGGTAGAAGACCTTGGGCCGGGTGCCCAGGTCTTCCAAGAGTGTAAAGGCCCGCACCGAGTGTGCCAGCCGGGAAACCTCCGAATAGGGGTTATCGAGATCCCCGAATGCAATCGCTTTGGCCGGACACGTGTCCTGGCAGGCGGTTGTGAAATCGCCATCGGCGATCTCGCGATTCTCGGCGGCCGCTTTCTCACGGACCCGCACGAGTCTGTGGGCGCAGAAGGAGCACTTCTCGACGACGCCTTTGGGGCGGACGGAGACGTCGGGATTCAGGTACCTCTTCTCCTCGTCGCGAAACCGTGGCGGATACCAATTGAAATACTTGGCATTATAGGGGCAGCCGTTCACACAGTACCGGCATCCGATGCAACGGGCATAGATCTGGGCGACGAGACCGTCCTCATTTTTGTAAGTGGCACCGACCGGGCAGACTTTGGTGCACGGAGGATTCTCGCACTGGAAACAGGGCCGGGGCAGCATCCGTTTTTTGATGTTCGGATACTCCCCCTCCGTGATGGTCAGCATATCCATCCAGAAGATCGATCGGCCGTCGCCGGCAAGCTCCGGACCGGATGCCGGGATGTTATTCTCCTCACGGCAGGCGGCCATGCACGCTCCGCACGCGGTGCACTTGTCCAGGTCGATCACCATTCCCCAACGCGCCATTGTCAGTCAATCTCCTGTCTGCGATTGTCGCCTTCAACCGGCGGAATACACACGGACCTTCGTTGCCGCGAGGGCGGGAATGCCGGTGAGACACTCACGAGCGGGAGCGAGGATGTCGTAGATATTCTCTCCATAGGAGACACTCCCCACCCGCCCCAGGCCGGCCGGTACTGCGGCGACCCCCGGTGCCAATCCGGGATTGAGCACAAGCGGCAACTGCTTGCGCCCGTGGGGGGACTCCACCCATACCATCTGGTTTGGCTGCAGCCTCAGTCGTTCTGCCGTGTCCGGAGAAAGTTCGACCCAGCATTGCCACTTGATATTGTCGTAATAGCCGATCATATCGGCGATCTTCTCGATTCTCGCGCCTTCACCGCGCAACGTGGTCAGTTCGATCAGGTGCAGACTCATGTAATCTGACGGCTCTGCCGGCTCATCCGCGAGCCGCGCAGATCCCAGAGTTTGCTCCGAGCCGTTGGCGTTGAGCCCGGCACTCAGCAGGAATTTGTGCAGCCGTTCCGGTGACCGGTCGAACCGGGCGGAAAGCGCCTCCGACTGGAACTGGAACTTGCCTGACACGCCGGGAACACGGCCGGTTTCTTCGGTCTCGCGCCGAATTGGATCCCACCAGCCGCCGGCGGCCTTGAGTTGCTCCCAGAAATCCTCAAAGTTCTGGTACTCCTTGCGCCGCCAACCGCGCTCCGCCAGGAGGGATTCGAAGGAGACTGTAAACTGGTCGGAGAAGAGCGCTCCGGCGTTCGACTGGTACAGCTCGCGCCCCCTGGCCATCACGTAGGATTTGTAATCGGGCCACTGCTGCCAGGGATCAGGATGCAGGCGTTTGGCCAGCGCCAGGAAGACGTCTTCCGCCTGGCGGGATTCATAAAGCGGGGCGATCGCCGGATGTGTAAGTCCGATGACCGGTTGGGCGAACTGTGATTCGGGCAGGACCAGGTCGAACTTCTCGAGAAACGTGCAATCGGGCAGAATCAAATCGGCCAACAGCGACGTCTCATCCTGCAGGCAGGTGACCGCCACCGAGAACGGGATGTTTTGGAGCGATTGGCGGAAGCGATTGGCCTGCGGCGAATCGTAGACTGGATTGACATTGTTCAGTATCGCAACCTTGATTCGGTACGGAGTTCCTGCCAATATCCTCTCCGGAAGGGACTCGATGGCCCCGCGCCCACTCAAGTAGGGGAATTGCTGAGTCGATCCGGAGACGAGTGGCGGTGCCGCGGGTTCTTGGTGAATCGCCTTCCGGAACACATACTCGACTGGCTTCCCCACACCGCCCCGGGTCCCCAGTCTGCCGGTCAGCGCGTTCAATGCCATGACCGCCCAGGCTTGAATCACACCGTCGACCGTCGTGGTTACTCCGGCGCCCGGCAGTGCGATCGCTCCAGAAGTCGTGGCAAACATTCGTGCCAGAGAAATGATCTGGTCGAGCGGCACACCGGTCTTTTCGGAAACGAACGCGGGATAATAGTTCCTGAGTACGAGGCTTTTGAATCCCTCTGTCGTGTGCCCATGGCCATCAGTTTCGTCCTCGAAGCCAACACAGGATTCCTTGACGAAGCGTTCGTCGTAGAGCCGTTCCTTGATGATCAAGTATGCCAGACCGAGGGCCAGAATCCCGTGGGTCCCGCTGGCGATGGGCACCCAGCGCTCGGCTTTCGCGGCGGTCGCGGACAAGCGCGGGTCGATGACGATGAGACGTCCCTTTTGCTCCTCGACACTCAGCCATCGTTGCCGCAAGCCTGCGAAGTAGACCGGATTGTCACCGCCTTCGAAGACGGGATAGCCAAAGCAAAGCGCCAAGTGGGCGTTCTCCAGATCATATGAGATCCCCGCAGGGTCTCCTCCCCAGACGGTGGAACAGACCTGGGCGCTGGGATCGAATACCGAGTAAAGATTCGGGCTGCCGAAGTCGGCCATGAACTCTTTCAAGAGTTCCGCGCCCAGTCCATTTCCCCCGTGATTCAAGAAGAGCAGTTGCTCCGGGGTACCGGCGCTTTTCAACTCGGCGAGTTTTTCCACCAGCGTTTGTTCGGCCGTCTCCCAGGTCACTGGCTTGAACTGACCGGAGCCCCGCGGCCCCGAACGCATCAGCGGCTGTCTGATTCTGTCCGGATGAATCAGGAGGGCCATCGCGGCGACTCCGACAGGACACAACCCGCCGCGATTGACGGGATGAACCGGGTTCCCCTCGATGGCGACGGGAATGTCGTCGACTCTCCGAACACGAATGCCGCAGCCGCCGGGGCAGGCGCCACACGTACTGCTGACATAGTTGGTAAGGAGCGGTCCGTTGTACGGCCCCCCCTCATGGTAGCCGGTGGCGGCCAGCAATCGATCGAGCTGCAGCACGGTGAGAGCCGAAGTGCCCCACGCCAGAGTGGTCAGAAACTTTCTTCGCTCCATTGTCTCCGTCGTCCTATGTATGACAAGCAAGACAGTCGTTGCTCGCCCGCCGGTCTTTGTGGCACCCGATGCAAAAACTCATGTTGATGATGTTGGTGGCTGGTTTCCGGGGTGGGGCCGTGAGTTCCTTCATTTCGCCATGACATGTCTGGCAACCAATCTGCCCCAGAGTCACATGCCGGAAATGGGAGAAATACACATGTTCGGGCAGTACGTAGACTCTTTTCCATCTGAGTTCTTCACTGGAGGAGAGTAACGCCACGAGCTTTTGCTCTTCCGGTGAGGATCCCTGCGGTTCCCTGTGGCAGTCCGCGCAGACGTCCTTTCCCGGAAGTGTGGCTTTGCGAGTGCTGGTCACGAATCGATGGCACTCCACGCAATCCAGTCCCTGATCGGCGACATGCAGCTTATGATTGAATTGGATGGGCTGCGCACCGGAGGAGGCGGACCGGAGCGCCTCACCGCTACCGCAAGCGGCGCCGAGCGCCAACGACAGCAGGCCCGGCATCAGGATCGCACGAATCGCCCTAGCGTTTATACTGGTGCTTGATCCGCTCATAGTAGTCCTTGAAGACAAAGCCAGTGAACGCCGGAGAACGCTTATTGTGGCACTTGACGCACGTCTTCTCGTCCGGAATGGTCAGGCCGGCACCCAAAGCAAGCTTGTGTTGCTCCTCACGATTGGAGGCGTACTTCGTGGTGGACAGTATCGAGGCGGACTTGTAAGCGGTTCCGGGTCCATGGCAGGCTTCGCATTGAACGCCATTTTCCTGAACAAAAGCGGGAGCAAAGTGTGTTGTGTCGAGCCCAAACCCCGTGACGTGACATTCGAGGCACTCCGGCGCCTGTTGAGGATCCCCCTTGATCCCGGCTTTGGCGGCCAGGGCTTTGGCAGAGTCGGTCGCCAGCGTCGCGTAGGCTTTCGCGTGCGCGGAGTGGCTCCAGATCTCGAACTGGTTGACCTGGTCTTTTCGGTTGTGGCAGATCTTACACTTCTCCGAGCCCACGTATTGCGGCGCCGCGTGCACGGGTGGCGCAGACGGTGTCAGCATCGCCACGGTCAGAATCGCACCCAACTTGCCAGCCATCTTCATCGTGCTTTCCTCCTCATTTGGGTCTCGATGGCCCCTGACAACGCCTCTGTCAGTTCCCCATCCGTCATTGGCTTGGTCAAATAGTAGTAGAGTCCCGATTGACGTAGTTCCTTCTCCAATTGCAACGGTTTCTCTTCGGACACGGCAACGATCAGCACGTCGCGGACGATCTGCTTCATGAAGCGAATGGCATCGGTGACGCCGATATCGCCGGTGACGCTGAACGCATAGCCTTTTTGTATGTCGTGACTTCACGAACCCCGACACTGTGGTCCCCGAGTACTTTCCCGATCAGCGATCTCTCCGCCGCTGATGTCTGGGCTGAAACAAGCAGGACTTCCACAGCACCTCCTCCAAAACGAGGCATATCAAGTTTCGTGCCAAACTCGGCCGCGGACGAAAAGACCCAGGGCGTCCGTCAAAGTGTTTGTATGATGGAGGTTGGGATACCGCTGCAGTTTCAGCGGGCAGATTAGTTACTGAGGCGATCGCGAGGCTGTACCAATTTGGGCCGACGGTGCGGCATTATTCCTCACTGTCTCCCTGTGCCAGTCGCCTCAGGATTGTCTTTCGATCAATATTGAGGATTCTGGCTGCCAACTGCTTGTTGCCGCCGGTTCTTTCGAGGATCCAGGCGATGTAGGCTTCCTCGAGTTGATCGAGGGTTGGGTAGGAGTCACGGCCAAAGGACCGGAGAATGGCTTTCAACGGAGATACGTTGATCGGCAGATCGCTGACTTCAATCGTATCGCTCTCGGCAAGGAGGACGGATCGCTCGACGAGATTGCGAAGCTCCCGGACGTTTCCGGGCCAGTCATGCCTGGTTAGAGATTGGATGGCGGTGTCGGAAAACCGCTTGTCGGCGTCGCCCGACCGACGGAGTTCTCCCAGGAAGTGATCGACCAGCTCCGGGATGTCGTCTGGGTGGTCCCGGAGGGGAGGGAGCAGAATGCTGACCACGTTGATTCGATAGTACAAGTCTTCCCGGAATTCGCCCTTTCGAACCATTTCCTGCAGATCGCGATTGGTGGCGGCGAGCAACCGGACGTCGACATTGATTCTCTCATTCCCACCAAGACGACGGAAGGCTTTCGTCTCAACCACGCGCAGCAATTTGACTTGGAGTGCCTGCGGAATGTCCCCGATTTCATCCAGAAAGATGGTTCCGCCATCCGCGATCTCGAATATCCCGTGTTTTCGCGTCACCGCCCCGGTGAAGGCTCCCCGCTCATGGCCGAACAACTCGGATTCCAGCAGGCTTTCTTTAAGCGCGGTGCAGTCCACGATGATGAATGGCTCGTCGCGGCGCGAAGAGTACTTGTGGATCAGGTTCGCCACCAGTTCCTTTCCAGTCCCCGATTCACCTCTGATCAGGACCGTGGAATCAGAATCCGCGAACCGGCCGATCAACGATTTCACTTCGAGAGTTGCGGGTGACCGCCCGATCAGTGCGCCTTCACGCAAATCCGAGACCCGGTTCTTCAACATCTGATTGCGTGACGCCAGGCGACGCTTTTCCAGACAGCGCTGAAGAACCTGCTCAACCCGCTCCAGCTCGACCGGCTTCGTGACGTAATCATAGGCCCCCTTTTTCATCGAGGCGATGGCATTATCGATTGAGGCGTTGCCGGTGAGCATGATCACATCAACCGCCGGACACCGGGATTTGATGGTTTCCAGCAGTTGCAGGCCGTCGGTCCCCGGCATGACAATGTCCAGTATCACGATTTCAATGGCTTGCTCAATGAGTACCGTGACGACATCCTTGCCGTAACCTTGGGCCACGTGGAAGCCCATCTGTGTCAGTTCATTGGCAAAGACCTTCGAGAAGACCTCGTCGTCGTCGACCAGCAGGATTCTGGCCTTATCCTCAGTCATGTTGCGCCTTTCCGGTGCCAGGAATCGGGAACGACACACGAAAACACGTGTGTCCCTTCCGGCTTTCCACGACCTCGATGGTACCACCATGGTTCTTGACGATTCCCTGACTCACCGATAACCCCAGGCCGGTACCCATCCCGACTGGTTTGGTGGTGTAGAAGGGCTCGAAGATTCTTGGGAGGTGGATCTCACTGATGCCTGGACCGTCATCGGTCACGGTAACCGCGACCGAATCGGTTGTTATCTCGACGGCCACGGCAATCTTCCCGCCGGGATCCACGGCCTGGATGCTGTTCAAGATCAGATTCACAAGAACCTGAATCAGGGAGTCCTTTGAACCATNCACAAGAACCTGAATCAGGGAGTCCTTTGAACCATCGATGAGCGGTACCGGGCTGGTTTTGGTGACCACGAGTTCGAGCTTCTTCTTTCCCGCCTCGAATTGGAGAAGGGACACACTTTCCTGGAGAACTTGATCAATGTCGACCGGTTCCATCTTCGGTGTCGAGGCGGCCGAGTAGTCGAGCAACTTCTGCGTGATTAAGCGACACCGTTGCGCGGAGTTCTTGATGACCTGGAGATACTCGCGGCGGCCCTTGTCGTCGCCGCCCTGCACCCGCAGCAGTCCTTCGGAGCACGTCAGGATGGAGGCCATCGGATTGTTGATTTCATGGGCGATGCCCGCCGCCAGACGCCCGACCGTGGCGAGCCGCTCCGACTGGTAGATTTGATTCTCTGCGGCGATGCGCGTGGTTACATCCCTGATGACGACAATCACCTCCGGCCTGAGCCAGGGAGGCAGAACGAGCCGGCCGGCTTGAATCTCCAGGTGCTTGTCCTCATGTCCCTCGCGGTGAAACACGAAAATCTCTTTGGCGTGACGATCCGACTCGCGTGCCGAGGCAATGAGCATTTCGAACTGCGCGAGGTGGTCGAGAGGAGGCCGGCGGAAATCCAGCGGGGATCCACTCCGAAAGACCACGGGTTCCACCTCGAAGATATCACTGACGGAGCGGTTGGTGGATGCGACATACCCGCTATCATCAATAATGAGGATTCCATCCTGGAGATTTTCGATCAGGTTCCTCAGGTAGTTATGGTGATTGGCGATTTGATCGATCGATGCTTTGAGCGCAGATCGCATATTGGCGACGCTGTGCGCCAGCGATGCCAGCTCATCCTTGCCGCTTAAATGGATATCGACGGCCAGTTCGTTGGCTGCCACACGTCGCGCCAGGGATTCGAGATAGACCACGCGGTCGATGATGCTCCGCCGGAAATACCAGCGAAACAACATCATCAGCAACAATCCCGATGCGGCCGCGGCTGCTCCGGCCAGACGCAGATTTGCCAGTATCTCCGCTCTGATGGGTTCCAGTGAGCGATCCATCACCAGGAGCCCGTTGTACCGGGGGCCGCTCCCATGGCAGACGTGGCACTCCGGCTTATTCACGACCGGAGCCACGACGCGAAGAAGTTCCTCGTACTTTGTTGTCGTGATTGTTGCCAGGCTCGTGTTGGATTTCCCATTGTGGCAATTGATGCATCCTTCTCCGGTTCTTTCAAGACGGATGCCGATCATGGACTGGTTGGACGAGGCACGTACCAACCCCGTCGTGTCCAGCAGGAAGACTCTGACGATGTGCGCCTGCCCGGCGACCGTCTCGAAACTGTGCTGGATGGCTGGTGTATCCTTATTGAGCATGGCGATCTCCAGACTCGATGTCAGTGTCTGGCAGAGCGCCCCGGACGACTCCATTTCCAAATGGTGCAATTGGTGACGATACCAATACAACTGATAGGCCAGGAAGAATCCGAAGATGGTCAGGATCGTGGTGATCACGAACGCTGCCATCTTGAAATGAAGACGATTGAGAAAGCTGATCGGCCGTTGAGGATTCATCCCGACCCATTCCGGGGTTTCAGTTCTGAGGCCGGGGGATCTGTTATCGGATGGGGCTGTCTACTGTGCCGATCAATCCGATAGCTTCGTCGATGTGCTCGTCAGGCGGCGGAGTCTGGCAGGTGGCGACGGCAATGCGCCTGGCAGAACTCCCGGTCTGCAGAGAATATAGCGATTGGATCGGTCGCGTCCAGCGAAAGGGGGAGAATTTTGGGATCGTTTCCCCAATCGGAGAGCGAGTCCAGCCAATGGTGTCGTCGGTCCTATATATCAACCCGATTTCACACCATGCACATGTCCGAGGCAAACGCGGCGGACCCTGCCACTCATTCCTCGGAAATTGGCGGTGTAAGGCTCCATATAGCCCCGATCACTCCCACGGTGATATCACGACTCGGGCGGCGATAAGAACCGAAATCGCTGGCTTAATACGGAGGCAGACGTATGGTGATGATTTCCTCTACGACTTCCGTGTGATTTCCCGCAAGGTCGCGCACGCCACCCCGCACGAAGTCATAGGTGTGTACCGCACAGGAGCAAGTCTCCGCAAAGCTCTGATTCCTGATGCCGCCGAAAACGACCACTTTTAGCCGCCGTCCGTAGGGAAATGTGAACACAATGTCATGCATCGGCAGGATTACTATTGTTTCGGGGTTATCGCAAGGCGCCGTGACTGGGACGAAATCTCCAGGAGTAAACGTGTGGAGCAGTCGACTTGCGGGCAAGTAGTCCTCAAAGACCTCTGCCGGCAGGTAAAGATCCACGAACACTGAGTCCCAATCAATGCCGGCACCCTCCTCCCGGAACGTAATCCGAATGGACTGGGGCCATGGTTCGTAGGCTATGGAAGAGACGATCGGCGGCGTTTCGTCCGTGTAGTTTGAGGGCACAAGGACATCGAGCTGTTTCGGCAGTGACTCGTTGCCGGCGGCATCAAGGGCTTTGATCTGGATTCGGTGGTTCTCGCCGTTGTCGATTGCGGCGTAGTTCCAGTAATAGACCCAGGGGGCCACACTGTCAACAAACCCCAGACAGTTATCGATGAAGAATTCCACTGTCCGCACCATGTGATTGTCGGTGGCAATTGCCTGGATTGTCATTATGCCGTTGACCGCATCGTCCGGCAGTGGATCGTGGAAGCTGACCGCAGGAGGCGTCAAATCGCCGATAGCGACATTGGAAAGAACCGACCAATTCGCTGCCGCGTCGGCCGTTTTCAAAGCGAAGAAGTAGACACTCTGCGGCGATAGTCCTGTGACCGTGAATGTCTGATGGCGTTGAGCCGGCAGCGGTTGCGGTTCATTGGATACCTGACTCGCAGAATCCCAGTTCTCCGGATCGATTGGCGAGGTGGAGTAGCGGATGTCATAGACGGCAGCCGTGCCGGCGGAACCGTCGTCTCCGGGTGCCGTCCATGTCAGCAGAACCTCAGTTGAATCCACGTCATCACAATGGAGAGAAGTGACTCCGGAGGGTGGGATGACATCCCTGGTTTCCAGCCCGCGATCGCCTGAGCATGACCACATCAACAGAAGCGACGAAACTCCTGCCGTAACTGCAGTGCGTCCGGCCATCTGACGCCACCAGCGAATTGGTGACAGATAGGACATCGAACCTCCCTCCTCAAAGCCAGTGTGCCGTTGCGAGCTACTGGGCTTCGTTCGCCTGCACAGCTTATGGATAACTGACATCGAGCCCGAGAACAAGGCTGATTCCCGGCGACGCCTTACCCGAGTCGGCGTTCAAGCCAGGTGCAGTCCGGATTTTGGCCGGGACAAC
>JACRMA010000003.1:0-13237 GCA_016235085.1 Candidatus Zixiibacteriota bacterium
CCAAAAGCGATCAACGCCCACGCCGCCCACTGGCCACGCATCGACTCGACCAGCGTCATCCCCCCGACCGCCCACCCCAGGGCCACCCCGAGCAGACCGATGGCCACCGAACTGGCGACATGCCCGACACCACAAAACACCGTGATCACCAGTGTCCTGGTCCGCGACCAGTTCCCGGCCTTGGCCATGGCCACAAACGGGACATAGTGATCCGGCCCTAAGACAGTGTGGATCAGCGCGATGGAGACCGCGGTCCCGAGCAGAAATGTGATTTGCGAGTCCATGTGGCGGTCAATTTTCGATCGTCGTGTTTATTGGCATGTCCAGGCTTAGCTACGTGAATGACCCGGACATTGGTCGGCAACCGCACGGCTAGTGCATGGCCGAAACTCATGTTGACCGTAGTGAGAAGTGGGTGAGAGGAGTGTCCGTACAGTTGATCTTGATCGAATCAGGCAATGCATTCCGAAGCTCACCGCTCGATGGAGAAATTCCGTTGAGGATCACGCGTCCAAGTCTCGCGATCCTTTTCGGAAGGGCTCACCGGTCGCGGGGAGAACTCCCTGATAAGACGCATCACTTCCTTGAATGATCTCACGGTTTGCCTTGCTTCCTCGGTCTTCTTAGTCTCAGGCATGGCCTTAACTCCGGATGTTATCTCAATTGCTGTAGTATGAATCGCGAACAGACTCACACAGTTTGGTCACTGTGTTTGCCGGGCTGTTTACAATCCAGTCGGATCTCAAATACAGATTCCAGACGAGCGCCCATAGATCTGTCTCAAGACCGATTTCCTCAACAACCAAACCACAGTTCTTCACCTCTTGTACGTATATCGGCCTCCCGTGTGTCTTCTTTTGCTCCGGATTGGTAAACGGCTCAATCCGTTTCATGACAGCTGACTCGTCGTCTCCTTTGTCTTTTAGCATCCCAGACAGGAGGAGCTTGACCGCGATGTCGCCTGAGAGCCTAACGACCTCCTTCCAAGCCACAATGTCACCCTCGTCAAACCGTTCTAACTGTTGAAGATACGGCTCGATACGAGGATCCTGCGACTTCGTGGCCCGTTCAAACAACTCCTCATAGGCTTTTATTAGGTAATAGGCACCACGCAACTGGTAAGTGCCATCTCTCCTCGCCACCGGAATCTGTGGGTCGATTGGACCAAGCTCTGAAGTCTTACTCATGTGGATGCGTTGCGCGCCAAAGCAAACCATTGTCGCTGCGGATTTTGCAAGCCTTGGAACGATCACCTCGAAATCTTCCTCGGCATACGCCCTGCAGGTATTGACAATTCTCTCAGCTTCAAGGGGATCGCCACCCAGACTACTCAGGACAAGAGTTAGTCCCTTTCCCTTGGGCATTGACTGGGCCATTCCCTCGATCATGTCGTTGTCTGGGTTCTGGATAGCTGTACCACGACGAGTGGACGTGAAGAAGGTAAGAATGTTCCTGTTTAAGGTGGATTCGAGTTTCTCGAGCAGAGGTCTGCGCACGTCATGGGTCTGGTTAATCTCTGAAAGCATCGTCCCTTGGCTCACTTCTCTCTTTCTGGCCATCGCTCTTCTGCCTCCTACGATTTTGGGCGGCGCCCCGTCGGCTGCGAACGGAGCAGTGGACTGTCCCCAAGCTGCGGGATTTCTTCGGTATCTGTCAATGGCTTATTTACCGAAACCGCTTGACCTTGGGCCCGAATAGCGTATACTGATCGTCTTTGCCGGTGAGGAAAAACTATGAAAAGAACATTCCAGCCATCGAATCGCAAGAAACTGGCCGATCACGGATTCCGGGCGCGCATGGCCACCAAGGGTGGACGCAAGGTCCTCAGTCGTCGGCGTGCCCATGGCCGCAAGCGGCTGACGGTTACGGCCGCCTCAAAGTAGACTTGGCACGTCCGAGTCGAATGGGCTCCTTGCAACACACTCTGCGATTCCCGCGACGAAATCGTCTCAAAAGCCCCCTCACGATCCGTAGTGTCTCCCGTGACGGGGGCCGTCTTTATGGTGACGGCTTCTCGGTCCATTGGTCGCCGATCGCATACCCGAAATCCGACCGGACAACGACTGCACCGCGGCTTGCATTTGTCGTTTCCCGTCATAGTGGCCGGGCCCACGAGCGCAACCGGATCAAACGCCGGCTGCGCGAAGCGGTCCGCATCAATCGCGCCGCCTGGCCCCAGCCGCCTGGTGGGTTGGATATCGTCTTTCGCGCGATTGGCGCAACTGCCGCCAACAGCGCCTTCGAAAATCTGAGGCAGGATGTGAAGCGAATCTTCGCACAAATCGGTGCGTCAAAGAAACCGCAACATGAATGACTCAATGAAACCACGGGACGCGGGGTGCGTGATTGACGCACAAACACTTGCACGCTGTCCGGTCAACACGACCGCGCGTCAATCACGCACCCTACGCCGCATTACTGTGGGCACCATAACCATCGCCATCAGGAGCTACCAGCTTCTGCTCGCGCCGCTTTTGACCGGTGGTTGCCGGCACATTCCGTCTTGCTCCGAATACTCAATTGAAGCGATGGAACGCCACGGACTGTGGCAGGGCCTGCGCCTGACCGCCGCACGCATTTGGCGGTGCCGCCCCAAAGGAACATTCGGTTATGATCCGGTACCTTGATAACGAAAGCGTGGATGATAGAATATGAGCGATGAGTCGAAGCCGTTTGATGCCAGGGCACTCCTTGGATTCGCATTACTAATCGGACTGGTTCTGCTGTTGCCGGTGTACTGGGAGTGGATCGGCTTCAAGAAGCCTGAGCCAACCGTCCCGGTTGTCACAGATAGCACCTTCGCGGTGACTCCAGCGGACACAGTCCACCGGCCCGCGCCGGGCCCCCAGAAGTTGGCGGCAACGCCGGCACCGGTTCCCGGCGACACGGCCGGCGGTCCGTTTGTTTTCGATTCAAAGTGGGTCGAGAAGTACATCCACGTTGAAACCGACGTCTACGATGCGATCTTCTCGACCCGCGGCGCCCGTATCGTGCGGCTCGTACTGAAAAACTTCCGTTACAATGACGAGCCCCGTCACAATCAGCCAATCATCATCACCGATACCACCAGCGACGCGGGCCTCCGATTCCATTCGGTGCGCGATCTGTTCGACTGGTCAACCGCGCCGTTTACAACCGACCAGGCCGACATGAAACTGGCAGGCGGGGATTCGACCGTCCTGCGTTTCACAGCGCGTTCCAGCAAAGGCAATGACGTCGTCATCGCCTATACGATCCACGGCAAGCGCTACGATTTCGACGTGAATGTCTCGGTCCCCGAGCCCTGGACCGACGGCCTCGAAAATGAATACTACTTCGGCTGGGACGGCGGCCTCTGGCCGACCGAGCCCGATCCGAGTGAGGATAACAGCTACTTCTCGGCCGACGCGCTGATGGGGAAAGACTTCGAAAAGGTCTCCAGTCATGACCCCGAGGCGCCCCGAAAGAACCTCTCCGGCGTGACCCACTGGGCCGCGGTGCGCACCAAGTACTTCGTTTGCGCGACCGTTCCCCGCAGCCGTGATGCCCAGGGATTTTTGGCCGTCACCGCCGAACGGCCACTGACCTTCAAGGGCAAGAGGATTGAGGTCAAGAATTTCTCGTCGGCGGTTCGCATGGACCTGCCCGCCGGCACACCATTGAACGACCGGTTCACTGTGTACATCGGACCGGTGGAATACGGCCTGCTCAAGAGTTACGGCATCGGTCTCGAAGAAATGGTGGATCTGGGCTGGCGCTGGCTGATCCGTCCGATCGCCCTCGTCATTCTCTGGCTGTTCACCGCCATGCACGCCGTCATTCCCAACTACGGCGTCTCGCTCATCATCTTCGCACTCATCATCAAGGTCCTCTTCCATCCGCTCACGAAAAAGAGCACGATGTCCATGCGGCAGATGCAGGCATTGCAGCCACGCATGGAGAAATTGCGCGAGCGCCACAAGGGCGACCCCCAAAAGCTCAATGTGGAAATGATGAAGCTTTACAAGGAAGCGAAGATCAATCCGCTCTCCGGGTGCCTGACCCTTCTGCCCCAGATGCCGATCTTCTTTTCCCTGTATCCGGTGTTCCGCTCGACGATTGAACTGCGCGGCGCGCATTTCGTCGGCTGGATCTCCGATCTGTCGCAGAAAGATCCGTACTACGTGCTGCCGATTATCATGGTCGTCAGCTTTTTCCTGCAGCAGAAGCTGTCGACCAAGGATCCCAAGCAGAAGATGCTCACCTACATCCTGCCATTGGTATTCGGCTTCTTCTTCAAAGACATGCCGGCAGGACTGACTCTGTACTGGACCGTCTTCAATCTGTTCTCCGTGATCGAGATGACCTGGCTGATCGGCCATCCGCCCGCTGCCGGCGCCGATGGTGAAGTGGGCTCGGGCGCGATTCTCAAAACCACACCGGCCAAGTCGAAGGGGTGAAGAATGCAATGTCCCCTTCATCCGCTCACGTTGATCTGACCAAAACCATCTGCGCGATTGCCACTCCGCCGGGACGAGGCGGGCTGGGAATCGTGCGTCTTTCCGGCCCTGATGCGATCGCGATCGCCGACCGGATCTTCCAGGGCCGCGTCCAACTCGCAGGGCAGGATGGCTACACGGTGCATCATGGGTTCGCCGTCGACTGGCGCACTCATGCCGAAATCGACGAAGTGCTCGCAACGCTCTTCCGCGCCCCACGATCATACACTGGCGAACATTTAGTCGAGTTCTCCGCGCACGGCGGGCAACTGGTGCTGAGCCGGATCGTCGATGCCTGCATCACCGCGGAGGCGATCCCCGCACAGCCGGGTGAATTCACTCTGCGCGCGTTTCTCAATGGACGAATCGACTTGACCGAAGCGGAAGCGGTGGCCGATCTGATCGCCGCCAAGACCGATGAATCTTCGGCGGCGGCGCTCGCGCAACTGAAGGGACAATTGCACGAGGAGATTCTCGCCCTGCGTGCCAAGATCATCGCCGCGCTCGCGCGTTTGGAAATCGGAATTGATTTCACCGAGGAAGACATCGCGCCCTCTGAGATTGCAGGGGTGAAAAACCGAATAGGCGAAGTGCGTCGGCGCGTGTTGCACCTGCTCGCCAGTTATGACCGCGGCCGCGTGTTGCGCGAGGGATTCACCGTGGTGCTCGCCGGTCCGCCCAACTCCGGCAAATCGACTCTGTTCAATCGTCTCGCGCAGGATGAGCGCGCAATCGTCACCGACATTCCCGGAACCACGCGTGACATTCTCCGTGAGTACATCAATCTCAACGGCTGGCCCGTCTGCATTCTCGACACCGCCGGCATGCGTGAGTCGTCGGACACAGTCGAGCGCATCGGCGTCGAGCGTGCCGAACACGCCATTCAGGAAGCTGATGGAGTGATCTGGCTGATCGACAGCACGGCCGATGTAACAACACAACTGCCAGTGATCGACAAGAATCCGAATCGGTCACCCTGGGTAATCTGCTGCAATAAGAGCGATATTTCATCTGTGTTATCAATTGTAGTACAGCGCCTTACATCGAATAGCGAGACAGCACATGAGCACGGCCAACGGGTGGAACGTGATATCGGTAGGCCGGACACTCCTGTCCGGCCTGGCTTCGAATACACGAGCGTCTTGGAAATCTCCGCGAAAACCGGCGCCGGCATTGACGAATTGCTGAAGACAATAACCACTTGGATCGAACCGATCGGCACCGGGAGACAAACCGGCACTTTCGCGATCAATAACCGCCACCGCCGTGCCTTGCAATCCGCTGATGCCGCATTGGCTTCCGCGCTCGAGTCGCTGACAAGAACCGATGGCGTCGAGCTCGCGGCCTTCGATGCCCGCAACGCCGCGCTTCACCTGGGCGAGATCATCGGCGAAACCACCACCGAAGATGTCCTAACCGAAGTCTTCAAAAACTTCTGCATCGGCAAATAGATGTCCATTTCGTCCACTGTGTCCACTTCGTCCACTGTGTCCATTTCGTCCACTGGGTCCACTTCGTCCACTTCGTCCACCGTGTCCATTTCGTCCACTGGGTCCACCATCCCTCGCGCAAACACGACCATTCGAGCCACGTTTCAACAGTTATGACTCGCCCCCCGCGCATCATCGTCATCGGCGGCGGCCACGCCGGCATCGAAGCGGCCTGTGCCGCGGCCGGCATCGGTGCGACGGTCACGATGATCACCCAGGATCCGCAGGCCATCGGCAGAATGTCCTGCAACCCGGCGATTGGCGGCATCGGCAAAGGGCAGATCGTCCGCGAACTCGACGCCATGGGTGGACGCATGGGACTTCTGACCGACCGCGCCGGGATCCAATTCAAGGTCCTCAATCGCCGCAAAGGTCCGGCCGTCCAATCATCGCGCGCCCAATGTGATCGGCGGTTGTATCAGTCGGCGGCACAGGACGAAATCGCCGCGATCCCGAATATCAAAATCGCGCCTGATAATGTCCGGTCGATGACGATCGACAACAATCGTGTCATCGCAGTCATCGGTGACAGCGGCGAGACTTACCCCTCCGATGCCGTAATTCTCGCCGCCGGTACATTCCTGGAAGCGGTAACTCATGTCGGTGCCCAGCGCAAATCGGAGGGACGTTTCGGCGAACCGCCGTCGCGCGGCCTGTCGGGGCAATTGCGCAGTCTCGGATTCGAGGTAGGACGACTGAAGACCGGAACGCCGCCACGCCTCGATGGCTCATCGATCGATTATTCGCTCTGCGAAATCCAACCGGGTGATCAACCCCCGCGTGGCTTCTCACGCCGCCGTCCGATTCCCATCGCCAACCACGCGAACTGCTGGTTGACTTACACGACCCCCGAGACCCACCAGCTCATCACCGATAACATTGGCCGCTCACCGCTTTACAACGGTCAGATCTCCGGCATTGGGCCGCGTTATTGTCCATCGATCGAGGACAAGGTCATGAAGTTTGCCGAGAAGCCGCGACATCAGCTTTTCCTCGAACCGGAGGGGATGGGCACTGACGAAATCTACATCAACGGATTCTCCAGTTCGCTTCCTGCCGAGGTTCAACTTGATGCGCTCCGTACGATTCCGGCTCTCCGCGATGTGACGATGACGCGCCCCGGCTACGCCGTCGAATACGATTTCTTTCCACCGACCCAACTGCATCTGACTCTTGAGACAAAGCCGATCAAAGGCCTCTATTTCTGCGGTCAAATCAATGGGACTTCCGGGTATGAGGAAGCGGCCGGGCAGGGATTCGTCGCGGGGGTCAATGCCGTGCTTGCGATTCGCGGCGAAGAACCACTCATCCTCGATCGCTCCGAATCGTACATCGGTGTCATGATCGACGATTTGGTCACACTCGGTGTCGATGAACCGTATCGCATGTTCACCTCCCGTGCCGAGCACCGTCTCCACCTGCGTGAGGACAACACCGAACGCCGGCTGGCCCATCACGGACATCGAATCGGCCTGGTTGGGTCGAAGGAGTACGATTCACTCTCTCGGCGCTGGGAGAAGATCGATCGCTGTATCGAGGAATTCGAGAAGACCGCCATTCCTGCTGCGTCTATCCCATTCCCCGGGATAAAGAGGCAGGGCGGCGCGACACTCGCCGAACTGCTGCGCATTCCGGGAGTTTCATTTGGTGATCTCAACGGTTTCGGTGCTCAGATCGCACCGGTCGAGACGCTCGTCGCCGAAGCGGTCGAGATTGCCATCAAGTACGAAGGGTATATCGAACGTCAGGCGCGCCAGATCGAGCAGTTCAAGCGTCTCGAATCGCAGCGGATCCCCGCGGACTTGCACTATCTGGGATTGAGCGGCCTCCGCCGTGAAGCGAAAGACAAGTTCACACGCATCCGTCCCTACACTCTGGGCCAGGCGTCTCGGATTCCCGGTATCACTTCGTCCGACATCGCCCTCCTGTGATTGACATCAGTTTGTCTTTTCCCTTGATTCCTTTGGGGGGAATGTTTCACGTGAAACTGTCTCGGGATCTTGTCTGTAAAGCTGTTGGTACAAGAGAGATCGACGAAGGGAAGTGGGCGCTCGCCGAGCGGTATTGCGAGCTTGTGCTCGAGGCCAATCGCAAGATCAACCTGATCTCGCGCAGCGGCGATGTCTCCCAAACCGTTGAACGACAGTTTCTCCTGTCAGTTGCCTCGTTGGATCTGATCCCCGGCACCAAGGGCTTGAACTGGCTGGACATCGGATCAGGCGGCGGATTCCCGGCGATCCCGCTTGCGATCTTCCGCAGCGACATCTCATTCGTGCTGGCCGAGTCGATCGCCAAGAAGGCGTACTTCCTCGAACGAACGGTCGAGACTTTGGGCTTGCTAAATGTGAAAGTGGCGCATGGCCGGCTCGAGCCACGTGGTCCCAACGAGAAAGTCCGGCACAATTCATTCGACTGGGTGTCGGTCAAAGCGGTCGCCGAATGGGAGACCTCGCTCCAGTTGGGGGATTCGTTCCTTAAGCCGTCGGGGTGCCTGCTCACCTACAAGCCGATCCTGGTGCGCGCCGCCGAAAGCCGGGCGATGCGGAAGTATGGCTTCAAGATGTTGTCTTCCATCCCGATAATCGAGAAACTCCCCAATGCCGGGCTCCACATCTTCGTTGTAGAAAAAGAGAGTGAAGATAAGTGACTCTGTTGGAATAATTTCGTTGACCTCTGCGAGGTCACTCTTATAGAATCAGAAGTCGTATGGATATCAAACTCTTATCGCGACGCCGAATTATTGCCATTGCCAACCAAAAGGGTGGCGTGGGCAAGACGACGACGGCGGTCAATCTGGCGGCCAGCCTTGCTCTGGCCAATCGCCGTGTCCTGCTCATCGATCTCGACCCGCAGGCCAACACGACCTCGTTTCTCGGTATTGAGAAGAGCACGATCAACTTGTCGTCTTATGAGGTCATGGTCGACGGCTGTCCATTGCTCGATGCCCGAATCCCGACTTGTGTCGAATCACTCGACTTGATTCCGTCGGCGATGCGTTTGGTCGGCGCCGAAATCGAGATGGTGACCATGGACAACCGCGAGCGCCGTCTCAAGAACGCGCTTGAGGATCCGCGGCTTGCCTATGATTTCGTTTTCGTCGACTGCCCGCCATCGCTCTCAATTCTCACCGTGAATGCGCTGGTCGCCTCGGGGTCGGTGCTGGTCCCGGTGCAGTGCGAGTACTTTGCTCTCGAGGGACTCGGGCTGCTTTTGAACACGATCGAAAAAGTTCAGCAATCATTGAATCCGGAGCTGGCCATTGAAGGCGTGTTGCTCACCATGTTCGACAGCCGGCTCAACTTGTCGCGTCAGGTCGAAGCCGAAGCGCGGCGCGTCTTCGATGGCAAGGTGTATCAAACGATGATACAACGGAATGTGCGGTTGTCGGAAGCTCCCGGATTCGGCAAGCCCATTGTCCTTTATGATCCAACGTCCGCCGGCGCGGAGAACTATGTCGCATTAGCCAAAGAGGTGATCGCATCATGAACGGAAACCGTCTCGCACTCGGCCGCGGGCTCGAAGCCCTGATCCCCACCCAGTCCGATCAACTGATCTCCAAGGGTAAACAGGTCATCGATCTGCCTCTCGACAAGATTGTCCCCAACCCCAATCAGCCGCGAGTCCAGTTCGATGGCGCCAAGCTCGAAGAGCTGGTCGCATCGATCCGCGAGAAGGGGGTTATCCAGCCAATCTTAGTGAAGGCAACCGCGACCGGATATCAAGTCATCGCCGGTGAGCGTCGTCTCCGCGCATCCAAAGCTGCCGGACTGGCCAAGATACCGGCCATTGTGGCAGAAATTACCACGCAAGCGGACGAGCTTGAGTGGGCTTTGATTGAGAATCTTCAGCGCGAAGATCTGAATCCGCTTGAGGAGGCCGTTGCATACCAACGACTTGGCGAGATTTTTGGATACACGCATGAGGATATTGCCAAGCATGTTGGCAGGGAGCGTTCCACGGTCTCGAACGCGCTTCGTCTGCTGAATTTGCCGGATGAGGTGCAGGCCAAGGTTGCCGAGGGGGCCATTTCGGCGGGGCATGCGCGGGCGCTATTGGCGCTGATACTCGATGAGGAGCAGATCAGTTTTGCCAAGCGGATTATTGCGGAGGAACTGTCGGTCCGGCGTACGGAGGAGCTGATCAATGAAAAGCCAGGGCGCAAGTTTTCGCGTGCCAAGCGCCGTTCCGCGGACCTGGAGGCGGTCGAGCAGAAGCTGCGGATGAAATTCGGCGCCACGGTCCACATCCGCGAGACCCGCAAACGCGGGCGTATTATCTTTGATTATTATGGGCATGCGGATTTGAACCGGATACTGGAGGTGATGGGGGTGGGGTAATCAGGTAGAAGTAGGGAACCGAGCCGGCCTATCGGTTCCGTCCGAAGAATCGGTTTCACGCCGTCGTGACCATGTGCCTCACGAAAGAGATCTGCACGTCACATCAACGCGAAGTGGCTTCTTGACAGCCATACGCGCGGAGGGTTAGACCAGTGGAGAAACCGTTGGCACACGAGCGCTGGTTGTGGGCCTTAAATAGAACCTACCTATGGGTGCGTGAAAAAGTATTCTTGGAGCTGCTGCTTGCGATCGGGGGCATTTCACTTACCGCGTTCGTAGGGACCTCAGATGGAAGCTGGTGGCGTTTTGCACTTCCGCTGGCTGGAGCTACTGTTCCGATCATCCTCGCCACCGTAATCGTCTTTATTGGGTACCGAGTAAAAGCTTCACGCCGCGTTCTTGTATTCAACTGGTCTCTGCAAGACACGATGTTGTACGTCCTTCAGGAAACCGACTTTGTAAATCGAACGACCGCCCCAACGGCAGCCGATGGTTATTTAGGGCGTGAGAACGTGGTTATCCGAAATGCCATCGAGCTTGAGTTGACCAATCGTGCTGGCAGAAATTCATTGCGACGCCTTCACGTTCGAGCGATTAAGCAGGCGGGCGAAGCACACACCGAAGTACCACGAGAGGACATCTCGACGCTTGGATTCTGCTTGTGCAATCGCGACGGCGCGGATTGGACAACGGGCGAGTACGAAGGGATGCTTGTTAAACCGGTCCGAAAGGATTACTACCGCAACGACATCTTTGCGATTTCAGTGCAGACCGACGACATGCCGCATCCTAATGAGTATTGGAGGAGCGTGATGTTCTCTGAGCAAGAAGTGAAAGATCAGGACTGGTCAGATAAGGTGGCGATTTCCGAAGTGTGAGACACTTCGCCGCGATGAAAGTAAGCCGGGTGCCCCAGGGCTTGCCGCGAGATGCATGAACTGCCCGCGTGCGTCGACTTGTGGGAAAGAGAGTAACCCACAGCAAAGGGCGGGTTGAAAAGCCCAGCCTGGTGCCCGCAGCACTCGGAGTAGGCGGTGCGGGCGAAAGCCCGCCACTGCCACGACAATCCGGGGTGAGACGCGGTCTGGTATCAGCCCCCGCGGACCGGAAATGATCTCGTTACGACTGGCTATAAGAGCGGCGGGATGTCCGGTCGGTCGTGGAAGAGGCCGCTTGGGTTGCCGATACGAGGGATGTGCAAGATTCGAGATTGACGCAAACCGACCTTCGTCAGTTGTTTCCGGATACCGGTTCGTGAATCCGAATCGTCCTGCAGCAGAGCTGCAGGGCACCAGGCGGCCTCCTGGCAGGAATCATTCAGCAAGGAGAAACATGAAAGCTTCTGAAGCAAGGCTTCTCGATTTTCTCAAGAAGTCTCCACAATTCGTAATCCCTATCTACCAACGCACCTACTCATGGACCGAGCGGGAATGTCGCCAATTGTGGGACGACATCATCCGCACGGGTAGTAATGATGCCATCTCCGCTCACTTCATTGGCTCAATCGTTTACATTGAAAAGGGGATTTATCAAGTGACTGGCCAGTCCCAGTTGCTCGTCATCGACGGTCAGCAACGCCTGACCACGGTCACATTACTCATTGCCGCGTTAGCCAATGCCCTTGACAATTGCGAGGAATCATCGCGCGAGCCACTCGACGGCTTTTCTCCACGGAAGCTCAGAAACTACTATTTATTGAACCCCGAAGAGACAGAAGAACGCCGTTTCAAACTCATTCTCTCGCAGACCGATAAGAAGTCTCTGACCTCGATAGTCGCTGACACTGAGCGGCCTCGGGACTCCTCCATTCGGGTCACGGACAATTTCAAGCTTTTTGAGACTTGGATAGCCGCTAGACAGGACCATCTGGAGGCCGTATGCAAGGGTCTCGCCAAGCTCCTTGTCGTTGATATTGCACTCAGCCGCGATCAGGACAACCCGCAGCTCATCTTCGAAAGCATGAATTCGACCGGACGCGAACTTACCCAAGCCGACTTAATCCGCAATTTCATCCTCATGGGACTGGAACCTCAACTACAGACCCGGCTCTACGAGCAGTATTGGCGTCCGATGGAAATCGAATTCGGCCAAGAGGCCTATGGTACACACTTGGGCGCGTTCATGCGTCACTTCCTCACTGTCAAGACTGGCGAGATCCCAAACGTACGCGAGGTGTATGAGGCATTCAAAGCACACGCGCGCTCCGATGAAGTTGCCGCAGCTGGTGTTGAGCCACTGGTGGCCGAAATCTCGGAATTCTCCCGCTACTTCTGCGCAATCGCATTAGGCACCGAAACTCACTCCGAGCTCAAGCTCGCATTCCATGACTTGCGCGAACTGAAGGTCGACGTGGCATATCCCTTCTTGCTTGAACTTTACCATGACTATGCTACTGGCCTACTTGATGCGCGAGACTTCGTAATGGGCGTGCAACTCGTTGAGGCGTATGTGTTCCGCCGCGCCATATGTGCAATTCCCACGAACTCCCTCAACAAAACCTTTGCCACGTTCACAAAGGCTCTGAAGAAGGACCGATACCTCGAAAGCATTCAGGCCCACCTTCTCCTCCTGCCCTCCTATCGACGTTTTCCTGCTGATGAGGAGTTTAGGCGGGAGCTCAAATTTCGCGACCTCTACAACTTTCGCAGCCGCAGTTACTGGCTTCGCCGCTTGGAAAACCACGGACGAAAAGAGCGAGTTCCAGTCGATGAGTACACCATCGAGCACATTCTGCCCCAGAATGAGGATCTCTCGGCCGATTGGCGCGACGCATTGGGCACGGACTGGAAGCGCATCCAGCAGACTTGGCTCCACACGCTTGGCAATCTCACACTCACTGGGTACAACTCCGAGTACAGCGATCGGCCCTTCGCCGAAAAACGCGACATGCCAGGAGGTTTTGCGCATAGCCCGCTACGGCTCAACGAGGAACTCGGAGCGGTGACACGGTGGG
>JACRMA010000003.1:13277-43412 GCA_016235085.1 Candidatus Zixiibacteriota bacterium
CGCAATCAAAGCTCGCGCGGACAACCTCACGGCATGGGCTGTCGACGTGTGGGTGGCCCCCTCACCGCCCCTGGACGTTCTCGAGGCCTATCGCCCCAGTCTGCCCAAGGGTGACATCTACAGTATCGACGACCACCCTCACCTTACATCCGGTCCCATGCGAGATCTTTTCGAGGCCATTCGCAGACTAGTGCTGGCGCTCGACCCCTGCGTCACCGAGGAATTCCTCAAGCTTTACGTCGCGTACAAAGCTGAGACGAACTTTGTGGACGTCGTTCCGCAAGCCAAGCGCTTGCGCTTGTCTTTGAACCTCAGCTTCCATGAGATCCATGATCCAAAAGGCCTCTGTAAAGACGTCAGTAACCTCGGGCGCTGGGGTAACGGCGATGTGGAAGTGGGACTGACTACAATCCAGGAGCTCCCCTATGTCATGGGATTAGTCCGACAGGCATTTGAAAAACAAATGGGTAACGGCGAAACAACTCCATGACAGCCGCCTTCAAACCATATCCCGTCTACAGGGACTCCGGCCTGGTGCCCCGCAGCTCTGCTGCGGGATGACGGAACGGGGAATCTGGATTCCCAAGCAGTAGATGATAGTGGAGGAGTAGCCATTGGGTGACATGGTCGTGAAAAAGTGACATCCTGCAGCAGAGCTGCAGGGCACCAAGCAACAGCAGCGCTAATCGAATTCGTCGGGAAGGCGATGGGTATTCGACCGGGCTCCGGGTTCAACAGTTCGGCGCGTCACGGGATTCCCACGCAGAGCATGTCATGACGCGATGCTGTGGCGAAGGGAGTCAATCTTAGCTTCTGCTGATACCTGGAACTCACGATGGAAAAGCTGCATCAGGTCTTTGCCCAAGAAATCGGCATTCCGCTCACTGTGCTCACGATCCCGGATTGCGTCCTGGAACCGCTGGACGGCCCCCCAGACAAAGCGCTTCTCTACGGTTCACCCAGTGCGAAGAAGAACCAATTCCTGATCCAGGGAGACATCTTCCACAAATTCATCAGCGATTGCCAGATCGGGTACTTCCTGATTGGCTTCTGGGGACACGGCGTCAACAGCTACGCCTTCTACTACGCGCGCGTCGATGAACAGAGCAAGATTTGCTTTCGACTGCCGTATGGTGGCGTCTACATGGACAACAAAGAGTGCGCGGCGGAGATCGCACGCTTTCTTTCGGCGTTCGCCGCCTTTGAGCACCGGCTGGCTGGTTGCCCGCACCAGTTGGTCGCCATCGATGCGATGGCTCATGGGCGGTACCGTTTGGAACTGCCTGGCGATGTGGTCGTCGAACACAACGACACGCTGTTGCATAGCGCCGACTTTGCGGGTCAGCTTCTCCCGCCAGAGTGGAAGCCTTGACCAACCCGGCGGTGGCACTATCCTTCACTCGTCCGCCGCGGCCGACTCGTTCAGGGTGACAGTGCGGCCGAGCAACGAAGAGCACGACACGGAATGGAGCTCGCTCATTCGGATTGCCCCATTGACACCCACCAGCAGCATGTATTTCGTTTGAGTCACCCTCCCCCGTTTGGAGTTGTACCGCCTTCGGGTGAGTACGCGCCCTCCATCGCAAGGCTCCCGATTGGGTAGCGCGGGGGAGGTTTCGATTGCCCCGGCTGTTACGCTCTTCGCCGTGGGCCATAGCTTCCCCGGTCGTTCGTCGAGGTTATTGCACAATCGTGTCGGCTGCGTATGGGCGAGATTGCTTCGGCGCATAAAGCCGCGCCTCGCAACGACGTGTTTCGATTGCCCCGGCTGTTACGCTCTTCGCCGTGGGCCATAGCTTCCCCGGTCGTTCGTCGAGGTTATTGCACAATCGTGTCGGCTGCGTATGGGCGAGATTGCTTCGGCGCATAAAGCCGCGCCTCGCAACGACGTGGTCATGGGGTCGGCTGTGTAAAATGCCATTGCGGGGAAGGCCGCGGCGGACTCGCGACGACACCAACAGGTGCCAGTCGAGAAGGAGGGATCAGGGCCGGGTGACCTTAGGAATGACCCGCATGCATGTGTCCGCGGTCTGTGGGGCGTGTTGAGGAACCCGGCGACCGAAGGTGCTCCTGTGCGGAAACGAACGAGATTGCTTCGTCGCTCCCTCCGCCTTTGGCTGAGACGCTCCCCGCAATGCAAGCTGTGCCTGTGCATTGCCAACGGCATGTGAGATGTCGGTGCGAGGCGCAGCATTTTGCGCCGAAGCAATCTCGCCCATTCGCAGATGCATCACCTCAGAGCTGATCGTACAGATCCCGCCACCGCGGGTTCATCTTATCGATCAGATCGACCTTCCTCTGTCGTGATCCTCCCTTGATTTGCTTTTCGCGCCGGATCGCGTTCCACGCGTCAGCGAACACCTCAAAGTAGACGAGCTTCACGGTTTTGTATTTCGTCGCAAACTGACCACCAAAAAGGTTGCGATGCTCGAACGCTCGTTTCCTCAGGTCGTTGGTCATGCCCGTGTACAGCGTGGTGTTGTTCCGGTTGGTCATAATGTACACGTAGAACTGGCTGGCCATAGCTTCCCCGGTCATTCGTCGAGGTTATGGCACAATCGTGTCGACTGCGCAAGGGCGAGATTGCTTCGGCGCATAAAGCCGCGCCTCGCAACGACAGCAACAGGGGCCGGTCGAGAAGGTGGGATCAGTGCCCCTGACTGCGTCATGTTGCCGTCTCGTACATGTGGAACTGGTTGGCCGTAGCCTCCCCGGTCGTTCATCGAGGTTGGCGCGCAATCGTGTCGTCTGCGCGGGGGCGAGATTGCTTCGGCGCAAAAAGCCGCGCCTCGCAACGACGTGGTCGAGGAATGCCGCGGCGGAGGCGGGTGTAGGATCGTTCCATGGTTGGCGCTTTCAGGGACTGGTTCTGGAGTCGGGCCGGAGTCCCAGTGCTTCGTCTGGTGTTCAAAGACCGGCACCATCGTGAATTCGAGAGGCCGGACAAGAGTGTCCGGCCTACCGATATCGCTACCAGTGGTAGGCCGGACACCTCCTGTCCGGCCTTTTTCAACACGCCCTCTCGCGGGAATGACGTTGAGGTCCATTTGGCGTTGAATTCCTCAACTCTCCACGTTGCATTTCTCAACACTAGCAACTGCCTGCTGTCTAGGGCTTTGCCATTTTGTGTGATTATTGGCGTATAAATTCTCAACGATCAGACTTTCTGCGAGTTGGGCGTGGCGCTGGGCCACCGTGGAATAGGACCTATAAGTTCCTATAGGACCTATTGATACGCGCCCTTGTTGGTTCTGACATGGGTGTTGATGTTTTCGGCATGCGGATCGCTCATGTGAAATGTGGAACTTGCTCCCCGCGAACCGACCAGCGTGGCGAGTTGGGACCGAAACGAGATGAGAAGATGAGACAAAATGCACAAAGAAAAGAGGGAGGTTCGTCATGGTAGCCATACTGGTCATTCTCACAATCGCCGCGTTCCTGGTGATTGATGTCCTGGTCAGACGGCGGCAACTGGCTCATCAGCCGGTCCGAGTGTTCGCGTCGTCGTTTGTCCGTGAGGCACTTCAGAAAGTTTGGATGGGAAATCCGGGGCTGACACCCGCCGATTTCCGTCCGCGGCCCGACCGGTTCTATGATCCCGGCCATACATTTGTAGAGCTCGAACCCGACGGCACTGTCGCGGTCGGTGTCGACCGCTTCCTCCGCGAGATGATGGCCGACTTTCGTCTGGTCGGCCTGGTGACTCCCGGCCAGACGGTGAGCCGTGGCCAGCCGATCGCGGAGTTGCGTTCGAATGGCCGGACGGCGCGCGTTTTGTCCCCGATTGATGGCGTGGTCACGCAGCTTCATCCGGCAATGCCCGACGAGGGTGTGGAGCCGCCGCTGTATTCCCTCGCGCCGCAAAACCTGTCCGAACATCTCAACCGGATGTCGGTCGGCGAGCAGGCGCTCTTGTGGCTCAAAGGCGAGATCGGAAAACTTCAGGGCGTCGCGGCGCAGTTGATGCCCAAGCCGGCGTTAGTCGGCGCCACCTCCGCCGATGGCGGTCTGGCGCGCGATCCTTTGGTTAGTGAATGCGACGAAGCCGAGTTCACGAAGATCAAGAACACGTTTGGGTTGATGTGAGGATTCACACGGTGGTGACAAACACTCACTATCTGGAACGACACTACTCGTGTCATCCTGAGTCCGCGTTAGCGGACGAAGGATCTGCAGTGTCGCCCGTTGGGAGAAGCAGCAGATTCTTCGCCCCGCAAAGAGCCGCGGGGCTCAGAATGACAGCGGTTGTACCTCTTCAACAGTCACTCAAATGGACCGGAAGGACGAGGACGCTCATATGGATCGCCAGCGCGCATTACTGATCGATATCACCCGTTGCGTCGGGTGCGGGGCCTGCTCCGAGGCCTGCAAGACGGCGAACAAACTGCCGCCCGAGACTGAGAAGACGCTCTCCGCCACGGCCTACACGGTCGTCCAGGAAAAAGGCGACTACTTCGTGCGGGATCTTTGCCGCCACTGCCAGCAGCCGACGTGCGTGTCGGTCTGCCCAGTGGGCGCGTTCGAGAAGACCGCCGACGGACCGGTCACGTATGACGGCGACAAGTGTATCGGCTGCCGTTACTGCATGACCGCATGCCCCTTCTCGATCCCGCGCTACGAATGGACCAGCCGGGCACCGTTGGTGCGCAAGTGCATCATGTGCAGCGAGCGGGTCAAGGAAGGCAAGATGACCGCCTGCTCCGAGGCATGCCCCGCGGAAGCCACCGTATTCGGCTGGCGCGATGAACTGATCGCCGATGCCCACCGCCGGATCAGTGAAAATCCCGATGGGTACTACAACCTGGTCTATGGCGAAAACGAAGTCGGCGGCACCAATGTCCTGTTCCTTTCGCCGGTGAATTTCGCCGATCTGGGATTCCCAACCAATCTGGGGAATGCGGCGCTGCCGCCGCTGACCTGGGAGGTTCTGGAAAAGATTCCGAATTTTGTGGTCGCCTCGGGCGTGATTTTGGGCGGCCTGTGGTGGCTGATCAACCGCCGCGCGACTGTCGATGAGCTGCGCCATCAGACCGGCGAGAGCCATCCTCAACATCCCGGACAATCCGCAAGTACTCGCACGCATCAGGCAGGAGGGGAATCCCGATGAACCGTTGGACAGAAAAGCTGACGTTCTGGCGCATCATGTTTGTCATCATCCTCGCTGTGGGGATGGTGGCGGGATTCCGGCGCTTCTACCTGGGACTGGGCGCGACCACCGGTTTGTCCGACCAGGTCCCATGGGGAATGTGGATCGGATTCGACGTGATGAGCGGCGTGGCGTTGGCCGCGGGCGGGTTCACCCTGTCGGCCCTGGTCTACATATTTAATCTCAAGCAATTCCACGCGGTCGTCCGGCCGGCGATCCTGACCGCTTTCCTCGGCTATATTCTCGTCGCGGTCGGATTGCTGTTTGACCTTGGCCGGCCCTGGTACATCTGGCATCCGATCTTCTTCCGCAATCCGCATTCGGTCATGCTCGAGGTCGCCTGGTGCGTGATGCTCTATCTCACCGTGCTGGCCTTCGAATTTGTGCCCGCGTTCTTCGAACGGCTCGGATGGGGCAAAGCAGTCAAAGTGATGAAGATCGGCACGCCGATTCTGGTCATTCTCGGTGTGCTTCTGTCGAGTCTGCACCAGTCGTCGTTGGGATCGCTCTTCCTGATTGTGCCCAACAAACTCCACCCGCTGTGGTATTCGGCGCGGCTGCCCTATCTCTTCTTTGTGTCTGCGATGTCGGTGGGCTTTGCGATGGTGATCGTGGAATCGTATCTCTCCAGCCGGGCGTTCCGCAAAGAACTGGAGCGGCCGATCATCACTGACTTGGGGCGCGCCATGATGGTGTCGCTGATCTTCCTCGCGGTGCTGCGCGGCCAGGATTTGATTGGGCGCGGCAGCCTGGGATACATGTTCCAGGCCACCACCGAAGCCGGCCTCTTCTGGCTGGAGATCGGACTGGGGATCATCATTCCTGTAATTCTGGTGGCCATTCCCAAGATTCGTTCGCATCCGCAGGGGATGTTCTACGCGGGGCTGTCCGCAGTTCTGGGTTTGATTTTGAATCGCATGAACGTGTCGATCACCGGCATGGCGGCCAAGCTGGGCGACTACTTCCCGTCGTGGGAGGAGTTGTCGATCACTGCGATGCTGGTGGCACTGGGATTCGCTGCGTTCGCATGGGCGGTGAAGAACCTGCCGGTCTTTGGGCCGTCGCCCTGGACCGGAACAGTCGTGATCACGCCCGCACTGGAAACCGAGCGTGTCGCTCGTCAGGCTGAGTTGCAGCCGGCAAGGGTGTCAATACAATGAGTAGCGGCCGGACATTTCCCGTTCCCGAAGGCGCGTGTATTTGGATGGAGGCCGGGATGCTGGATTACCGGCTTTGCGAGCGGTCGTTCGATTGCGAGAACTGCCCGCTCGATCAAGCGATGCGGGGTGGTCACGGCGCGCCGGTGACCAGCATCGCGGAAACGGCCGACATTCCGGACACGGTGCGGTTCCACGCCTCGCATCTCTGGATGAACGAGGCCTCGACGCGCGGCGAATGGATCCTCGGACTCGATCATCATGCGCTGCGGGCGTTCTCGAGCGTGCCGACGTTTTCGCTGCCGCGTCCCGGCCGCCATATCGGCCGGGGCGAGGAACTCATCTCGCTGATCGTCGACGATGACGCTCTGCGCTGGCCGGCGCCGGCCAATGTTGTGATTCTGGAGCGCAATGACCGCTGGTCGCGCGAGGCGGCCATGTTGCGCACGTCGCCCTATCGCGATGGCTGGGCGCTTTTGGCAAAATTCCTGCAGCCGCCGCGAGCGGATGACTGGATGGAAGCATCGGCGATGGCGGCCATTGCCAACGCCGAGAGAGAATCGCTTAAGGAACTCGTACTCGCCGGGCTCAAAGCCGGGACGCCGGCCGGCCAAACCGCACACGACGGCGGCGTGTTGATCGCCCCCGGTGACCGCATTTTGCCATTGCGTGACTATCTGACATTTCTTCGTGCTCAGTGGCGGTTGCTCCCCGGTCGACGCTGACTTTTTGACAAATGCCGGCTTGATACGGCCATATATGTAATGGTCGGTCTCACTTGCGTACCATTCCTTGACGACAGGTCAAGTGAGATGTGTGGAGGTCCGTGTGTTCGCGCTCGGCCGTTCATTGTCTGTCAAACTATTCGCGCTCCTCGTGATCGTGCTGGGCATTGGCTTTGGGATGGCGAGCTGGCTGACGGTGCGCAAGCACACCGCCACGCTGATGTCCCAGACCCTCGCCTCCGCCGATCGCGTCGCCGACATTCTCCAGTCGGCCACCCGTCTGGCGATGATGCGCAATCAGCGCAGTGACGTCCGCGACATCATCCAGACCATCGGCGCCGAGCCGGGCGTCGACGGCATTCGCATCTACAACAAGGCCGGGGAGATCATCGTCTCCACGGATACCTCGGAACAATTCAAGCGGGTCGATGCGCAGGCGGAGGCGTGCGTTGTCTGCCACACCAAAGCCGGCGCGCTGACCACGCCCATTCAAAATCTGCGTTATCGTGTCATCACCGATCCGGACGGCCATCGCACGCTGGGGTTGATCAGCCCGATTCGCAATCTGAACAGTTGTGCGCAAGCTGTTTGTCACGCGCATCCGGCCGACCGGGCGATTTTGGGGGTCTTTGATGTGCGGATGTCGCTGGCGCATGTCGACACGGCGCTGGCACGTTCGCGCCGCGATCTCATTGCCTGGTCGGTGGTCCTGGCCGTTTTGGCGGCCTCGGCCAGCGGCTTTTTTGTCTGGCGATTTGTGCACCGTCCCATGAAACGGCTGGCGCGCGGCACGCGCGAACTGGCTGCGGGGAATCTGGATTATCGGATTCCCATCGACCACAACGATGAGCTCGGCCAGCTCGCACGCGACTTCAACCACATGACCGGCGAACTCTCGTCGGCGCGCGCGGAGTTGACCGAGTGGACCCGGACGCTGGAAACACGCGTGACCGAGAAGACCAGCCAGTTGCAGCGCATCAACGAAGGTATGGCGCAAATCGACAAGCTTGCTTCGCTGGGACGTCTGGCCGCAACGGTGGCGCACGAATTGAACAATCCCATCTCGGGAATCAACACGTACGTCAGTCTCGGTATGCGCCGCCTGGGCAAAATCGGCTCCACTGACCCTGCCGTCAGCGAAACGATCAAGGAGCTCCAGTTCATTCACAGCGAACTGGACCGTTGCGGGAAGATCGTCAAGAATCTGCTGTTGTTCTCACGCAGCACACCAGCCGAGCATGCGCCGGTTTTGATGGAGGACATCGTCGGCCATTGCACGCAACTGGTGAATCATCACCTGCAACTCCACGAGATTCATCTCAACACCAATCTCGAGCCCGGCTTGATCGTGTACGGTGACGTTCAGCAATTGCGCCAGGCCTTGATCGCGATTCTGATCAACGCGGTTGAGGCGATGCCCAGCGGTGGCGAGTTGTCAATCTCGGCCCGTCGTGCGGGAGCAGCAGAGCGTTGCGAACTGGTTGTGACCGACACCGGCCGCGGGATCGCGCCGGGCGATCTGCCCCACGTTTTTGAGCCGTTTTTCTCGTCGAAGTCCGACTGTGCGGGGGTCGGCCTGGGACTTTCGGTTGTGTACGGGATTATGCAACAGCATGACGGCCAGATATCCATCGATTCCAAAGTGGGCGAAGGCACCAAGGTCACCTTGACGCTGCCCACCGGACCAGCAGAACAACATTCCGACAACCTCGCCGCGCCGGCCGCGGACAAGGGAGGGTCATGGACCACAAAGACTACTCCATCCTGATCGTCGACGATGAGCCGATTGTGCGGGACTCGTTGGGCAAATGGTTCAGCGAGGAAGGGTATCTGGTGGAGACCGCGTGTGATGGCGGCGCCGCGCTGGACCGGCTCGCGCAACGGAACTACGATTTGATCTTCCTGGACATCAAGATGCCCGGGATGTCCGGTTTGGAACTGCAGCGTAAGATTCGCACGATCAACACCGATGCCACCGTCGTGATCATCACCGCGTTTGCGTCTGTCGACACCGCGGTCGAGGCGCTCAAGGACGGCGCGCATGATTACATCACCAAACCGATCGATCCCGATTACCTCTCGCACTTGGTCGAGAAGCTGGTTCGTCAGCGCGCTCTGGTGGCAGAAAACGTCGAACTCAAGGAGCGTCTGGTCGGCATGACGGGACGGGGCAGCATTTTGGGCGAATCGCCTGCGATCCAAAAACTCCGTGACATGATCGCCACTGTGGCGCCCAATGACACCACGGTGATGATTCGCGGTGAGTCTGGTACCGGCAAAGAACTGATCGCGCGCGCCATCCACGCCGGTTCGCCGCGGCGTTATCGCCCGATTGTGCCGATCAACTGCGGCGGGCTGAGCGAGACACTTTTGGAAAGCGAGTTGTTTGGCCACGAACGCGGCGCGTTCACCGGTGCGCAGTTCCGCCGCAAGGGCCACTTGGAAATGGCCGATGGCGGCACGGTCTTTTTCGATGAAATCGGCAATGTCAGCGCCAAGATCCAGATGGACTTGTTGCGCGTGATCGAGTCGAGGGAGTTCTTCCGCGTTGGCGGCAATACCCCGGTCAAATCCGATTTTCGCATCATCTCGGCCACCAACCGTGACCTCGAAGCGGCCGTGGCATCCGGCAGTTTCCGCGAGGATCTCTACTATCGCCTCAATGTATTCTCGATCAGTGTTCCACCGTTGCGAGAGCGCGACGAGGACGTTGTGCTCTTAGCGCAGCATTTTCTATCGAAGTATGCCGCGTCGATGAATCGCGAATTCACCGGCTTCGCCCCCGAGGCACTGGAAGCGTTGCGCCAACACCGTTGGCCGGGCAATGTGCGCGAATTGGAAAACGCGATCGAGCGCGCGGTGGTAGTCGGCACACCGCCGACGGTCAGTGCCGCGAATCTTCCCATCAGCGCACCGCGCGAGGAAGGGCCGGTCGACAACATGAGCCTCGAATCGGTCGAGGTCGCCCATATCCGCAGGGTTCTCGAGAAGTGTGAGGGGAACGTGATGCGGGCCGCCAGGACGCTGGGCATCGACCGGGTCACGCTGTACAACAAGATCAAGAAATTCAACCTGCCCCGGTAACCGATGGCCGATGGTGATCGCGCCAACGGGGGGGATATCCTTGTGGTCCCAGTGGACTGCGCCAATCTGGCGCTGCTCCAGCGTTTGACGACCGATCTGCACGCAACTCTCGCCCGCACCGCCACGGTTGCCTCGTGGGAACTCTCGCCGCAGTTTGCGCGTGAAGCGGCACGCGGCCAGTACAATTCTTCGATGATTCTGGCCGAGCTATTTAAGCGCAGGACCAATCCGCCGATGCGCATCCTCGGAGTCACCGACGTCGATCTATTCGCGCCGGTTCTGACCTATGTTTTCGGTGAAGCACAGATGCACGGCCCCGCCGCGGTCGTTTCTACGTTCCGCCTGCGTCCCGAACTCTACGGTCTTGATCCCGATCCCGAAATCCTCTCCCGCCGCCTGCTTGTCGAATCGGTCCACGAACTCGGCCACACCGCCGGCCTCACGCACTGCCACACCCCCGGCTGCGCCATGATCGGGTCCACCTATGCCGAAGAAATCGACTTGAAGGGGCCGCGGTTGTGCGAGAGGTGCGGGGAGGTGTTCGGGGCGATCTGGTTCGAGCAACGCCGGGACCATCCGTAGGGGCGTATTCGCTAAATGCGGATGGCCTACCGCAAGGGGAAACGGGCGTATGCAATACGCCCGGCCACCCCGGCGAGACGCTCGCCTTTTTGCGTCACCCACACCGCCGTATCCGCAAATTGCGGATAACCTACCGTGAGGGGAAGGGGGCGTATGCAATACGCCCCTACGCGTGCATGCTTCACCTTTGAGACATATTGATACGCCATCTCGGTCGGTCGACAATGCCTTGTCGCGAGATTTCGGCCGTAGGGGCGTATTGCATACGCCCCGCCTCCCCGGCGAGACGCTCGCCTTTTTGCGTCACCCACACGGCCGTATCCGCGAATTGCGGATGGCCTACCGTGAGGGGAATCGGGCGTCTGCAATACGCCCCTACACGGGGGTGTGAGCAACTGTCGCACTTCGCCCGGACAAATCGATTCCAACTAACTGCTTGTATACCCGAAACTGATCGCCAATCTTTGGAGACGTTTTACTTTACGGTGGTTGACCGATGGATGGGAATATGCATCGCGCAAATCCCCAAGCAATGGATCGCCAACACCGGCATTCCATACGCCTTGAAGGGTACGATTATTCTCGCGAGGGCGCATATTTCATTACCGTGTGCACGCATCATCGCTCGTGCCTATTCGGATCGATCTCCGATCCCCACATGATCCCGAACGATCTCGGCAAAATCACGATATCGGAATGGCTGAAGACTGTGCGTCTCCGCCCCAATGTTTGTCTCGACGAATATGCTCTTATGCCGAACCACCTGCATGGCATCGTGGTCATCATGAATCAGGCTAGCGTGTCGCCCATCGATATTGGGCGGAGATCGTTCCAATCTCCCTCGCAGACCATCGGTGCCATTGTCCGAGGCTGGAAGGCTGCGGTCACCCGACGCATCAATGACTTGCGCGGGACCCCGGGCACGCCAGTGTGGCAGCGGAATTATTACGAACACGTCATCCGCAACGAACAGGACATGGCAGACGTCCGTGCTTACATTGTGAACAATCCCGCGCTTTGGGCACAGGATCAGGAAGATCCAAACCTAATGATGTCGGCCCGCCGGTAGCAGGGCGTATTGCATACGCCCTGCCAGCCCGGCGAGACGCTCTCCTTTCGCTCGTCACGCACATGGCCGTATCCGCGAATTGCGGATCGCCTCCCGTGCGGAGAAGGGGGCGTATGCAATACGCCCCTACGCAATCATGCTTCACCTTTGAGATATATCGATGCGCCTTCTTGATCGATCGACGACACGCCATGTCGCGAAATCCCGCCCGTAGGGGCGTATTGCGTACGCCCTGCCACCCCGGCGGGACGCTCGCCTTTCGCTCGTCACCCACATGGCCGTATCCGCGAATTGCGGATGGCCTACCGTCAGGGGAAAAGGGCGTATGCAATACGCCCATACGCAATCATGCTCCACCGTTGGGATATTTGATGTGCCTTCTTGATCCATCGGCAATACCGGGTCGCGAAACCTCGGCCGTAGGGGCGTATTGCATACGCCCCTACACCCTCCCACCAATTACCGAACGACCGTTCGATACACAATCCCCTGTCAAAATGCCGCGAATTCTGACACCTTGCTTCGGCGCTCGTCAAAACTGTCACAAAGTCTGTCCGGTTACGGGGGAAATTCCTTGACTGTAATCAAAAGAGGGCGTAATCTCGCCGCTCCGGCGTCCTTTGTTTGATTGATCGTGTGTAGGGGCGCCACTTCGGCACGACGAGCAGGGAGCGGCGGTGGTTTCCGACTTTGCGGCAGTAGCGGTTTTCCTGGGACTGGGGGTCGGATTCGTTCTGATCACCTTCCTGTTGGCCAAGCTGGTCAGCCCGTCCGCGCCAAATGACATCAAGAACTCGACATATGAATGTGGCGAAACGCCCTTCGGCAGCGCTTGGATCCAGTTCAACGTTCGCTTCTATATCTTTGCTCTCATCTTCGTCGTGTTCGACGTCGAGGCGGTGTTTCTGTTCCCATGGGCGATTGCCTACCGGTCGCTCGGCCTGTTCGCCTTTGTCGAGATGCTGGTCTTTATCGCCATTCTGCTCTTCGGCCTGTTGTACGCCTGGCGCAAAGGCGTTCTCAAGTGGTTCTAATCCGCCGCCAACCAAGCCCCTCCAAAACCACTGATGCTGGAACTCGATAAACTGGTCAAGCTCATCGGCGACGGCATCGAGGCCGTGGTTAGTGCTTTGGGCCTGGGGCCGACCTGGGTCACCCTGGTGCAACTAATCGTGGCGGCGCTGGTGGTGGTCATATTTGCCGCGCTGGTCGTGCTCTTCCTCGTTTGGTGGGAGCGCAAGGTTTCGGCACGGTTCCAAATGCGGCTGGGCCCGATGCGCGTCGGCTGGCATGGGACAATTCAAACCATCGCCGATGCCCTCAAGCTGCTGCAAAAGGAACTGATCACCCCGGCCAACGTTGACCGCGCATCGGGCTTCTGATGGCCGGGTGGTCATCGAACAACAAGTACGCGCTCCTCGGCGGTCTTCGTTCCGCCGCTCAGGTGGTCTCGTACGAAGTGCCCATGGCGCTGGCCATGGTCGCCGTCGTCATGCTCACCCAGACCCTCTCGATGGGTGAGATTGTCTCGCAGCAAACGAAGTTCTATCAATGGTATATCTTGCCGCAGCCGCTTGGCTTCCTGATTTATCTGGTGGCCGCGACGGCCGAATGCAACCGGACGCCATTCGATCTGCCCGAGGCCGACTCGGAACTGGTGGCCGGGTTTGTCACCGAGTATTCGGGGATGAAATTCGCCATGTTCTTCCTGGCGGAGTTTCTCAATATGTTCACCGTGGCCGCCATTGCCACGACCCTGTTCTTCGGTGGCTGGAACGGTCCGTTCCTGCCGTCGTGGATGTGGTTTTTGATTAAGACTCTCGGCGGCGTGTTTGTTCTCATGTGGTTCCGTTGGACCTATCCACGGTTGCGGGTCGACCAGCTCATGAGTTTTGCCTGGAAGTTCCTGCTGCCTTTGGCATTCATCAATATCGTGCTGACCGGATTGGGGATTTACATTTTCAGGCCGTAATCCTATGGACACGATCTCCCTGGCCTTCTACGCCCTGGCTTTTCTGATAATCGCCGCCGCGATCTTCGTGGTCACCTCGAAGAATATCTTCCATTCGGCGATCTATCTGATTCTGGCCCTCTTTGGCGTGGCGGGGGTTTATGTGCTTCTGCAAGCCCCGTTCCTGGCCGCGGCGCAGGTGTTGATGTACGTTGGCGCCGTGTCGATGCTGATGATCTTCGCCATCATGCTCACCGCGCGCATCGCCGACCAAACGATTCGCCACACCAACGAACAGGTTCTGACCGGCTTGCTCTTATCGCTGGGCCTGCTCGCGGTAATCGTGTATTCGCTCTGGCAGACACCGTTTGCGATTTCGTCCGACCCGATGCCCGAAGGTGCCGGCGGGACACTGGGAAAATTGCTTTTGACCCAGTTCGCTTTACCGTTTGAAATCGTCTCGGTCCTGCTCCTGGGTGCGCTGATCGGCGCGGTGGTGATTGCCAAGAAGGATTCGGTGCGACGTGACCCCGAAGCGCCGACGACACCGTTGCCGAAATCCATTGAGAAAGTCGCAGGGTAGTGGATATATAATGGAAGGAATCGGACTCATACATTATCTGACGCTGTCGGCGGTCGTGTTCTGCATCGGCGTCTTTGGGATGCTGACGCGGCGCAACGCCATCGGCGTGCTGATGTCGATCGAGCTGATGTTCAACGCGGTCAACATCACGCTCGTCGCCTTTGCCCGTTATGTCACACCCGCCACGATCACGGGGCAGGTGGTGGCCATCTTCACGATTGCGGTGGCGGCGGCGGAAGCGACTGTGGCGCTGGCGATCGTGCTGTTGATTTACCAGCACCATCGCGGCATCGACGTCGACCGGATCAATTTCATGAAGTGGTAGATCGGACCTGTTGAGATAAGAATGCTATCCTACGCCTGGCTGATACCTGTTTTCCCGCTCTGTGCGATGGCGGTGATCATGCTGTTGACGCACCGCAATCGCGTGGTGTCGGCGGCACTGTCGATCACGGCCGTGTCGATCGCGTTTCTGTACGCGTGGGCCATCGCCTTCACGGTGTGGGGAAATCCGGAGGTTCAGCGCTTCTCATTCGACTGGCTTAATCTCGGCCCGTCGATGCACATCCCGATCGGGATCCAGATCGACGGCCTGACCGCCATGATGCTGATCGTCGTAACGACGGTTGCGCTGATGGTTCAGATCTACTCGCTGGGTTACATGCACGGCGACCCGCGCTTCTCCCGCTATTACGCCTTCTTGTCGTTGTTCACCATGGCGATGCTGACATTGGTTCTGGCCGACAACTTCTTTCTCATGTTTGTCGCCTGGGAACTTGTCGGACTCGCATCGTACCTCTTGATCGGCTTCTGGTTCGAGAAACAGTCGGCATCCGACGCGGGTAAGAAAGCCTTCATCACGACACGGCTCGGCGATCTTGGCTTCATTATCGGCCTGCTGATGATCTACACTGGCTGCGGGACGTTGACGTTCGGCGGCGTTTTCGATGCCGTCAAGACCGGCGTGCTGGGCGGAGCGTTCCTGACCACTGCGGCGATCTTCCTCTTCGGCGGCGCCATCGGCAAGTCGGCACAAGTGCCCCTCCACGTTTGGTTGCCGGATGCGATGGAAGGCCCGACACCGGTGTGGGCGGTGATTCATGCCGCCACAATGGTTGTCGCCGGTGTCTACCTGGTGGCGCGTTCGCTGACCATCTTCATGGGCGCCGAGACCGCCGCGATGACGGTCGCGTGGATCGGCATCATCACCTCGCTGATGGCCGCATCAATCGGCCTGGTGCAAAACGACATCAAGCGCGTTCTCGCGTTTTCGACTGTATCGCAACTCGGCTACATGATCATGGCTTTGGGACTCGGCGGCTTCACCGCCGGCACATTCCATCTCATGACTCACGCCTTCTTCAAGTCGCTGTTGTTCCTGGGCGCCGGTTCGGTGATTCACGCTGTCCACACCAACGACATCCGCGAGATGGGTGGATTGCACGCGAAGATGAAGACGACGTCGATTACGTTCCTGATCGCGGCGTTCGCCATCGCGGGCATCTTCCCCTTGTCCGGCTTCTGGTCTAAAGATGAAATCGTGGCGTCGACGCTCGGCCATCCGGTGTTTACCGTGCTGACCCTGCTTGTGGCTTTCATGACCGCCTTCTACATGTTCCGGCTGTATTTCCTGACCTTTACCGGCACACCGCGCGACAAGCACAAGTTCGAACACGCCCACGAGTCGCCCAAGGTCATGACCTATCCGTTGATCTTCCTGGCCGTGCTCTCGGTCGTTTCCGGCTGGATCGGCCTGCCGTGGTTGCATCACGGATTTTCCTCCGTGGTGTATCACCACGAGCCGCATCACGCCGAATTCCACTACGGTCTCGCGGCCATCTCATTACTCGTCGGACTCTCGGGAATCGGATTGGCGTATCTAATGTATTACAAGCGCCGCATCGATCCCGACCGCATCGCCACATCGATGTCGGGTCTGTACAATACTCTGCTCAACAAGTACTACTTCGACGAAGCATACGAGGTCCTGGTCATCAAGCCGTACTACGTGATGTGCCAGGGCTGGTTCTGGTTCGATCAACACATCATCGATGGCCTGGTCAACGGCGCCGGAGCATTCGGCGTTTTGTGGGGACGGTTCCAGCGCTGGGCGGATGAGACATTCGTCGACGGCGCTGTTAATGGCATTGGATGGCTGACGCGCGGCTTTGGCGCGACCATCCGTTATCTGCAGACGGGCAGCCTGCAGAATTATGCCTTTATCGTTTTCGCTGCCCTGGTAATCCTGTGGATACTCAGATGACAAAGTTACCCGGCATGAAGATCTGGACACGCACAGCGTTCTCTCCTTGTCATGCTGAGCGCAGCGAAGCATCTGTTGTCGATCGGGGGCCACGAATGCAGACCCTTCGCTCCGCTCAGAGTGACACTGTCATCACCCTGAACGAAATCAAATCGGCACGCGGAAACGCGCACTGCCAAAGGACGGTTCAAAAATGAGCGGCCTTCTCTCCTGGATGATATTCCTGCCTCTGATCGGGGCGATTGTGGCGCTGTTCATGCCCAAGGACAACCACCGGCTGATCCGGGGCGTTGCATTCGTTGCGACCCTGCTGCCGTTGATCCTGACGGTGGTTCTTTTGGCGCAGTACGATCCCTCGACGGCCGAATTCCAGTTCGTGGAGAAGGCGGCGTGGATTCCCGGCCTCAATGTCAACTATCACTTGGGCGCCGATGGAATCGCGGTGCCGATGCTGGCCCTGACAACGCTTTTGTCATTCCTGGCCGCGCTGGTATCCTTCAATATCACCAAGCGCGTGAAAGAGTACTTCGCGTTCTTCCTGCTTCTGGAAACCGGCATGCTGGGCGTCTTCGCCTCGCTGGACTTCTTCTTATTCTATGTCTTCTGGGAGGTCATGCTGGTGCCGATGTACTTCTTGATCGGCATCTGGGGAGGGCCGCGAAAAGAATATGCGGCGATCAAATTCTTCCTCTATACGCTATTCGGCTCGATCTTCATGCTGGTGGCGGTTCTGGCGCTCTATTTCACATCGACACCGCATTCTCTATCGATCATTGAGCACATCCAGCGCGCCCCGCAGATGACGCGCGGCTTCCAACTCTTCGCGTTTGTCTTCTTCTTCATCGCGTTCGCGATCAAGATCCCGACGCTCCCGTTCCACACGTGGTTGCCGGATGCGCATGTCGAAGCCCCGACCGCGGTGTCGGTCCTGCTGGCCGGGGTTCTGCTGAAAATGGGAACTTACGGTCTTCTGCGAATTTCCTTTCCGATGTTTCCCGAGGCCACACGGTTCTTTGCCTGGCCTATGGCGATCCTGGGGGTTGCCGGAATTATTTACGGCGCAATGGTCTGCATGGCCCAGACCGATTTGAAGAAACTGGTCGCGTATTCATCGGTGTCGCATATGGGCTACTGCTTGGTGGGCATGGCGGCGGTCGGCTCAGTCGCGGGCATCTCGGGCTGCATGTTCCAGATGGTCTCGCACGGATTGATCACGGGCGCCCTGTTTACTTTGGTGGGCGTGATTTACGACCGCGCCCACACGCGCGAGATCAACGCCTTCGGCGGAATGTGGATCAAGGTTCCGGTCTACTCCGGGATCATGATCCTCTTCGTCCTCGGTTCACTTGGCCTGCCGGGATTGTCCGGATTTGTCAGCGAGTTCATGGTCTTCCTGGGGGCGTTCCCCTACTTCAAAATCACTGTCGCCATCGGTGTGGTCGGGGTGCTTTTGACCGCGGCGTATTTCCTGCGCATGATCCAGAAGATGTTCCTTGGCCCGGTCGCCGGCCACACGGCGGAGCTGACCGAAATCAATTTCCGCGAGATTGTTGCGGTCACTCCGCTCGCGATCCTGATGATTGCCCTCGGCATCTATCCGGCGCTCTTGTCGAATCTGATTCAGCCGACGATCGAAAACCTTGTCCGCCTGATTGGGGCTGGGGCCTGAGACTGACGTGACGCCATTTAATCTCACCCAATTCTACGCCGACTGGGCCACGATTCTGCCCGAGTGTTTCCTGTTGCTTTGGGCCTGCGTGATCACCGGCGCCGCTGTTATGGGGCGCACGGATGAATCCAAGTCCGGTACCTTTGCGATCTGGACCATCATCGGCACTCTCGCCACGGCGGTCTGGGTGGCCGTCACCCAGGACGGTGCAGCGTTCGGCGGGACCTTTGTTTTCGACCGGCTCGCCGTTGTCTTCAAAGAAATCATTCTCGCCGGTGTGATTCTCACGGCGGCCGCTTCGGTCGGCACGGTATCGCGTTTGCGGGCTCACCGTGGTGAGTACTACGGAATGATTCTGTTTTCCGCCGTCGGCATGATGCTGATGGTGTCGGCCACCGAACTGCTGACGCTCTATATCGCGCTGGAACTCTCCACCGTCACGTTGTTCGTGCTCGCTGCCTATCACAAGACCAATCGGAAGTCAGCGGAAGCGGGTTTGAAGTACGTTATCCTGGGTGGAATCTCCTCGGCCATCCTGCTCTACGGTGTGGCGATCCTGTATGGCTTGACCGGAACCACCGAATTGGCCAAGATTTCACAGGAGATTCAAAGACAGTTCATGGGCTCCGGTTCCTTCCCGCCGGGACTGGCTCTGGCATTGCTGCTGATTCTGGCCGGATTCGGATTCAAGCTCGCCTTGGCCCCGTTCCATATGTGGGCACCCGATGTGTACGAGGGCGCACCCACACCGATCACCGCATTCCTTTCGGTGGCATCAAAGGCGGCAGCGTTGGCCGCGTTCCTTCGTGTCTTCTTTGTAGGTGGACAGCCCGCGCAACTGATTTGGATTCAGGCAATCGCCGCACTGGCGGCGCTGGCCATGATCGTCGGTAACGCCACGGCGATTGTGCAGACGAATATCAAACGCATGCTGGCCTACTCCTCGGTGGCGCAGATCGGGTATATGCTGGTCGGTGCGGTCGCACTCGATCCCTGGGGTGCGACTTCGATATCGTACTACGCGATGGCCTACCTCTTTGCCAACATGGGCGCTTTTGTCTGTGTGATCGCCTTCGCCGAGCGCACCGGCTCTGAGGAGATCAGTGACTTCAGCGGCCTGTCGCGACGGTCGCCGATATTGGCAGGATTCTTCGCGCTGTTCCTGTTATCGCTGGCCGGCGTTCCGCCTACGGCAGGCTTCCTCGCCAAGTACTATGTATTCGCCGCCGCCATCCAAAAGGGGTACCTCTGGCTGGTTTTGGTCGGCGTCGCCACATCGGTCGTCGCGTTGTACTACTATGCGACTGTAATTATGAAGATGTACTTTCCGTCCGAGCAGACTGAGGGTGGTTTCCCGGTCGCGCGCACATTGACGATCGTGCTCGCCGTGTCGGCGCTCGGTGTTCTGCTCCTAGGGATTATCCCGGGACCTGTTGTCGATTGGATCAAGGCGGCCGCGCAGTCGTTCGTGCCGCCGACATAGGGATCAATCCGCTCCCAACCTCAATCCTGATGACACAGTCAACGATCTGGTGGCGCGGACACTCTTGTCCGCGCTTTTTGCTGACGACCGTCGTATTGTCATTGGTGAATACGCGGAGCGCAGGGTAACCCATGCCCCTCGATCAGGAAAACTTCGGCTACAACCCTACGGTGATGGATCATTTCCAGAACCCGCGCAACTCCGGCGATATGGAAAATCCGTCGTGCATCGGCCTGGCGCGGAACTCCGACTGCGGCGATCTGCTGAAACTCTATCTGCGCATTGAAGGCGACCGGATTGTCGACGTGAAGTTCAAGACCTACGGCTGCGGCGCGGCGATTGCATCGTCATCGAAGCTCACCGAGATGCTAATCGGCCGCACCCTTGACGACGCCGCACACATCAAGAACACCGACGTCGCCGAGGCACTGGGAGGCCTGCCCCCGCACAAGATTCACTGCTCTGTCCTGGCGCAGCAGGCCACTGCCGCCGCGCTGGACGATTGGTCCAAACGGCGCGCGTGATGGCGGCGTGGGCATCCGGCTTATGCCGCCCCGCCTGTAGGGATTGCATATGCCCCTGGCGCAGAACGCGCGCGGTCAAATGCGGATTGCCTGCCGTTCGGGTGAGAGGGCGTATGCAATACGCCCCTACCACCAGACTCAACCTCATTGAAATTGGTGGCATGGGCAATTTGCCCGCGTCTGTATGATTACCGACACTAAGAATTGTTCGCGAAATCGCCACTTGACACCCTTGCCGTAGGTGGTATACTGAACACAGGACGGTAATCGGCCCCGCCCGTCCGCCGCAGGTCAGATTTATGCGACACGCCGCGCGCCCATGGCGAATCGGCCTCGTGCACTTCGAGGGCAAGTGCGCTCTTCGACTCGCATTCTACTGTGTGCTCAACCTGGCTGTCCTTGTCACTCTTCCGATCCACGATGCCCGGGCGGTTGAAGATCCGAATTCCTCGCCACTTTTCCACCATAGCTTGAATCAGTCGGTGACCAATCTTCGCAAGGACGTGACCACCAGGACATCCATCGAACAATTGGCTGCCCGCGTAGACTCGCGCACGACAAGGGTGGCACGACCCGCAGATTCCACCTCGGCCTGCATCTACGAATTGACCTGCATGACGGGCAATCCGGATACACTGCGATGGCTGCGACTCTCTCTGCACGACCTGCGGTCTTTCGCATCGTGCGTGCTGGGAGAATGCCCGGGTGAAGTTCGAACCGGCTCGAGCTTTGTGTGCCTCATTTGGCATCTCGTTGAATGCAAGGACACAAGTCTCCTTGCAATCCCTCTGGACACGGCGTGGTGTCAATGCGATTCGCTTCCGACGATGTCGGGAACGCCAACCTGCACTTCGGCCCCCACATGTGCTGTGTTCACTTGCGCCCAACAGATGTCCTGTAATGGGACTCCATCGACCATGTGCGGCCCGAGCGAAACCTGTGCGCCCCGTACGACTTGCTACGGGGGAACTTGCATTCCTGAGCCGACATGCTTCGCTCAGTATCCCAGTTGTCAAGGGAATCCGACCTGCCGAGAATCCGGAGCCACCTGCGAGTCGAATCCAACGTGCCCCCCCACGGTGACGTGTTGGAACGCCACCTGTCTTGTCGAAACCTGTTCGCCGAACCCCTCGTGCGCAGGGGTCGCAACGTGTTCGGATCCCACTTGCAGGAGCGCGACATGCGAACCGACCCCTACTTGTTCGGAGTACGCCGTGACCTGCGTCTATTTTATGACGTGTTCGCGTCCGACATGCTACGGGAATGCCACCTGTCCTTGGATGGTCACTTGTTCAAACGCAACGTGCATCGTGGCGACTTGTGCCCCTAACCCATCGTGCGTGGGCGTGACTACTTGCTCAGGCGCAACCTGCATCTCGGCAACGTGCACGCCGAATCCGACTTGCGTGGGGGTCTCAACTTGTTCAGACGCAACATGCCCCGGCAAACCAACGTGTCCGGGCACTTCAACATGCCCACCGCAGGTCAGTTGTCCAGGGGGGCCAACCTGTGGCGGTAGCGCCACGTGTGCGAATGCAACTTGTCCACCCAATGCAACTTGCCCATCAGTCAGTACCTGCGACGGTGCCACCTGCCTTGTGGCCACCTGCACACCAAACCCGACTTGTGCAGGGGTGAATTCCTGCAACGGTGTGACTTGCGCCGGCAATTCCACCTGTGCAGGTGTAACAACGTGCGCTCCGGAAATCACCTGTCCGTTGACGCAAACTTGCAGGGGCGCCACGTGCCCAGTTAGTGCCACATGCTCAGTCTTCCCTACCTGTAGCGTCCCCACGTGCCCGCCGAACACCACTTGCAGTGGCGCAACGACGTGCATCAACGCCACATGTATGGTTTCGACCTGTTGGCCGAATCCGTCGTGCGCAGGTGCACCAACTTGCCTGGGTTCCGCCAGTTGCACCTCAAACTGTTTGGAGTGTGACTGCTCACGACAGGGAGATATCAATGGCAACGGACGTCATGACCTTGGCGACGTGATCAGGCTCATCGCCTACTTCAGCGGGTCAGCGCCACAGCCTCTGCACGATGCGACCTGCCCCGCCGTCGACCGGGGAGATTTGAACTGCGACGGCGAGACAACAATTCTCGACTTGGTCACCATGATCGATCGCTTTTGGTCGCACGGCGCAGCATTCTGCAATCCGTGTTTGAGTAACTAGATCGCTGAACGGCCCCGCCCACGTACCGCGGAAACATGGTGGCACGGGCTGGAAGCCCGTGCCACCAATCTCTGTCAAATGTCCCTGCACCGCGCACCCGCAAGTTTCGGAAATCTGCGTATAAGTGTCGAACGGAGCCGCCCCCTCCGTGGATGAGTATTGAAGATGAATTCCATGACGATTCAGACCGCCCCCACCTGCGACCGTCCCGAGACCGCGGACGATGTCGCCCTGAAAGCCCACATCCGCGGATTGATCGATCGCTGGGGCGACCGCCTTGTTATCCTCGCGCACCATTATCAGCGCAAGGAGATCGTTCCGTTCGGCAATTTCATCGGCGACTCGTATTACCTCTCCAAAATGGCCGCCCAACAGGAGAAGGCCGAGCACATTGTCTTCTGCGGTGTGCACTTCATGGCCGAATCCGCGCGTATCCTGTGCCGTCCCGAACAACACGTCTATCTGCCCAATCTGCGCGCCGGATGCCCGATGGCCGACATGGCCGATGACGCCCAGGTCGATGACGCCTGGGAATGGCTTGGGCAGCACATCGACACCACAAAGATCATCCCCGTCTCGTACATGAACGCGGCGAGAAAGTCTTCTTCTTCCCCGATGAACATCTCGGCACCAACACCGCCAACCGTCTGGGAATCCCGCGTGACGAACGCGTGCTCTTCGATCCGATGCATCCGCCCACTGATCCGAAGCCGTTCATCAAGGCACGCGTCATCTTGTGGAAGGGCTTCTGCCACGGCCACACCACCTTCACTGTGGGCCATGTCGAGCAGGCACGCCGCGACTACCCCGGCATCAAGATCGTCGTGCATCCGGAATGCAAAGAGGACGTGGTCGATCGCGCCGATGCGGTCGGCTCGACGGCGTTTATCGCCAAGTATGTCGCTGCTCAGCCTGCGGGTTCGATCATCGCCATCGGCACCGAAATCAATTTGACCTCGCGCCTGGCCGACGAGTATCCGGACAAGACGATCTTCGAACTGTCCGGCCAGAATTGCCCTCTGTGTGTGAACATGTTCCGCACGACACTCGGCGATCTCGCCGAGTGTATCGAGAACCTCGGCCACAAAAACGAAATTCAGGTCCCCCCTGCCATCGCCCGCGATGCGCGCCTCGCGCTTGAGCGGATGCTGGAGTTGAGCTAGAAGTCAGCCATCCATTCGGGGAGAGCGTTGCCTGCCATCAAAGGGCAGTGTTCTGCACAGGTGCCGGTCAGCCCTCCGGGCTGACGGCTGCCCCCACGGCGAAAGCTCTGGCCGGTGCACACACGGTCAGCCCCAAGGGCTGACCCGCACTGGCCTGCACTGGCCTGCAGGGGGGCTGCCTGCCGTGAAACAGGAGTCGTTATGCCCACGGAGTCTTTCTCCCCTCTCCCGTTTTTGGGAGAGGGGCCGGGGGTGAGGGCCTTTCCGCGCGCTGGCCACCCCCGCTCCCAACCATTGGACAAACACCTGCGTTTCAGAGTATGATACTGGCATGAGAACGATTCTTTTCACAACGCTTCTGGTTGCCTTCAGTGCGGCGGCCATTGCCGCGGCCCCTGTTCCGGTCATCCCCGATAAGGCGCCGGGACCATCCAAGATCTCCTTCTGGAATACCCAGCGACGGGGCGCCAATTGCTTTAACCGCGAGGTCACATCCGACTGGTGGGCCTCCGCCAAGAAAGCGGGCATTGAGTTTGTCCGCCTGGTCCCCGACAAATGGCCTGGCCAGCATCGGGACTTCCTGATTGGCGACGCCGATCGCTACGACAGCCTGATTGGGACCGATTTCGCCAAGTTGAAGAAGACGCTGGATCAGGCCGACGCCGCCGGCATGCGGGTCGTGCTCGGTATGCTATCGCTCCCCGGTGCGCGCTGGCGGCAGAATAACGATAACCGGCCCGACTTTCGCCTCTGGCAAGATGTCGCTTACTGGACTCAGGCTGCCCGGTTCTGGCGCGATCTGGCGGGACGGCTTGCCGGCCACCGTGCCCTCGTCGGCTTCAATATCATCAACGAGCCCACCCCGGAGGACGCGACGCCCGCCACCGCTGCCAGCGAAAAGGGTGGCTGGACGGCTCCGATTGAAAACACCGCCGCCGATCTTAACGCGTTCTATCGCACAATCATTGCTTCCATCCGGACGGTTGATCCCCAGACGCCGGTCTTCATTGATGCCGGCAAGTGGGCATCCGCCTCGGCCTTCGCCACGTTGAAACCGGTGTCGGACGACAAGACGCTCTACGCGTTTCACATGTATGAACCGTTCGAGTATACCAACAAGAAGGCCAATGGCGGGAAAGTGTGCTACCCCGGCATGACCGCGGCCCAATCACAAAATCCCGTGCCGCTGGACATCAACACTCTGCGCGCCATCATCTCGCCGGTGGCTGACTGGCAGAAGCAGAACAACATACCGTCCAACCGCATCATCGCCGAGGAATTCGGCTGCCATCGCACCAATTGCGGCGCCGCCGAGTATCTGTCGGACCTGATTCACATCTTCAACGCGCAGGAATGGCACTGGGCGTTCTATTCATTCCGCGAGGACACGTGGGACGGAATGGACTACGAGATCGGCGACCAGCCGCTCGGCGCAACGTTCTGGAAAGCCTACCAGGCCGGCAAGAAACCCACTCCGCCGCGCTCGAAAAACCGCATCTGGGATGCGATCCGGAATAATTTGCGGTAGGGGGATACCGATTCCGCACGTTGTGGTCGACCATTTTGCCGACGTCGGCAAAATGGTCGACCTGGGATCTGGAAGCCAACGCGAGATCGAAGAGCTAATGCTCACGCGATACGCCTGGAGAGGGAAGCCGCCAGAATCGAGTTGTCGACGTTTTGTCGACAACTGAAGTTAACATCCCCGGACGGAGCTTGAGGGACTTTCGCCCCCGCGCTCGAAAAACCGCACCTGGGACGCCATCGGCAACGATCTGCGGTAGGCCTGCCATGCGGGGATCACTATCACGCGCCCTTTGAGGGATAGAAAAAAAAGACCTCTCGGCTGGGAGAGGTCAGGAGCCCCGTGGGGCTTTACCCTTCGAGACGGTTATCCATCTCATTACTAGAGATTGACGGAGAACCGCCGCTCAAGTACATTCAGACCAAATGAACCTGAGCCCTGAATCCTTGTCAAGGGGTAATTCGCATGGAAACAGAATCTGCGGGCAAACGCATTTTGGGGATTGATCTTGGGCCCAATTCCCTGGGCTGGACTATCATCAAGAAGAGCCCCACAGGCGGTAACATTGAGGCGATAGGTGTTCGCGCGTTCGAGGCGGGGCTAGACTCTCTTGAAACCGACGGCAAAGGTAAGTCGCGAAACGCAGAGCGCCGGGAGGCGCGGTCAACCCGGCGTCGACTAGAGCGTCTGGGGCGGCGGCTATCACGCACTGGTAACACCTTGGCGCGGACAGGCCTGCTACCGCCCAGCTCGTACGGCGATTCCGACAAGCGCCAGCAAGTCTTCGAGGAACTCGACAAGACAATTGCAGAACCCTATACGCTTCGCGCCAAGGCACTCGATGACCGTCTGGAACCGTTTGAACTCGGACGCGCGTTCTATCACATCGCACAGCGGCGCGGGTTCTTGAGCAATCGCAAGTCACCTGTCAAATCGAGCGAAGACGAAGGCAAGGTGAGCCAATCCATTGGACGAATCCGCGAACGAATGGCCGAAACAGGCTCGCGAACAATTGGGGAGTTGTTTGCCAAGGAGTTAGCTGACAGTAAATCTGTCCGTCGCCAGTACACGGCCAGACGCATGTATGAAGAGGAATTCGATAAGATTTGGGAGAGCCAGCGGCGGTTTCACGCGGACATACTTACCGACGACCTGAAAGCCTCTCTCCACCGGGCAATTTTCTACCAGCGCCCGCTCAAAAGCCAGAAAGCACTGGTGGGCTTCTGTGCGCTCGAACCCGGAAGGCACCGGGCGGCCACCGCGATGCCCATAGTCCAGCGTTTTCGCTATCTGAAGACGGTAAACAACCTCAAGATCATCAACAAAGTCACAGGCGAAATACGCGCCTTGACGCCGGAAGAACGGCTGAGTCTTCTCGCAGAACTGGAGGTCAAAGCCGAGCTCTCGTTTGCCGGCGTTTGCCGGACGCTGAAACTCAAGCGCAAGGACGTGGAATTCAACCTTGAGCAAGGCGGCGAAAAGAGAATCGTCGGCAACCGGACGGCACATAAGTTGATTGAGGTCTTTGGATTGGAGCGCTGGCAATCGTTTACGGAGGACGAGCGAGATGCCATCGTTGGGGATCTGCGCGCGATCGTCAAAGATGAGACTTTAGTCAACCGCGCCAAGAGCCAGTGGGGCCTCGATGATGAAGCCGCCCACAGGCTCGCGGCAGTCAAACTGGAGCAAAGCTACTTCGGTTACTCCATGAAGGCGATCCGGAGGCTCCTGCCGCGGCTGGAAGGAGGCGAGCCGGAAAATACCGCAATCAAAGCAGAATATGTGGGACGATGGGCGAAAAGAGGGGCAGCGAGAGAAGCCCTGCCGCCCGTGCGGGCGCACGAGCTGCCGGCGCTCCGGAATCCCATTGTCGAGCGGGCACTTACCGAAGTCCGCCGTGTCGTTAATTCCATCTTAGCGCAGCATGGAAAGCCGGACTTTATCCGCATCGAGCTGGGCCGCGACTTGCGCCAGACCGCGAAACAGCGGGAGACTACGTGGCGCCGCAATCGCGCAAACGAGAAAGATCGCGCCGCCGCCGCTCAGAAGATCATCGAGGAATGCGGAATCGTCTCACCGAAACGCGGCGACATCCTCCGTGTCCTTCTCGCCAACGAATGCAACTGGCGCTGCCCCTACACCGGCAAGCCAATCAGCATGAGTGGCCTGATCGGTGACCATCCACAGTTCGATGTCGAGCACATTATCCCCTTCGACCGCTGTCTCGATGATTCCTTCATGAACGTGACTCTTTGCGATGCGGAGGAAAACCGGCTCGTGAAGAAAAACCGCACACCGTACGAGGCTTATCACGGGACGGCCGGCTGGCAGGAGATTCTAAACCGCCTGAAAGACTTCCAGGGGTCCGCGGCAAGGACCAAAAAGAAACGATTTGAGATGCCTCCCGCCGAGGTCAAGGAACTGTTGTCCGAATTCACTTCAAGGCAATTGAATGACACACGCTGGGCGGCGCGCTGGGCAAAGAAATACCTGGGCCTTCTCTATGGGGGACTTGACGATGATGGGATCGACAATTCCGGAGTTCGTCGCGTCCAAGCCACCTCCGGCGCGGTGACCGCTTTTCTCAGAAATGAATGGGGACTCAACGGCATTCTTGGTGACGGGCCTGGAAAGTCACGAGATGATCACCGCCATCATGCCGTGGACGCGATCGCGGTCGCCCTGACCGAGCCGGGGATGATCAAGGCCCTAAGTGATGCCGCCCACGGGGCGAAGGCGCGTGGCCGCCGGCTGTTCGGCGACGTGACCGCACCTTGGGAGGGTTTTCTCAAACAGGCCAATCAGCGGGTGAAAGATATCGTGACGTCGCATATGGCGAACCGGCGCGTTCGTGGCGCCTTGCACAAGGCAACTTTCTACGGAAAGCCACATGTCGATGAGAAAGGGAAGCCCTGTGTTCATATCCGCGTACCTTTGGATTCGCTGAGTGCGAAAGATGTGGCGAACATCGTCGATCCCGCTATCCGGCAGATTGTACAACAACAGTTAACCAGCCGGGATGGAGACCCCAGAAATGCGTTCAAAAGTGAAGGGGATCTCCCCTTGGTGGAACGCGGGGATGGATCGCGCGTCCGCATACGACGGGTGAGGATTCGGCAAACTCTTGCCACTTTTGAAGTCGGCGGCGGCAGCGGTGTACGGCACGTTCAGTCTGAGACGAATCACCATATGGAAGTTGTTGCGGTTGTTGATGAGGCCGGGGGCGACACGCGTTGGGATGGATATGTCGTCTCGTTGCTGGAGGCCTACACGAGGGTGCGTAATGGCAAACCAATCGTCAACCGGGACTTCGGTCCCGGAAGGCGTTTTGTCTTTTCAGTTGGCAATGCCGACATTCTAGAACTCGATGATCCCCCGTCCGGCAGATCCCTGTTTCGCGTGCGCACCGTCTCGGACCGGCTGCTCTTCTTTCGGGTTAACGATGCCCGAAAGAAGGATGCCGTCTTAAAGCAGGATACATTCGCAGGACTCACCGCTAATGCCGAGACTCTGCGCAAACGTCATTGTCGGAAGGTTTCAGTCACGCCTCTCGGAATTGTGCGCTGGTCCAATGATTGAGTAGTCAATCCTTATGACCCTGGCTCCACCCGCCGATCTAGGAGGCAGGGTATGGATGAGAAGATAATCGATATCTCTGAGGAAGCGGCAGGACTGAGCGTCCGGCTGAACCAGCTACATATCAAGCTGGCGAGGGCCGAAGCGTCGGTCCCGCTCGAAGAACTTGCGACCCTCATTGTGTCGCATCCGGCGGTTCACTACACACATCAAGCGCTCGCCTCGATATGCACTCATGGCGGCACCGTCATTCTCTGCGACGAAAAGCGCCTCCCGATCGGAATGCTACTGCCGCTCGTCGGTCATTTCACGCAAACAGAGCGATTCAACGCGCAGGCGAGTGCGTCCCTTCCCCTTCGAAAGCTCTTATGGAAACAAGTAGTCCGGGCCAAGATAATGTCTCAAGCCCGCCTCCTTCTCCACTTGAGAGGCTCGGACAACGGGTTGCCCCGAATGGCTCGCAAGTTGCGTTCCGGGGACCCAGACAACCTTGAGGGGCAGGCCGCACGCCGGTACTGGCATGCGCTGTTCGGGCCGGCATTCCACCGCATTCCGCGCACCACGGACCCCATCAACCGTGCGCTGAACTATGGCTATGCGGTTTTGCGGGCGGCTGTTGCACGTGCGATCTGTTCCGCAGGCCTCCACCCCTCCCTGGGCATCCACCACCACAATAAGTACGACCCATTCTGCCTAGCCAGTGACCTCATGGAGCCCTTTCGGCCAATGGTCGACCGCGAGGTTATCTCTTTGCTGACCGTGCACGGCCCCGAGATCCCGATGGATAAGGACACGAAGGCCCAGATAATCAACGCCCTTCTAACGACACCGCTGGTGGTGGCGGGTCACCACCGAACCCTCTTTGATGTGCTGGCGAGAGCGGCGGCTTCGCTGGCGGGGGCATACACCGGTGGACGGCGCACCCTGTTGCTGCCAAGGTGGTAGCGTGCCGCGAAAACGCGTGAACCTATCGGAGTATCGCAGCGTGTGGCTTTTCGCGATGTTCGATCTCCCCGTGGACACCCGTGCGGCGCGACGCAATTACACGCGGTTCCGCAAGGATCTACTGCGCGAGGGATTCCACATGCTCCAATTCTCCGTATATGCGCGGTTTTGCGGGTGCGAGGAGCGTGCGCACGTCATACGTACGCGAGTCCACGCCGTTCTTCCCCCGGATGGGCAGGTACGTTTTGTCATGATCACTGACCGGCAATTCGGGAAGATGGAAGTCTACGAAGGGAAAACCCGGGCTGAGACGGAGAAACCGCCACCTCAGTTGTCGTTTTTTTGATTGGGGACTCTCAGATAAGCCACTGCAATACAAGGTATTGCAGTGGCCTAGAATGTACTTGAGCGGCGGTTCACGTCAATCCCCAGCGCTCCACCACGCGCAACGGTGGCAGTGGCAAATGTACTTGAGCGGCGGTTCACGTCAATCCCCAGCTTCTCGGCAAG
>JACRMA010000009.1:0-5692 GCA_016235085.1 Candidatus Zixiibacteriota bacterium
CGCTCAGAGGAGGCTCGGCAGGAGCCTCGCCCTCCCATTCCTGCTCTATTGGCTTAGGAAACGATCGTCCTCTGGATCCCAATCTCCATTTCTCTGGAGCCAAACCCGAAGGGTGGGTTTCTACTTCCTGAGGTCTTTCCCGCAAAAACGGAAATCCAGCGACGCCTACACGCACTGGATCCCCGCCGTCGCGGGGATGACGTGGGTGAGTCTTCCGCGAAGACGCGGGCGAGGGCGCCCGCGCCACATGATGAATCACATATCCTGTCAGACGTCAAGCTTTCGTTATCGTTCCCGCTTGCTCAATCTCTTTCCGGCCTCCCGACGTCTTTGCCGCCCCCCAACGTCTTTCCCGCGAAAGCGGGAATCCAGGGACGCACCGGCGACTGGATCCCCGCTTTCGCGGGGAAGACGATGGGTGAGTCTCCCGCGAGAACGTGGGCAAGCCTCCCGCGAAGACGCGGGCGAGGGCGCCCGCGCCACACTTTCACTCGCAGGCAGTAGTGATTAGTTCTTGAACGTCGCGCGGAGTTTTTCGAAGAACGAGCGATCGGCTTTGGGGGGTTGGCCGCCGCGCGATTCTGAAAGTTTCTTTAGCAGCGCTTTCTCGTCACTGGAAAGATCGGTTGGGGTCCAGACGATGATCTGGACGAGTTGATCGCCGGAGCCGAAACCGCGCAGATGGGTGATGCCTTTGCCACGAAGCCGCAGGAGTTTCCCGGATTGTGTCCCAGCGGGAATCGTCAGCTTCACGGAACCGTTGAGCGTGGGGACGATCACACTGTCACCCAATGCCGCTTGCGTAAAACTGATCGGAAGCGCGTACAGGACGTCGTCGCCGTGCCGTTCGAACATCTCATGCGGCGCCTCTTCGATGATCACGATCGCATCGCCCGCCGGCCCCCCGCGCGGACCCGCATGGCCGGCACCGGCAACTGTAATATAATTTCCGGCGGAGACACCGGCCGGGATCTTGACGCTGATCGTCGAGGTCCCCTCGATACGGCCCTCTCCCCTGCAGCCCGGGCAGGGTTTCTCCACGATCTCACCGGCGCCATGACAGCGCGGACATGTCGCGATGTTCACGAATTGCCCAAAGATCGAACGGGTCACCTGGCGGACTTCGCCGGCACCGCCACACTGGAGGCAGGGAGTCTTTTTGGAGCCCTTGGCCTGACCGCTGCCGTGACATTCGGCGCATTGGATCAGATGTTTGATTCGGAGCTTCTTTTCGACTCCTGAGGTAATCTCCTCAAGTGTCAGCTTGAGACGGACCTTCAGATCGGGTCCCCCCATCGGGCCGCCGCGTCCGCGGCCATGTCCGCCGAAAAGTTCATCAAACACGCCGCCGCCACCACCGCCAAAGTCGCGCATGAAGGCGCGAAGAGCATCGGACAGATCGAAACCGTCGAACCCGCCGTACGCGCCCGCGCCGGCACCGCTCAATCCGGCGTGGCCGAACTGGTCGTACGTACGCCGCTTGTCGTCATCCTTGAGGACCTCGTACGCCTCGGTGGCTTCCTTGAATTTCTCCTCGGCTGACTTATCGCCGGGATTTTTGTCGGGATGGAATTGAACCGCAAGACGGCGGTAAGCCTTCTTGATCTGGTCGGCATCGGCATCCTTTTGGACGCCGAGGATGTCATAGTAATCGCGTTTGTCCAATCGACTCACCTTACAATTCGCTCCAAACAGCGCGGGGGCGTATGCAATACGCCCCTACGCGCGGTGGTAATATGCAAGAGGTTCGCGGCTCAATCACTTCTTATCGCCGTCGTCCACGACCTCAAATTCGGCATCCACGGCCTGGCCATCACCAGTTGTCTTCGACTCCGACGGTTGCTGGGGCTGCGGCCCGGTCTGGGGACCAGCACCCGGGCCACCGGTCGCATCGGACGCTTTCTGCTTGTACAGCTCCTCGGCCAGCTTGTGCGAGGCGCTCATGACTTCCTCAATCGCCTTATCGATCGCGTCCTTGTCGGTGCCGGTCTGGAGCGATTTGAGTTTTTCGACAGCAGTCTCGATCTTCTTGCGCTCGTCGGCCGAGACCTTGTCACCGTAGTCCTTCAGTGTCTTCTCGGTGCTGTAAACAACCTGGTCGGCCTTATTGCGCACCTCGATCAGTTCCTTTTTCTTCTTGTCCTCCTCAGCATGCGCCTCGGCATCTTTCATCATGCGAGAGACTTCCTCTTTCGAAAGACCGCTGGAGGATTCGATTTTGATCTTCTGTTCCTTGCCGGTGCCGAGATCCTTGGCGGAGACATTGACAATGCCGTTGGCATCGATGTCGAAAGTGACCTCGATTTGCGGCATGCCACGTGGCGCGGCCGGAATTCCCACGAGATCAAATCTCCCCAGGGTACGATTGTCGATCGACATTTCGCGCTCACCCTGAAGGACATGGATCGACACCGCCGGCTGGTTATCCGACGCCGTCGAGAACACCTGCGATTTCCGTGTCGGGATCGTGGTGTTACGCTCGATCAGGCGCGTCATGACGCCGCCGAGTGTCTCGATACCCAGCGACAAGGGCGTGACGTCCAATAGCAGCACGTCTTTCACATCACCGACCAGCACGCCGCCTTGAATCGCCGCCCCAATGGCAACGACTTCGTCGGGATTGACACCGCGGTGTGGTTCCTTGCCGAAGATCTCCTTGGCGATCTCCTGGACTTTGGGCATTCGGGTCATGCCACCGACCAGCACGACTTCATCAATCTCCGACGCCGAGAGATTCGCGTCTTTGATTGCCTGGCGGCACGGACCCATCGTGCGCTGCAAGAGATCCTCAACCAACGATTCGAACTTGGCACGCGACAAAGTCATATCGAGATGCTTGGGACCTGTCTGGTCAGCCGTGATAAACGGCAGATTCAGCGATGCCTGCATGGTTGTTGAGAGCTCGCACTTGGCTTTCTCGGCGGCTTCTTTCAAACGCTGCAGCGCCATGCGATCCTGGCGCTGGTCGATGCCGTTGGCCCGTTTGAATTCGTCGGCCATCCAGTCGAGGATGCGCTGATCGAAATCGTCACCACCCAGATGCGTGTCGCCATTGGTTGAGCGCACTTCGAAGACGCCCTCACCCAATTCAAGAATCGAAATATCAAAAGTCCCACCGCCCAGATCATAGACGGCGATCTTCTCGTCTTTCTTTTTATCGAGACCATAGGCGAGCGATGCCGCCGTGGGCTCGTTGATAATGCGCAGAACTTCCAGCCCCGCGATCCGGCCCGCGTCTTTGGTGGCCTGACGCTGTGCGTCGTTGAAGTACGCGGGAACCGTGATCACCGCCTGGGTCACGGTCTGGCCGAGGTAGTCCTCTGCAGTCTTCTTCATCGCCTGCAGGATCATCGCCGAAATCTCCGGAGGCGATGACTCTTTGCCTCCCGCGATCACGCGAACTTCGCCTGCGCTGTTTTCGGTCACCTTATACGGGACCAGCTTCTCCTCAGAGGTGACCTCCGAGTGGCGGCGGCCCATGAAGCGCTTGATTGAATAAACCGTGTTCTCGGGATTGGTGATCGCCTGACGTTTGGCGATTTGACCGACGAGCCTCTCCCCGTCCTTGGTGAAGGCCACGACCGATGGCGTGGTGCGTCCCCCCTCGGCATTGGGGATCACCGTAGGGGTGCCGCCTTCCATGACCGCCACACACGAGTTGGTCGTTCCCAGATCGATGCCAATGACTTTACCCATTGTTATGAAACCTCCCTGCTCCTAAGATCAATTCTTACGATAGTCTCATCAAGTTTGCGAATCTCGGTATCTGGGAGGGCGAGGCTCCTGCCGAGCCACCCCACGGGAGAACACCGAGTATTCTATGATCTGTTGTCTCCATCTGTAACCAAACTCTACCTAGTTCGAAAGAGGCTCGGCAGGAGCCTCGCCCTCCCACGCCTATGATCATTCACTCAGGTCCATCTTCTACCGAGGTGCCCCACCCGAAGGGTGGGTTCACTCGTCAATTCTGCTCTCTCCCGAATTGCATTGCCGCCACTCGAAGCCCCGCTGTCCAATTCTCTCGGATACACTCAATCGATGCAGCGCGATCACCGAAACCCACCCTTCGGGTGGGGCACCGATTACTCTCCCGACGCTTCGGCGCTCTCCGGTGTTTCCGCCTTCCCTTGCGACACCACAACCCGCGCGTACTTCAATACTTTGTTACCCAGCCGGTACCCCGGCGACACTTCCTGCATCACGATTCCCTCGGCGTATTGATCAGAGGGCATCCGTACCATCGCGTCATGCTGTCCGGGATCAAACGGATTCCCGACAGTCTCCATACGTTCCAGACCGCGTTTGCTGAGAGCAGACCAGAACTGCTCGCGGATCTGCGACATGCCTTTGGAGAAATCCGCAACCGATTCTCCCTTGTGGTCGGTGTCGAGGGCACGCCCAAAACTGTCCAGCACTTCGGTCAAATCGGCAATCAAGTCGCGTTCGGCATTACGGACCAACTCACCGAAGTCACGCGCCGACCGTTTCCTGTAGTTATCGAATTCGGCGATCAGGCGCAGATATTTGTCGCGCCAGTCCTCGATCGTCGCAGAACTGACGGGCTCGGTCTCGTTGAGATCCTGGTTTTCTTCCGATGGTGTGTCGTTGGTCGTATCCACCGGGATTTTGTTATCTTCGTCGCTCACTTTTCCATCTGCTCTGCCAGTAATTTGGCGGTGTACTCGATAATCGCCAACAGCTTCGCGTATTCCATACGCGTTGGCCCGAGAATTCCGATGGTTCCTTCGACCTGCCCAATCTTGTACGCCGACGACACCAGCGAGCACCCTTCGGCGCCTTCCAGTTTGACCTCACGGCCAATCGTCACGACGATCCCCTCCCCGGCGCCACGGTTGCGCAGGAGGTTGACGATCGGCGTGCGTTTCTCAATCACGCGCAAGACGCCGCCGAGCGCCTGGTGGTCGGCAAACTCGGGCTGGGAAAACAAATTCGACGTTCCGTCGACATGAAGCGATTCGCCGGGACCGCTCTCAATCAGATCTTCTGCCGCCTCGATGAAGACCTTGACCAGCCGAGGATCGGCGCGGTTGTCGTCCTTCAACATCTGCGGCGCGGTCGTGCGGAGCGTGCCGACACTTTGTCCCGCCAAACGTTCATTCAAAGTCCGCTGGGTCACTTCAATCGACCGTTCATCGACGTCGGCCGCGACTTCAAGCAACACGGTTCGTGCCAGTCCGGTCTGAATCCCCACGACAACCAAAAGCCGGCGTTCCGCCACCGGGACAAGCTCGATCCGGGAGATGATCCCCTTGTCGAAGCGCGGAGTCAGTGTAACGCCAATCTGCGAGGTCACTGACGCGAGAATATGCGCGGTTTGCGCCATGATGTCTTCGACGGCCCGCTTGTGCTCCAGAGCAAGCTCTTCGCGCAGCCGCTTCGCCAGCTCACTGGGAATCGCCTGCGGCTCAATCAGATTGTCGACGTAGGTCCGGTAGCCGTCGTCGGTCGGGATCCGGCCGGCCGAAGTATGCGGCTGACGGATCAAGCCCATCTCCTCGAGATCCTGCATCGTGTTGCGGATCGTCGCCGGCGAGAGTCCTATGCTGAACTTATTGGCCAGAACGCGCGAACCGACCGGTTCCGCTGTCGACACATAGTGGTCAATCAGAACCTTGAGAATCTGCCGTTCACGGTCGTTCAATTGATCGAATCCCATCAGTACACCGCCGCA
>JACRMA010000009.1:5756-15956 GCA_016235085.1 Candidatus Zixiibacteriota bacterium
GCACTTCGGTCGCCTGTTAGCACTCTCGCCATGAGAGTGCTAAGTGTTGTACGACAATGTAACATTTCGGTTTGCCAAGCGCCCCATATTTTCAACAAGAGGCCCGTCAGTACCGTTCAAGCAATTAATACTCAATGAGTTAAAATGCTGCGGCGATGTGAGACTTTATGTGCCGCTCGGTCGGTTCCGCAGCATGCTCGACGCTATCCGAGCGTCCGGCCTCGGATTGTTTGGTCCGACGCAGAGCAAGTACCGTTAAATCGTCGCCGGTCGACGAACCTGCCGTAAAACGATCTATGTCGGCGACTACCAGATCCACCAGCGCTGAAGCTGTGGCGTGGGTGTTGCGGAGCATCGAGGATTCCAACCGCCCCAGGCCGTAGTTTTCCCCCACTCCGGATCGGGCCTCGGAGGCACCATCAGTGAACAACAGAAGGCTGTCCCCAGGTTCCAATGGCAGGAGTTGCGACTCCGGCAGTACGCCAGCCTCTGGCTCGTCCTCGGTAAAGACGCCGATGGGGCGGCCCCGGGGATTGAGACACGTGACTTTGCCATCTCCGGCTTTCAGATACAAGAATGGGGTGTGGCCGGCCGACGCGATCTCGATCTGATGATTTGCGGTATCGAGCAACACGCAACACGCGGTCACGAATGGTCCCATCGGATGATGCATGACCAGGAATTGGTGGAGCGCGTTGAGCAAGTCTGCCGGCGATGTGTGCGTGGTGGCCAGAAGGCGTGTGGCGGTTCGAAACGAGGTCATAAGCAACGCCGCCGGAAATCCCTTGCCGGCGACATCCGCCACGACCACAAGCCATTGACCGGGGGCGACGGGGAAAATGTCGTAGTAGTCGCCACCGACCTGGCGCGCCATTCGGCAGGTTGCACCGAATTCGTATTGGTCCAATCGGGGAAGTTCGCTCGGCAACAACGCACGCTGCAACTGTTGCGAGGCTTCCATCTCACGACGGGCGACATCGCGCTCCGCCATCTGCCGATGGCTCTGCGCCACGGACTCAGTCGCTTCATTGAATGCCGCCACGACCTCGCGGATTTCATTCGGCCCCGCAGTTGGCGTTGCGACTTCCACGCCGCGCGTTCCGGCGGTACGGAGCGAGGCCAACAGCTTCTGAATTGGCCGGGTCATCCAATTCGACCCGACGAAAATCAGCAACACTCCTGCCAGGAAAATGGCCGCAGACCAGCGGGCAACGCGAACCCGCTCGCTGTGGATCATTCCGGAAAGCCGCGACTCCGGCACTCCCCAGGCGACAACACCCACGCGCCGGCCATCCAGCGATATGGACTGGCTGAAGTGATAGTCAAGCTGGCCGCTCACCGTCGCGAGCCAGCGCCCGTCCTCCTCGGGAGGCACACCGTCGGGCGGCGTGTATTGCTCATGCACCGATTCCGGCGACTCCGAATGCGCGCGTATCCGCAACCCGCCGCCGGAACGCACCGGCTGCGGCGCGGAGAGGATTATCAGGTACGCAAGTCCCGGATTGGCGGACTTCAACCCTACGACCAATTGGTCGAATTCGGCATCCGAGCGATCATTGAGAAAATGCTGGCCGGTCGCAGCCGCGGCGGACCGTCCGAATTGCGACCACTGTTCGAAAAACTCGCTGCGAATACTCGTGGCCGTCTGCCGTTCGATGACGACCGCTCCCGCAAGCACCGCAATCGCCAGGGCGAGTGATCCGGTCCAGATCACCCGGCGTCGGAGCCCTGACCGGGGCTGGTATTGCGTGTCCGGCCGGAATCGCTTGATCATCGTCAGAATGTTTTCATCCCCGACGCGCCGGTACTCGACCTGGTCGGACACCTTTTGCATGAGGTACACGCCGAGTCCGCCCTTGCGGCCGGTCTCGGCTAGCTGACGGGCGTCGGGGGCGGCGTTTGTGTCGAATGCGTATGCGCGCCCCTTGTCGCTGATTGTCAGGCTCACCCACTGGCGGGTGCTCCGTATGCGCACATGCAACCGTCCGGGACCATACATGTACCCATGGCGGATCGTGTTCGTAACCGCTTCCTCGACCGCCAGCATGAGACCGGCAATCGCCTTCTTCTCCAGGGCGGTTTCGAGCAATGCCGCCTGAACAAAGGCGCGCACATCCTCCAGCGGGTTTTGCTGGGCCTCGAAGGCGGCGAAGTGTTCGATGAGGGGACGGGAGAAGGCCATGGCGGGAGCGACTGAGACGATCGGTCTAAGGAGTCTGATCCTCGCTCGTCAATTCCTGTTTCCGGCGCCGGGCAATCTGCTCGAGATTCGAACGAACCGCTTCGTTGCCGGGATACTTGACCAGGACGGCGTGCCACAACTGTTCGGCGCCGGCCAAGTCACCGGTACGCAGTTTCTTCAGCGCATCGGAATACTTGGCCCACATCGCCGTGTCGGCGCGCAGATCGGCCATGCTCGATCCGCCGGCCAGAGTAGTCGTCGAGGATAAACTTGGACAATCCGGACTGAATCAACCGATCGGCCTGGTCTCGCCTCTGGAGTCTGGCCAGTCGCGTGCGCACGTTGGTCAGTGTCGAATCCTCGGCCACGATCTTTCCGAAGTATTCCATGGCCCGCCGCACGTCCCCCCGGGATTCGGAATCCTGTCCGGCATGCTCCCAATCAAGCAACGCCTTGGTCCGCCGCTGGCGGGTTTCCTGCAGAAGACTGAACGCACGCGGATGGTTCCAGTCCAACTGGAGGACATCATTGAACCGCGCTTCCGCCTCGGAGAACCGTTCGTGGGATAGTGCGTACTCGCCCCACTGCATGACTTGGGCGATATGATCCTGGGAGCGGAGAGCATCGGGGCTGGGCGAAGGCGGCGTGCCGGCCCACGCAAGAATGGGAATGATGGGAAGAATGGGAAGTATGGAGAAGCTCAAGCGTACCGAGCCCAACATGTGGAGCCGGATGTGCTTGGCAATTCCCTTGTGTTGACCAATATCCCTGCGCGGCATCTTTCGTTGCCTCCCCCGTAGGCAGAATGCGAAATACTCGGCGGTGCGCAATAGAAAAGTGGTCCATTGAGCCGCTTTCATTGCGGTCAGGCCGCACGAGCAACCCCTTCGTTTTGGATGTGGATTGTGCGCTGCGGGTACGGTATCTCGATTCCGAGCCGGTCGAACTCGAGTTTGAGCCGCCGCCGGTATTCGCGCCCCACCTCCCACTGATCTCCCGGCCGGGTCTTGATGCGCGCTTTCATGATAATCGCCGAGTCTCCGAACTCCTCTACTCCCAGAACTTCGATCGGTTCGATCAAGCTGGCATCGAACCGGGGATCCTCCATCATCTCCTCGTGGGTCTGCCGCATAACCTTCGTGACCTCATCGATGTTTTCCTTGTAGCCGATCCCGACTGAGATCATCGTGGCCGACCAATCCATGGTCATGTTGGCGAGGGTGTTGATCGATCCGTTGGGAAAGACATGAACAACGCCGGAGACATCGCGGAGAACAATCGCCCGAAATGTGATCGACTCGACCTTGCCCGTCGTGCCATTGATGATCGCCACGTCGCCGAGCCGAAGCTGGTTTTCCAACACGATGAAGAATCCGGTGATGACATCGCGCACGATGTACTGGGCGCCAAACCCGATGGCCAGTCCGGCGATGCCCGCACCGGCCAGGATCGGGCCGATCTGCAGTCCGAGTTGGTCGAGGCCGATCACCGCGATCAGCATCCAGAGCCCGACGGACGTGATGGTGCGCAACAGACCGGTCAGTGTCTTCGCCCGTTGCTCGGCCGAAGCCTGTGCACTGGCGCTTCGATCATCTGTGTGAGCCAGGATCAACTCCAGCTTCTGCAGTGCCCGTCGGAGCGTCCGCCAAGCCAGCCAGCCGACGATGAGGAGCAGGATGATGCGCACAAAGGCAACACCGGCTCGTGTGCTCCAATTGACCAGAAAGGGTTCGAGTTGATCCCAGGTAAAATGCGACATAGCGGTTCCTCCTGATGGTTTCTAATGCGTGCGAATTGTTAGTCTCCAAAACATAGCACGTCGTCTCGAGACCCAGGTCCCGGGCGAATTCGTTGCATTATCGAATGTCCTTCGATTTCGAGCCAGTGAGTTTTCTCGCAGGACTGACTGTGTATGACGCGCGCCATTACCCGACCGTAGGGGCGTATTGCATACGCCCCGTTCCACGGGCGCGAACGGTAATCGTGTCGCGGGGAATCGTGCGCGGCTCGGCTGCAGCGAACGGCTGGATATTGCCACGCGACCAGCGTCCGTTGCGATCCAAGTCGAGGTATCCGCCGAGAATCCAGCGACCCGCCGGCAAGTTCATCTCGAATAGGCCGGGCCTGTCGAAATACCGGATGACATTGGTCCCCTTGGTCGTGGGTCTGGCCTCCAGATAGCAGGGAACGGCCGCCCACGCCGGGTCGGCCAGCTCGATCGTCCCGGACAGGGTCCCGATCTGAGAGCGCAAGACGGGGCGGAACTTCCACGAATGCGGTTGCGGCGGGGCCAGATTGTGCCGGCGGTCGAATAGTTTGGTCGAATCCAGAGAGGCGATGACCAGGATAACGGAATCGGGCCACGTCGGCACCGGAGTGAACGTTAGGTGCCGTGAATCGAGCCAGCGGAGAACGCCGGGCAAATCGTGGCCGAGCGAATCGCGGACAACCAGCACGTCGTGGGAGGCGACTGTATCCACAGGCTCGTTGAAACCGATTTGAAAGGGAGTGGCCGCGCTGGTCGCGATCGCGACAATTGGCAGGACTGTCCAGTTCACTTTCGGACCCACTGTGTCAACCATGGGTACCCAGGTCACAAAGCAACTGTCCACACCCAGGGAATGGCCGCCATCGTCATGAATAACGCAGGCACTGTCGGCAGGTCCGGTTCCCGAGATGACCTCGTATGTGCGTCCGACTACGAATTGATCGCTCAGGATGGGGACGGTCGTGAATTTCGGCGGCACCGGACGCAACGCCGTGACACTGAGCGTCTCACGGCTGGCGGAATCGATGACTACAAACGCCGCTTTCGCCCACACCGAAGTGTCGGCCGCATGGGTCAGCCCCACCAGCAATGAGCCATCCGCCGTCTGGCTGCACCCGTCGAGCTTGAAGGCCGTTGTGTCCAACGGGCTCACAAAGAGATGGATTCCATCCGCCGTTGTTCGTGTGCGCAGATCGACATCGGCAGTTGCCATGCCAAACAATTCGGTCTGGTCGGGATGACCGTTGCGATTCTTATCCCCCACCGCGATCAGGCGATAATCGCCGGGTGGCAGGTAGGGCACGTCGAATTGCCCGGTGATACCCGACTGCGATACAAAGTCGGGCTCGTCGCGTGGCCAGGTACGCGCCGAGTCGAGCTGGTAGACCAGGATACTGACCCCCGAGGCAACCGCCTCCGGGGTCCATGCCTCCCCCTTGATGCGGCACGAATCGATCTTGTCACCGGTTGAAAAGGCAATCGTGATCGGTTCTTTCAAACGATTGGAATGCAAGTCCGAAAGCTTGCTGCCAAACGAGAACCGGTAGGTGACACCGGCGCGCAAGGTGTCGGCCCAACGCATATTGGCAATTCGTCCCGACCACTTTACCTCGGGCTTTCCAGCCAGAGGCGGAGAAACTGTCATATCCGATGTGAACGTGTTTTGATCAACTGACTCGGAGAATTCGAGCGTCAGCGCCGCAGAGCGTGGCGCATTAACCGCCCCGGAGGCGGGCACCGATCGGACGATTTCCGGGGGCACCGTGTCCGGCGGACCACCCTCGGGCGTGCCGATTTTGGCGCAACTGGCGAGGAGAAGGCCAGCCAGGACTACGCGCGAAGTGCACAAGAGCGGACTGTTCGCCATAGACGCCATGGCTAGCGCTGGGAGGGCGAGGCTCCTGCCGAGCCTTCTGGCGGAAATGAACCCAGCAAGGAGTTGGTTTTGTGTAGTACGAAAGAGGCTCGGCAGGAGCCTCGCCCTCCCACCAGAATCGGTGGACTTCAGGGTCAAACCAGTCGACGCGTCGCTGCCAGAGTTCGACGCCTTATGATTCGGGCGATTCCCCTGCCCATACTACCGACCGCAAGCGATTTGGGCAATGAAAAGCCCGCGCGGACGTTCTCTCCACGCGGGCTTTGAGTCACTTCCTGTGAGCCTCTACTTCGGGCCCGGACAGGGAACCTCGGGGACATTATTGAACGTGACGTCGATCATCAGCATGACGTCGAAGACGTCAATGACTCCATCGCAATTGACATCCGACATCCGGTCGAAGCAGTCGCTAAAGGCAGTTACGACAAACTGGCAGGTGTCGGCCAGACCGGCGGCGTCGGTGGCGATACAGGTCACTGGCGTGGCGCCACGGAGGAAGAATGATCCTGGAGGAGGAGTGCACACCATGGTGACGCCCGGACAGTTGTCTGAGGCTGTTGACGCAAAGGTGATCACGGCCCCGGTATCCGCTGGTCCAATGCGAACTCTCACTGAATCAGGGCACGTGAGAACCGGAGGGGTCAGGTCCTGCACGGTTACGGTAGCCTGGCATGTGTCCTTGGCCCCGACGACGTCAGTTACAACAAGGGTTACATTCGTGGTTCCCTTGGAATATGGTCCGGGAGGTGTCTGAGCCAGTGTGAGGCTGCCACCATCGGGATCAAACGAGCCATTATTCACTGAGGCATCGGCCATGCAGTCCGCCCCGGCCGGTACGACGGCATCCAGACATTGCGCCACTGGTATCGAATTCGAAATCAGAGTGATCACTCCCTTGGTGAAGGCCGGTACGATCGGTGGCGTTGTCGATCCGCTTTTGATGAATACCAGATGATTCGCAGGATCGATGCATGTCGTGTCGATTTCGAATGAACCGGGCACACTGGTTACACTCATTGTCAGATTGAGTGAGCCGGTGGCATCTGCTCCAGGAGACAGTGTGTGCATGTTACCGGGAAGCGTCCCAGCCACGAACAGAAGTCCCTCGGGAGACGCCCCAACAGCCTGCGGAGTGAACACCGCATCATGGTGGGCGTTGAAAGTGATGGTTTTGAACCCGCCTGGGTTGCAGGTACCATCCGGATCGGCATATAGATTGCGCAATCGGACATCGGTTAGAACACCAGCTACCAGTCGGTCACCAAATTCCATTTGCACAGAACTCATGAATGAGCCCGCTGTAACAGACCGCACCGACAATGGAACGACGATATGCCGCAAAGCAACTACATTCGTCAGCTTAATCGCGACTGGCACACCTGTCTGACCCGCAAACACGGTTTTCGATTCTACCACGACGGTGTTTCCGGACATTCCTGGGTTGGGATCAACAACCGGCGCGCAGAGCGGAGGATTGAGGAGGCAATCGCACGGATTGATTGCCGGCGGACCTCCCAAGAATATATGGTCCGAGGCGCCGACGAGGTCCATCACGTCGAGAATCCCGTCAGCATTCCAATCGCCGCGCGACTTGGGACAGTTGGGATCCAAGATCGACGCTGGACCGCCAGTGAATATGTAGTCCATGGTATATACGAGATCCGTGATGTCGAGTTGCCCATCTCCAGAGGCGTCACCTGGAAACGGACAGTCGCAGACGTCTGATCCCGCCCACACCGCGGCGTCGCCTGCTGCGCCAATGAGCATTGCCGCCAGTGCTGTCACGATGATGCCTCTTAGCACGTGTCGCGAAACATGCATCAACCACCTCCTACTGGTAGAACTTCGCTCCTCCCGCTGCTCAGGAGGTCAGACCCCGGGACCTGTATTTCCGATGCGTTTCGACCCTCACCCCGGCCGATTGATATGAAGATAGGGGGAATTCTCAATAAGTCAAGATAAGCAAGTGGAAAACTTAAGACAACTGCCTCTCCATGCCTCACGGCCACAGGCATGGGCTTCTGCCAGTAAATCAGCGATGGAAACGCCGGGAGTCTTCGCGCTATTTCAACTTGGCTTTCAACCCTGGGTCGTCGGGCTTGAGCTTCAGCGCCTCGAGCCACTGCTTCTGGGCTTCTTCGTGGCGCCCCTGAGCATTCAATATATCGCCCAGATGGTCGAAGAGCGTGGAGTCGGCCTTGAGATATCCGATGGCTTTGCGGAGTTGCGTCTCGGCATCTTGATAACGTCCGAGACGATAGAGGGCCCAACCGAAGCTATCAAGGTATGCCCCGTTTTCGGGCTCTTGTTTGAGCGCACGCTCGATAAGCTTCAGTGATTCATCGAGGCGGATGCCGCTGTCGGCATACATGTAGCCGAGATAGTTGAGTGCCGGAGCGTTGTCCGGCTCATGGCGCAAAAGGTCGTTGAAGAGATCGGCCGATCGGTCGAAGTGACCGTTGCGCTCCAGCGAGGACGCGAGTGCGAACTGAATCCGTGTGTCATTGCTATCCAGTTTGTAGGCTTTCTCAAACCAGACGACCGCCGAATCATATCTCTCAAACCGCGCATAAGCGCGCCCCACGAAGTACCATACCTGGCGGGTGTCGTTGACCTTCTCCCCCGCCGCAATGCCGGTCGCGACGGCGGCGGCCAGGGAGTCCTCGTTCAGGAGCGTATTGGCCAGAAACATCCAGGCATCGGGAATGGTGTCGGCTGATGCGATCGCCTTGCGGAAATACTCCTTTGCCTTCTTGTAGTCGCGGTGGTCGAAGGCGAGCCGGCCCAGATACAGAGTGGGCACGTACTGAACCGAGTCATTCTGTAACTGCGTGAACAGGCTCTCCGCTTTTTCCTGCCGATTGGTGTTGTACCACAACATCCCGAGCCGCAGCTTCTCCCCCGTGTCCTCGGGGGTCATGTCCAGAACCCGCTCAACCTCGACGGCGGCTGAGTCGAGCATCTCGTGAACCAGGAAATAGTTGACCAGAAGTTTGTGCGCCACGACATCCTCGGGGTTATTTCGAATGGCGCGGCGATACGTCAGCCGGGCGCTATCCATCAGGGCGCGTGATTCGAATGTCTGTGCCAGCCCGCTATAGGCACTGCGATTGGCGGCGGTGCTGTCCCGCCGCAGCGATTCCTCGAACGCACTGGCGGCCAGATTCAGTTTGCCGGTCCGGGCGCACAACTCCCCCAGCTCGACAAACAGGCGCGGATCGCCACGCAACTTCGCCGCACGCGTCAGACTGCTGATCGCCTCCTCAGAATGCCCCTGCCCGGCGGCCAGCCGGTAAAGATACCAGTAGGCCTCCGCACTCGTTGTGTCGAGTCTGACGTCGTAGTCCAGCACCTTGCGGTAACATTCCCCGAGAAATTCCAGCGTCTTCGTGTCGGGCGGCTGGATGGCTGAGGCGAGGGCAATGGCCCGGTCCGGGAGATTCATTCTGGCATAGCTTTGCGCCAGGCCGAACCGGATCTGGCGGGATTCCGGGTCCAGGCGCAGAGCACGCTCGAATCCGGCAATCGCGGACTGATAATCCCCCTCGCTATAGGCCATCGACGCGATAGAAAAATACTGATAAGCCATCGGGTCGATGCCCGAGCGCGCCTGCTCCGGCGAACCGTCCGCCGGCGTTTTCGGCTTCGAGGCCGAGCACCCGGCAGCGGTTAGCAAGATTGCGGCGAGAAGTACTTTGGAAGTGCGATGCCAGACTCTCTTAGTATTCACCTTTGCCCCACAATGAACGCTCCTTCAGGTACCGGCAACCCAGTACTGGTGCCGCGCAATTTATACACACCAGCAGGCGCCAATACCAACGTAATAAGAACAGCAGATGCTGACTCGCTTTTGAGCATCACGCCGGTGGGCGGAGCCCACCCCCACCCTGGTTCTTTGCTGGTGAGCCTTGCCACCCCCGGCTCTGGCAACTTTTCTGCTTGCCATACTTCCGGGCCCCGTTTACTATCGGCATATGAGTCAAACCCATTTTAAGCCCTACATAGCCCCAGAACAGTCCATCAAAGAACTCACGTTGAAGGGCCTGGTGCTGGGAAGCCTATTGGGGATCGGCTTTGCGGCCTCATCGGTCTACCTAGCGTTGAAGGTGGGACTGACGGTCTCCGCGAGTATCCCCATCGCCGTACTCAGTATTACGATTTTCCGGGCACTCGGACGCGCCACGATTCTCGAGAACAACATGGTGCAAACCGTGGGGTCGGCCGGTGAATCAATTGCCGCGGGCATCGCGTTCACGCTGCCGTCCCTGCTCCTGATGGGCCAGGATCTCGAGTTTACCCGTATCCTGCTCGTCGGGCTTCTGGGCGGCGTTCTCGGCGTCCTGATGATGATCCCGCTGCGCCAGGGATTAATCG
>JACRMA010000044.1:0-24190 GCA_016235085.1 Candidatus Zixiibacteriota bacterium
CGTTCAGTGGTGGCCCTAACCCTGTCAATCCCTGCGAGGGATTCCGCTAGCGGGGTAGAATCTCGTGAACGTGACTCTGCACCCTGTGGCGGCGAACGGCCACGGACGTGTTATCGAAGACAAATTAGGCCCGGTTCAAGGAGTGGGCGGAACATTCAGATAGGAAACGGCCATGAAGAGATTTCATAAGGCGATTTGGATTCCTGTTGTCCTGCTGGCTTCAGGACGCGCTTTCGGCGCAAACGCTGTTGTTGTCGAATCTAGATCAGTGACCGCCGGAGCCCAGGAAGTCACGATTGGAATCCGTGTGACCAACGACATCCCGCTGTCAGGGATCGTTGTACCTTTGACCATACGGGAGAACACGCCAGGGTCATTCATCAGTCATCTGGCGATGTCCTGGGGGGGCCGGATCGACACGGTCATGACTGAAGCGGCGATTACGAATCAATACAGCGTGGAATACCAGGCGTGCGGCTGGGGTGGCGCCCGGGGTTTCCAAGAGATCACATCAGAAGCAACAGATTCCAGCCGCGCGGTCGGGGCTTCTCCGGAAGGTGCGATGTTCGTCCGCGTTCGATTCTACTCTTCCCCACTTTCCCCCGGCAGCGACGGGGCACCGTCGATGTTGCTGACCATGAACGTCACAACGACGCCGGGGACCTTTGAGATCGACACGACCTGCACGGCACAGAACAACCACCTCATGTTCGGCCATTTTACGCCGCAAGGGGCGACAATCATGGTGGCGCCGTCGTTCACCAAAGGAACTGTCACAATTACCGCCTGTGACTGCGCCCATCACGGAGATCTCGACGGCAACAACGTTTTCGATGTGTTCGATTTATCACTGTTAATCGACTATGTCTTCACTGGCTCACCGGTTCCCCAGGCCGACGCCGGCTGCCCGCACATCAATCGAGGAGATGTCAATTGCGATGGCGCCGATGACGTCTTCGATGTCATCTTCCTCAACGACTATCTGTTCAGCAACGGCCCGGCACCCTGTAATCCGTGCGCATGCAGCCCGTATCCGACGAATTGCCCGTAGGATGCGCTGAAGATGGAAGTCTGCAAATGGTTACGGCCTGATGTTCCTGCCGGCCACCGCGTTGATGGGGCATTTTTCGAGTTGCTCTTGTCGCGGGTCCTGATGGAATCCGGGGGCGTTAGCGACTTTGATAACGAGTGGCCCCGTGGCGTTCAGGCGCTATCGGGGTTGAATCTCACGCGACTGGCACAGCTCTCCGCTGAGGAACTTGCCGACGCGATTTCTTCCGTGGGCGGCGATTTTTCAGACCGGTTGCAGAAGCGCGCCAACGAGTTGCAGGTGTGGGCCGACGAATTCTGGCGGATACGGCAGATCTATGGATCGTTCAGGCAGTATGTGCGGTCTTTCGATACCGACGGGCATGACGCCCTCCTGGAGGATCTCAAGCAACGCCTGGTCGGATTGTCGCCCGATTTTATCGAGCGTTTTCTCCGCGAATCAGGCGAGAAGCCACCGTCAGCCGCGCCTCCCGATCGTGGCCGCGCACCGCAACCCAAACAACGTCCCCGTCAGCCTGAACCTCAGGCCCGGCAACAGCAATCGGCGCGTCCCAACGCCCCACAGCCCGAAGGTAATCGGCGCCAGCAGCAGCCTCGCGACAACGTGTCGGCCAAGCCCCCCGCACCCAAAGAGGGCGGGGCGGCCAAATCGCAGGGTGCGGAAGACGGGAAGTCGGGTGCCAAGGGTCGCCGTCGCCGCCGTGGTTTCTTCCGTCGCCGCCGTGGCGGCGGACGTGGTGAAGGCGCACCAGCGCCGACACTGACCGCTGATCAATAGTAGTAGTGGGCTCTGCCCACCAATGCGGGTTGGGACTATACGACACCGTTTACATAACAGGCCGTCACGGCGTCGGCGGAACGTAGTAGATGTAGTCGGTGAGCGCTTTGATTTCGAGTTCCTTTCCCTCGACTTCGCGCTTCATCAAGTCCCGGGCGGACAGAAATCCGACCAACTTGTTGTTGTCGATCACGGGAAGATGCCGGCATTGGCGTGACGTCATCTTCTTCAAGGCCGTCGCATCATCGTCGTTGATGTCCGCTGTGATCATGTCCGTGGTCATGACGGACGCCACGGTGGTCTTCGCCGGATCAAGCCCTTTGACGATCACCCGTTTCATCAAATCACGCTCGGAGAAGACGCCTACCAGGCGATCGCTCTCCAGCACTGGCAGGGCACCAACATCGTGTTGGGTCATGGTCTTGACGGCATCCATGACCATGCTGCCCGCAGCGATCCAGTAAAGCGGCCGGCTCTTGTTCAATAGACTCTTGATCATCGGCATGAGAGCGGTACTCCCTCCAGAAAGGCAAGCCCCTGTTCCCCGACCCTGGTTCCGCCGGAGCAGCATCCAATAATAAGCTATTAAGGCGCACGGCGATGTCAAGACAGACAAAGCCGTGGCCAAACCTAACCAGTTTGGTTAGAAATGTTCAAACTCCCCCTGTCGATAAGCGTAAGACAGACAGGATGCCGACCTGCCCGGCTGGGATGTCAAGCGAGACAATCGGCTAACTTATTGAATGGCACTGCCTTGACTGAACAGTTCCACTGGAGTTGCCCCTTCTATGCTCTTGAACCGACGCGGTGAGTATGCACTCCTCGGGCTATTGTATTTGGCACGCCAGGATCGGACAGCTTCCTCCGGTCGTTTCTGGGATGTCAATGATGTTGCCCGCTCGGTAGGGGTCCCCGAAAAATTCCTGAGAATCCTGTTTCACCAATTGGCCAAGTCCGGTCTCCTGCGCTCGCAGCGAGGCTCCGGCGGCGGCTTCAGTCTGAAAAAGCCTGCGGCCGAGACGTCGGTGCGGGAAGTCATCGAGGTGATCCAGGGTCCGATCGCACCGTTCATTTGCGTGGCCAGCGAATCCGATCCGGAGGAATGCCACCGGTTCGGCCGATGCGAGTTGTACGGCCTGCTGCGGGAAGTGCGGTTGAGGATCATCGACGAGCTGGACCGCCACACACTGAATGATTTGATCGGTGTGGAACTTGCGACCCCCGGAGTGAGTGGGGAAAACGGCAAGAGTCCTGCTGACGGCGGCGAGCCGTCGCGGGAGGTAGAGGAATAAGCCTGCGTGAGCAGACGGCACCCGTGATGAAACTGCCGATTTACATGGATCACCACGCGACGACGCCGGTCGATCCGCGCGTCTTGGAGGCGATGCTGCCGTTCTTCACGGAGCGGTTTGGCAATGCCGCCTCTCGCCATCACGCATTCGGTTGGGATGCCGAGAACGCTGTCGAAGAAGCACGGAAGGAAATTGCGCGAGCCATCGGCGCCGAAGCCCGCGACATCGTCTTCACATCCGGCGCCACCGAGGCGGACAATCTCGCTCTGCGGGGTGTGGCGGATGCCAGTGCCAGCCGGGGCAACCACATCATCACCTCTCGCATCGAACACAAGGCGGTCCTGGATTCGGCCGCACGACTGGAGCGAATCGGCTTTGATGTAACCTATGTGCCGGTCGACTCCGAGGGGTTGATCGATCCCGCCGACGTCCGCCGTGCGATCACCGATCGCACAATTCTTATTTCGATCATGTGTGCCAACAATGAAATCGGGACGCTCCAGCCTATTGGCGAAATCGGCGCGCTCGCGCGCGAACGGGGCATCCCGTTCCACACGGATGCCGTGCAGGCGATCGGCAAGCTCCCGATCAATGTCAGCGAAGATCCCATCGACCTGATGTCGATGACGGCGCACAAGATCTACGGTCCCAAGGGAATCGGTGCTTTGTATGTACGGCAGAGCCGTCCCCGTGTTCGCCTGGCGCCGCTCATCGATGGCGGCGGGCATGAGCATGGCCTTCGGTCCGGCACATTGCCGGTGCCGTTGATCGTCGGTTTCGCGAAAGCGATCACGCTAGCCGTCGCCGAAATGGATACGGAAAACGCAAGGCTCGCCGCGCTTCGCGATCGGCTCAAGAAGATCATTACCTCCGGACTTGATGAAGTCTATCTCAACGGCTCCGCGACCCGGCGTCTGCCCAACAATCTCAATATGTCATTCGCCTACGTGGAGGGTGAGTCGCTGCTGATGGGGATGAAGGACGTGGCGCTCTCCTCGGGATCGGCATGCACGTCGTCGCTCGTGGAACCCTCGTATGTTCTTAAAGCAGTGGGAGTGGGAGAGGAACTGGCGCACTCGTCCATCCGTTTCGGCCTGGGGCGGTTCAATACCGCCGAAGAAGTTGAATATGTCGCGGAGAAGATTGTCGAGACGGTCAAGCGATTGCGCGCACTGTCGCCGCTTCACGAATTGAAGAAGGGCCAGCCGGCCACGACCAGGGTTAATTGAGAGAAAGTCGTTTGCAATTGAACTTCATAAGAAAGGAAAGGATAGAGGACGATGGATCAGACAACGAGTACACCAGCACCCGGGATTGACATTCCGGAAACCACAGGCCCGGCCATCGAGTTGACGGACAAGGCGGCCGCAGAGGTTCTGCGCCTGATCGAAGCTGAAAAGCTCACCGGTCATTTCCTGCGCGTCGGCGTCCAGGGCGGCGGATGCTCAGGACTCCAGTACAGCCTCAATTTCGAGACCGAGACCGATAAGTTCGACAAGGTCTACGACATCAAAGGAGTCAAGGTCGTCGTCGATCTGAAGAGCGCCTTGTATCTTCAGGGCACAACGCTGGATTTCGTCCAGTCCCTGACCGGCGGCGGGTTCAAGTTTATCAACCCCAACGCCAGCCGTTCGTGCGGTTGCGGATCATCGTTCTCTGCCTGAGAATCGCCCGAAAGGGAATGATCGGATATTCGTGGGCGGCCCGTCCGGGTCGCCCTTCATCGTAGTTGGGAGATGAGCCATGCCACGATTTGATTTCGATTCATACGCCGAAGGTGGCATCATTCGCGAGTCCACCGTGCGTGAAGCCTTCGCCAAAATCGACTGGGAAACCTACCGCGACAAGACCGTCCACATCCAGGGATGCAGTGCGGTGGTGATCCCGACGTGGGCGTATCTGATGGCCGCTGCCCATCTGGCGCTGGTGGCGCGTAAGATCACCTTTGGCGAAGACTCCAGCCCCATGCCCATCTATTCCCGTCCCGAGGCCGGCTGACGTGGCGGTAGCCCTTGGCGTATTGAATTTGATTATCAATTGCGACATGGCGGGAAGACCGCAAGTGCGAATGCCGGAGTGTGCAGGCTCCGTATGTGCTTGTCGGTCAGGAAGATGCGATCCATCGCGTCCCGTCCATCGCCCCTGCCAACAGGCAATCAGGGAACAATCGCACCGTACTCAGGGTATTATGTGCTCAACACCGGAAATCTGATTCGGAAGATGAAATCGAACCTACGAGAGGAGAACTGATGTTCAAGAAGCTGTTTCTTACTGGGATTGCTTTACTCCTGATTGCGGTCACTGCCCACGCGGACACCTACCAGATCGACGCCACCCACTCCAGCGTCACCTTCGCGGTCACCCACATGGGACTCAGTAAGGTGAAGGGCGAATTCAAACAGTTCGAGGGCACGGTCGACTACGATCCGGGTGATGTGTCGAAATCCAAGGTTAATGCGACCATCCAGGTTTCGAGTATCGACACCCACGCCGAGAAGCGGGATGCCCATCTCAAATCGGGCGATTTCTTCGCCGCCGACAGCTTTCCGACAATGACATTCAAGTCCACCAAGGTGACCGACAAGGGGAATGGCCAATTGGAAATCCAGGGCGACTTGACCCTCCGTGGGACGACCAAGCCGGTCACCCTGGCGGCATCGCTGATTGGCTCGATGGATGATCCGATGGGTGGCAAACGTGTCGGTTTCTCCGCGCATACGAAGATCAACCGCATGGACTACGGCGTGAAGTGGAGCCGGTTGCTCGACACGGGCGGCCTGGTCGTCGGCAATGATGTGGACATCCAAATTGAAATCGAAGCGGTGGTGAAAAAGGACAAGTAGAAATCTCCTGTCACAGCTCTTTCTGCCTCTCGGGGAACCCACCCCCGAGGGGCTTTTTTTTGGCGTCTGACAACTCATCCTGCCCCGTCGTTGGTCGCCCACCAAGAGGGAACGCGTGGTGGCCCACCAGGAGCTGTTCGCCGAAGGCGAACGGCGGATGGTGGGTTGCTTCGGCGCGCGTAGACCCCACCATCCCCGTGTGCGCCTTCGGCGCGTTCGCCCCCGGTGGGCCACCATGGACCGGGGAAATCGCTTTCGATCCGGTTTCGGTTTTGCTATATTCGGCGACCCCGCCGCGGCGGGCGAGGTGGATTGGGGCATCGAACGCCCTCTTCCAGGACAAACCCCATAATCCGAAGTTTGGAGGGAGACCTACCACATGGAATCGATTACCGGATACATGCTCCTCATCATGGGCATCAGTATCGGCGGCCTTCTCTTCGTTATCTGGTTGGCCCGCCACGTTTTAAGTCATGATACCGGCACCCCGGCCATGCGTGCCATCTCGGATGCGATCCGCGAGGGCGCCGAGGCGTTCATGCGCCGCCAATACGGGACCATCGGCAAGCTGAGTATTCTCCTGGCGGCCGTGATCTTCGTTCTCTACGGCTTTGTCCGAGGGCATCATGATTTTGATCCCGTCGACTCACGCATGGCCCTCGCGTGGTGGATCACTCTCTCATTCGTCTTGGGCGCGCTCTGTTCTGGGATTGCCGGCTTCATTGGTATGTGGATCTCAATCCGCTCCAACATCCGCACCGCCAGCGCCTCGACCCGCTCCCTCAACGATGCCCTTAAGCTTGCCCTTCGTGGCGGCGCAGTCTCAGGCCTGCTGGTCGTGGCCATGAGCCTGCTCGGTGTCGGCGGTCTTTACTGGCTGGTCAGTGCGACCACCTCAGTGGCCCTCGAAAAGATTCCCCTGATGATTGTCGGGTACGGTTTCGGCGCATCGTTCGTGGCGCTGTTCGCCCAGCTTGGTGGCGGTATCTACACCAAGGCGGCGGACGTCGGTGCTGACCTGGTGGGCAAGGTCGAAGCCGGCATTCCGGAAGACGATCCCCGCAACCCGGCCGTGATCGCCGATTTGGTGGGCGACAACGTCGGCGACTGCGCGGGACGTGGCGCCGATCTGTTCGAGTCCACCGCAGCCGAAAACATTGGCGCGATGATTCTCGGAGCGGGACTGGCGATGGCCGCCTCCAAGCAGGGAGTCGTCTTCGCTGCCGGATCGGTGGGGTTAATGCTCTTCCCGCTGATCGCCCGTGCCTTTGGGATTATCGCCTCCATCGTCGGTGTGATGGTGGTCAAAACGAAAGAAGACGGTGATCCCATGCAGGCCCTGAACCGGGGATACTACGTGGCTGCAATTTTGGCGATGATCGGATTCGGTATCGCCACCCGCTGGCTGCTGCACACCGACAATTATCCCAACGCCTGGATGTACTTCTTCCTCTGCGGGATCATCGGAGTTCTAACTTCGGTGGCATTCGTTTACATCACGCAGTACTACACCGAGTACAAATACCGTCCCGTCAAGGAGATTGCCGAGTCGTGTCAAACAGGTCCGGCGACCAACATCATTACCGGTCTGGCCGTTGCCATGGAGTGCACGGCGCTGCCGGTCATTGCGATCTCGATTGCGATTCTCTCCTCTTATTTCCTCGGTAACGCGGCGATACCTGGTGCGGGCCTTTTCGGCACGGCAGTCGCGACCATGGGGATGCTGGCCACCGCCGCGTACATTCTGGCGATGGACACCTTTGGTCCGATCACCGACAACGCCGGCGGCATTATCGAAATGAGCCAGCAGCCGGAGGAAATCCGCAAGAAGACCGACCGTCTCGACGCCGTGGGCAATACGACCAAGGCGCTGACCAAGGGATACGCAATCGGCTCAGCGGCACTCGCAGCCTTCCTGCTCTTCTCGGCGTACATGGATGAAATCACGAACTACACCGGCCAGCCGTTCCATGGTGTCAACATCGCCAAGCCCGTCGTCTTCGTCGGCGCACTGTTGGGCGCCATGCTGGTCTTTCTGTTCTCGGCACTTGCCATCCGTGCGGTCGGCAAGGCGGCCTACTACGTTATCAACGACGTCCGCGCTCAGTTCAAAGAGAAGCCGGGGATTCTGAAGGGGACCGAGAAGCCCGACTACGGACGTTGCGTCGATATCGTGACCCGTGGCGCGCTCAAGCAGATGATCCTGCCGGGTCTCCTGGCGGTGGGCATGCCGATTGTCGTGGGGTTGTCCTTCCGGGGATTCATCACCCCCGAAGATCCGCTCATCGCCGCTGAGGCCGTCGCGGCGCTTTTGATGGCCGGCACAATCGTCGGCATCCTGGTCGCGACCATGCTCAATAACGGCGGCGGCGCCTGGGACAATGCCAAGAAATGGATCGAGACCGGCATGTTTGGCGGCAAGGGTTCCTTCGCGCACAAAGCCGCGGTGGTCGGCGACACAGTCGGCGATCCCTGCAAAGACACCGCCGGTCCGTCCCTGCACGTGCTGATCAAGCTGCTCTCGACGATCACGCTCGTGCTGGCACCGCTGTTTATCTAAGCAATCGGATTGCTGCAATCACATCGGATGTGCGGACAAGGGGCTTTCAGCCCCCCGTAATTTGAGGTGTGGTGTTGGTGTACGCGTAATTCACCGGGCTTTGGCAGGATTGCAGCGGCATCCGCTTCGCACGGTTGCAGTAGCTCACAGGAGGGGTCATGGAACAATCCAGAAGGCGCGGTTTCATCGCAGTCACGGCCGGAATCTCCGCAATCGTGGCAATTGGGCTCACAAGCGGGACAACTCGGCTCAGTGCTCAGACGAACAGCAAACCGGAAGTCAGCGCCGGGAGCAAAGCCTGTGTCGAGTGCCACAAGAAGCACAACCCAGCGCTGGTAATGGAATGGGAGCGATCGCGCCATGCCGTGCAGGGCATCGGCTGTGCCGACTGCCATGGTGCGAGTGAGGGTGAGCCCGATGCGTGGAAACATGAAGGCACCTGGGTCTCCACATTGGTGACCCCCAGGGACTGCGGCACCTGCCACGATCGTGAAGTGGCAGAGTTCTCGCGCAGCCACCACGCGCGCGCCGGGGAAATTCTGGCGAGTCTCGATAATGTCCTCGCCGAGAAGATCGCCGGACTTCCCGGAAACAACGCCGATGCGGTCAACGGCTGCCTCCAATGCCACGGCAGCATCATCCGCTTTGAACGTGACGCCAAAGGTCAGATTGTCCACACTGGCAAAGAGAACCGCCCGGTGATCAGCCCAGAGACGTGGCCGAACAGCGGGATGGGCCGGCTGAATCCCGACGGTTCCAAAGGATCGTGCCATGCCTGCCATTCCCGGCACTCGTTCGAAGCCAAACTCTCACGTTCGCCGGAAAATTGCGGCAAGTGCCATATGGGCCCCGATCATCCCCAGATTGAAATTTACAATGAGTCGAAGCATGGCATTGCCTTCTATGCCAACCGTGACAAGATGGCCCTCGACAAAGAGGGCGACTGGGTGCTCGGACGCGACTATTCCGCCGCCCCGACTTGCGCTACCTGCCACCTCTCCAGCTACCTGACACCCGATGGCGAAGTGAAGGCAAACAACCATGACGTCGGCGAACGCATCAGTTGGACGCTGCGTCCCGTCATCTCCACCAAGCTGAACCAGGTGGTCTATACCGATGGCTTCAAGGAGGACATACCAGCCACCCGAGCACTACCCAGGATCGGCGACTCGATCCCGACAATTGAGAACTTCGTGGAGAACGAGAAACTCACGGCGCGTACTGTCCGGCGCGCGGTGGCGAAGATTGTGACGTGGGACCAGCGCCGCGCCAACATGAAAGGGGCCTGCGCCAGTTGTCACAGTGGGACATTTGTCGATGGCTTCTATCAGCAGTTCGACAGTCTCGTCGGACTTTACAACACCAAATTCGCCATCCCGGCACAGAAGATCATGGATGACCTCAAATCCGACAGTGTCTTGAAGGCGGATGCGCCCTTCGAACATCGGGTGCAATGGGTCTTTTGGGAACTCTGGCACCACGAGGGCCGCCGGGCACGCCACGGCGCCAGCATGATGGGCCCGGACTATACCCATTGGCACGGGATGTACGAAGTATCCAAGCACTTCTATACCGAGTTCCTCCCTGCCGTCGTCGAAGCCGCGGAGAAGCAAAGCCCGGCGATGGGCAAGAAGTACGCGCAACGCGTGGCGGAGATGCTCACACAACCGGAGCATCGCTGGATGGAGGGACTGTCGCCGGCCGAGGCCGAAGCGCTGCGCAAGGCCTACAAGGAGAGGTATAATCAGTAGCCGCAGCGAGTGGCACCCGTGGCACATGCGAAGTCACAGCCGCTCCGTTGCGACACGTGCTAATTGAGCTTTTGTTCGCGATTACGCTGGTGTAGTCACCGTTGTCTTTGCAGCGTGACTGGGTCCATTCAATCAGAGGTGGGGCCAAGGGCTCTTCGGAGCCCCTTGCCTTTTATGGAGTGCGGCGACACGTCGCCGCACTCCACATTTCTTTCGAATCCCGAACTGGTCTTTCTACCGCACCCGTACAAACACCCACTCATAGCAGTCGATGCACATGTCCATCAGCTTGAGTGTGTCGGGCGTGACGCTCTCGATGAGTTGCGGGATCATGTCTGTATCACGGTAGTGAATCACAAAACCGCCGGGGAACGGCGGAAGCTGCTCGAAGTGCACCGAGTAAGGTGTGCGGACCACCAGCGTGCTGTCGTGATACATTTCGAATTGCATGTCCATGCGGTAGATGTTGGTCTGATTGTATCCGACCGACTCGGGTGTCCGCACGACACCCGCGATTCCACCAACCGAACGCACCCAGCGCCAGGCAAATGCGAGCGGTCGCGGCCCGACCCGGCAGGGATGGCAGATTGTGGAATTCAGGAATGAGTAATTGATGAGGCCAATGACGTCCATGACGTCGGCGGCGCCATCGCAGTTCAAATCATCCCGGTCCTCGGGATCGGGCGCTGCCCGGCCGCTGAAGACGACATCAATCAAGTTCGTGAGATCCAGCACATCGACCGTTGAATCGCAATTCTGATCTCCCGGCGGCGCGACATAGAACCGAAACGTGTCCACGACCGTCGGGATCATGGGCATGGTGGAAAGCGGATTGTCCAGATAAAAGATGTAGATCACCTTGTATTTCCCCTCGGGCAACATGCCGAGCGGCACTTTCAGATCAAAAGGCACCACAACTGGTAACGCCGGATCGGGATTATAGACGACATCAAATCGCACGCAGAATGAATCTCCCACACGCTCGGTGCTCATCAGTTTGGGGACCTGCCAACTGGTACTGCTGACCGAACCGGAAACAAGCAACGTCACCGAATCGCACTCGAACGGACACGCGGGCCGTGTGCCGTAATTCAGGTCCAGGAGCGGATCACCCCATTGCGCGACCGCGGGTACGCTCAGCGCCAGCATCACAATGGCCAGCGAACCTGCTTTGAAAATCATATTCCCCCACATGGCATCTTCTCCTTCAAAGGGGAGGAGCGATCGTTATCTCTCAAAAAATAGGCTGAGTCGCCGGTTTTGTCAACCCATGCACAGCGGCAAATTCGGAGAGGTCATCAACCGGGAGGGAGGGCGAGGCTCCTGCCGAGCCATGCTCCCCGCGCGGGAAGATGGCCCGGCAGGAGCCTTGCCCTCCCTTGCGATTCCAAGTCATGATGTGTAACTTGACAACTGCGTGTCGCATTCACGACTTCGGACGATTCTACTCACGAGGCCCCAATGGACAACTCATTCGCCCACGAATTTTCCCGGTTCTTGGGCTCGCATCGTTCGATCCGAAAGTACAAGTCCGACCCGATCAGCCAGGAGCTCATCGATCAGGTGTTGCAGGATGCCATCGCAGGCTCATCGTCATCGGGGAATCTCAATGGGTACGCGCTGATTCTCACCCGTGATAAAGCACGCAAAGCGGAACTTTGCAGGATGCATTTCGATCAGCCGATGATCGAGCAGGCGCCGTTGCTCGTCACGTTCTGCGCCGACGTCTACCGTACCCGCCGCTGGCTCAGACTTCGCGGCGCGCGCGACAACTTCAACAATTTCGAAGGATTCCTCGTGGCGGCATTCGATGCCATCATTCTCGCCCAATCCGTGGCGTTGGGATTCGAGTCACACGGCTTGGGAATCTGCTACCTTGGAACCACTCTGGATTCCTGCGACCGTATCTCCAAATTCCTCGAGCTTCCCGAAACGTGTTTCCCCGTGACCAGCATTGTTGTCGGTGTGCCCGACGAGACGCCGGTCAAACGTGACCGGCTGCCGCTGGCTGCCTACATCCACAACGAGAAATACAAGCAAGCGACCGACGAAGAATTCCTGCGTATCTACGCCGACCGTGAAATCAAAGGCTGGGAGCGTTACCGGTCGCTCGGTGGCGAGATCGCGCAGGAGATGGAACGGTTGGGAATCACCAATCTCGCCCAGTACTACACGAGCGAACTGAAATACCCGCCGGAAGAAGTGCTGGCGTCGTCCCGCCGCATCCGCGACCTGCTGGTTGCGAAATGCTTCGACGTCTGCGGCTGATCCGTTGTCCCGTCCACCTCGTCCACTTTTGCCTGTTCCCGAGCCCCAGGACTGCCGTAATTATGAACATGAAGACCATTTGCAATTGCGATAGGGGGGCAACTCGCCATGCGTCGATATGATCTGGTCGTTATCGGTTCCGGGCCGGCCGGACACCACGCCGCCATCCAGGGCGCCAAGCTCGGCAATTCCGTCGCGATCATCGAGCGCCGCAGCACCGTCGGCGGAGTGGCGCTCAACGCCGGAACGATTCCCAGCAAGACCCTGCGTGAGGCGGTCATGTATCTCACTGGCTTTCGTCAGCGCGGACTCTATGGCAATTCGTATCGCGTCAAAGACAAGATCACCTTCTCCGATCTGCGCTTTCGCGTCGATCATGTGATCGAGCACGAAATCGACGTCTTCCGCTCTCATTTTCAGCGCAACGGTGTCGAAGTGCTGACCGGCGAGGCATCCTTCAAGGACACACACGTCCTAAGCATCAAAGCCGCCAACGAGACATATGACATCGAGGCGGAACGCGTCGTGATCGCCACCGGCACACGTCCCGCCCGCCCCAGTCAGATTCCATTCGACGGCGAAGTGATCTTCGACACCGACCAGTTGTGGAGTTTGAAACGCGACCAACTGCCCAAGACAACCACCGTCGTGGGCGGTGGGGTCATCGGCATAGAATATGCCTGCGCCATTTCCGCGCTCGGGGTGCAAGTGTGTCTGGTCGAGAAACGCGAGCGGGTGCTCGACTTTGTCGACAAGGAGCTCGTCGACGCGCTTTGCTATCACATGCGCTCGATGCAAACCACATTCCGGCTCGGCGAGGAAGTGTCCGGTGTGACCATCGACAACAACGGCCACGCCGTGGCGCGCCTGGCGAGCAACAAGACCATCGTCTCCGACACGCTTCTCTATGCGGCCGGCCGCATTGGCAACACCGACGCGCTCAATCTGAGTTCTGCAGGGCTGATTACCGACGACCGGGGCCGCATCCCTGTGGACAAGCACTACCGCACCAGCGTCGCCCATATCTTTGCCGCGGGTGATGTGATCGGGTTTCCTTCACTCGCGTCCACCTCGATGGAGCAGGGCCGTCTGGCCGCGTGTGCCGCACTCGGCGTCGGCTCCGAGGCGATGTCGCACCTGTTTCCCTACGGCATCTACACAATTCCCGAAATCTCCTATGTTGGGAAAAACGAAGAACAGCTCACACACGACTGCATCCCGTACGAAGTCGGTGTCGCACCCTATCGCGAGATTGCGCGCGGGCAGATCATCGGCGACCAGACCGGCTTCCTGAAACTTCTGTTCCATCAGGAGACACGCCAGCTTCTGGGCGTGCATATCATCGGCGAGGGCGCCACAGAGTTGGTGCACATCGGCCAGATGGTACTCGCGCACAACGGCACGATCGACGTGTTCGTCAACTCCGTCTTCAACTATCCGACGCTGGCTGAGTGCTACAAAGTCGCCGCCCTGGCCGGAATCAACAAGATCGCCGCGTTGCCGGTCTGACAGCGCATGCAGCGTAACCGCGTGGGAGGGCGAGGCTCCTGCCGAGCCTTGTACCCGCGCGGAGTCATGGCTCGGCAGGAGCCTCGCCCTCCCTCCACTCCTCAGTTTGAACTGAATGAAACCGACGTAGAACGATACGGCGCGGCGAATCTCAATTCGCCGCGCCGTCGATTTCTTGCTGGTGAAGAACGCTACTGAATCTTCTTGTGCGCCGTGACTTCGATCTTGCCGTCTTTGATCGTGACTTCGGCGTCGGTGATGCCTTGCTTGGCGAGCTGCTCTTTGACCTGCGCGATCTTCTCGGCGTCACTCAGGTTCTTGTCCGGCGCCGCGACATTAATCTGCGTCTGGAACTGGCCGTCGGCTGAAGCACCCTGGCGCACCTCCTCGACCTTGATCTGCGCCTCGCCGCCTGATGTGGTGGTGGCGCCTTCAATCTGGACTCGCGTCTCGCCGGTGACCGGATCGCGTGTGTAGGTCAGGTTTTGGACCTGCATTCCCTGCGAGGCCAGTTGCGAACGGATCTCGTCGGTGACCTGCGCGTCGGTCTTCCCCTCGGAGGTCACATGGACTTCGAAGACACGAGCGCTGATCTGGGCCAGCAGACTCCCCGACTCACGCACACGCCAGGGTTCGATCGACACGCTTCCGTTGGCGGCCGCCGCCGGGACCAGGTCGCGCGTCGCGGCAAACGCATTCGACGCATCGGCCGATGAACCGTGAACATAGTACACGAGCGACGGTCCGACCGGCGACACCGACGAGGCGACCGTGACGTCGCCGAATCCTTTGTCGGCCAGACGCGACTTGATCGCGTTCAGATCGATCTTGCTCATCGCTGGATCAGCCGAGCTGATTGTGAGCTGAGTGCCGACCGTGTGTTCATAGGCAAATGGCACCAGCACCAAAAACGCCAGTGCAACGCTTGCCGCCACCAGGCTCCAGCCCCAGCGCCGCGGTCGCGTAATGAATGGGTGACGCAACAGTGATTTCATCGTGGTATCCTCGTGTTCGTTGATGGTCCGATTAATCCACATCCCGGCCGATCCCCACGTCGCCTCCGGCTCCGGTCCGGCCGCACGCGTCTGCGCCAGATTGCTGCGCAGAACCCGTTCCGCTTCCCAGAGTTTCCGGCAGGAGGCGCACTCGCCGATGTGATCCAATAGGGCGGGATCGTCGGTCCGCTCGCGGTTATTCAGCAGTTGTTTGGTTTGGTTGCATTGCATAGTACACCTTCCCTCCGGGTTCCGTGACTGTCTGACCGGCAGTCTGGGAGCGCGAGATTGTCTGCCGCATCTTGTCCCGGGCCCGGGACAACCGCGACTTGATCGTGCCCTCTTTGGCTCCCCAGATGCGCGCGATCTCAGCGACGCCGTAATCCTCCAGCTCATTCAGAACGACCAGGGCGCGTTCCTCCGCGGTCAGACCGGCCATGGCCCGGTCCAGCCAGCGGCGTGCATCGAGCGCCCCCCGTGGATCGGTCGACGCCGCCGGACCCGCCGCGCCAAGCGCGCCGGCTTCCCCGGTCTCATCGGATCGTTTCCCCAGCCAAAGTTGCCGCCAGCGCCGGCGCCGGAGCTGGTTGCGAAACGTGTTGGTGATGATCCGAAAGAACCAGGATTTGAACCCGTCTTGAGTGTTCCTCAATCCGGGAAGTCCGTGCCACGCGGCCAGAATGGCGTCATGATAGAGGTCCTCCGCGTCCTGCCGTGTCGTGCACAACCGGCGGCAGTAGCGAATCGCGGCTTCGTGGATCGGCTGCAGCAGCTCCTCGAATCGCGCCCTCTGATCGTAATTCACCATTCTCTCGACGTCCCTCCAGCCGATGGTTAGCCCGGCCTCACAAGATAAGACACATGAAGATGGGGCTGGGTTGCCATCGAATACTTGTCTCGGGAATATTCCTCATTTCCAAGTGTAGATCACCGGGAAGCTGTCTGGCTGGTCCCAAACGGACGGCTCCCGCTCTGGGAAGGACGCGGACATGAAGCTGGTATGCGGCAGAGGGTTAGCCCTCTGGTTACGACGCTGTCGAGACAGAATTCTCCTGATCTCCTGTTGCCTGCTGCTTGGCACAGGAGCAAACCCGCACATATCGCCTGAAACTTCACAAGAAGCAGCAATTGGGCAGGCGGACACAACCTCACTTCGCTACGGGAAGCTTCAAGTCGCCGGGAATCTCAGCATGGGGATCACGAATTACGGGATTATCCCTTGGGCCTACATCCCCGCTGATCTGCGCTACCGCCCGGTGACCTTCCCTTCGTTGTCCGAAGGATCGCCCTATTTTGAGTTCCCCGCCGGGAGCTCTAATGCATACTTGTACCAAAGCGGACTGTGGATCGGGGGAATTGTCGCCGGCGACACATTGGTCAGCAACGCCGTCGATGCGTTGAGCGTCCAAAGAGACGAGTTCAATGGATTTGATTCGATCCGCGAATCATCCAATCTGACCGACTCGCCATTCTGGGACCCAAACGCCCAAAGCCAGCAGCAGCTTGACTGCCGGTATTTCGATACGCTGGTCTCATTCGATCGGGACGAATTCGAGAACCGACCCCACAAGCCATTAGGCTTGGAGATTATGCAGACGTCCTATTCGTGGCTGAGTCCGCCTTATGACGACTTCATCATCGCCCGCTACATCATCCGCAACATCTCAACGGCGGTGATCGACAGCGCCTTCGTCGGTTTCTGTATCGACAGTGACGTCTACAATCGGCATCCCGGGCGCGGGGGGGCAGAGGACGACCTCAGCGGATACTTGCGAACTGCCGGGATCGCCTACTCAATGGACAACGATGGCGATCCAGGCCCGGATACGGCTTGGGACAACTCCTCGGTACGTGGTGCATTTGGACTGGTACCGTTGCGAATTGATCCTGCTCCCGGCTGCACCACGTTTAGCTGGTGGACGTTGAATGAGTCGGGCTGGGGCCCCGCAATCGATCCCAGCTTGGCGGGGCCTCCAACCGCGCCCCGAGGAGACCGGCAACGCTTCGCCCGGATGGCAGGCGATTCGATTCTCTTCGATCAGATGTGGGTGGCGGTCGATTCAATGTACGAGCCATGGCTACGTCCCACGGCGAGGATGGCGGGCATTGCGGCGGGTGCCGACTCGCGATTTCTGCTGTCCCTGGGGCCGTTTCACCTTTCGCCCGGAGATTCGGCCACTGTGGCATTCGCTTTCGTTGCCGGGGATTCGGTTCATCAAAACCCGCACGATTTCAGGAATTACTTCAGTGCGCTCGATCCACAACCATATTACGACCGCTTGTATTTCGGCGATCTGATCCGCAACGCGGAAGCGGCGCGGCGCATCTACTCGAATGGATTCGTTCCGGTCGGCGGAGCACCCGTCGATATCAGCGCCGAACCACTTAGTGACACGACGATTTTGCTCAACTGGAGCGCCGCGCCATTTCAACCTGTGAGCGGATACCGGGTCTACAGGCGTGTTAGCGGCTCTGACGGCGCCTGGGAGTTCCTGAATACCACAACTCCCGACCTGCGCATGGCGGCAGATTTGAACGTCTCCCGCCTTCAAACCTACGAATACGCCGTCGCGGCGGTCGACACCTCGGGAGTTGAGGGATCGAAATCACGACCGGTCGTGGTGACGGCCGGATGGCCGCGCGTCGTACCCACGCTGGCGGCAGAGGGAGATGGCGAGCATGTTCGACTCAAGTGGTCTGTTCCCGTCCAGCCTCCCGGATTCTCCCCGCTGCAGTACCTCAACATCTATCGCCGTCGGAGCATTCCGTACCAAGACACTCTCTATGCCCAAATCGCATTATCACCCACTGCGTCCAAGCTGGCACCACTGTGCCGCACCGAGGCTGCATCCGCAAGACCGCCAAACACCCTGCTCCCGCCACCGCTGGTAAATGAACTGCGAGCCGAGTTCATCGATACCGGGACCGTGTCCGGGAAATGGTATGCCTATTCGGCATCGGTCACGAACGCTCTCGGGCTCGAGGGATCCCGATCACCCAAGGACACGGTAATCCCGATGGCGTTCGATCGCGGAGGAGCGGTGGTAATCTTTGTGCATGATCGGCCAGTGTCTGGAGCCTTGGTTAAGGCCGATTCAACCCGGTCATTCTACTTTGATTGGGCTACCCAAGCTGGCTTTGACACTCTGGTCATCATGACCAGTAACCCTATCAGCCTGGAACCACTATCACATTACCGAAGATTGGTTTGTGTGTGGGAGGAGGCCGGCGGAGGTTATGAACCACCGGTCAACTCCGAGGCGATTAGCCAGTATATCACGCAAGGTGGACGCTGCGTTCTGATTGGCCGCTACGTTGCATCGCGATTGAGCAATCTCCTTCGGAGCTGGAGCGTCCACTCGGTCATCGTCAACACTTTCAACGATGAGAGCTTTGCCAAGAGAATTCTCGGCGTTGGTGTGGAACGAGTCGAGGCGATCTGGCCGTCAGGCGATGTCTGCCGGCCCTCAGTGCAGTTTCGCCAGGCTATTTCCGTCGCGACGGGTTACCCCAGTCTGATGGGTGACAGCGCCCGTGCACTAAGTGATCCGATCTTCGGAATGATCGACAATTACCGCTGTTTCCTATTGGGTGGTGGTATTGTCCCCGCCGTCGGCGTGATGGACTCTATTGCCGATTCCGAAGTACTCTACACCTACCATGCGGGATTTCCGGATACATCCTCGTTTGAGGGTAAACCGATTGGCCTAAGGCGCAACGTCGGCAAGGGCCGCGTGGTCTTGCTCAACTTCCCGCTCTCACAAATGGAACGCCCCGGCGCGTGGGATGTGCTTGATGCGGCCATGGCCGATCTGGGCCTAAATCAATCTCATGTGCCGACCCTGTCTAGCAAGGCCACAACAACGCAGTTGCTGGAGTATCTCTACGGAAAAGGGAAGACTTCATCTGATCCGTCGTGGGATCTCAACAATGACGGGATCGTGGATGTGAGAGATCTNCAAGTAGCGTCATTGATTCCAGGTCAGCTGTGCCAACGCAAAAGCCCCGCGCCAATCGCGCGGGGCTTTTGTTATTCGGAAAATTCTAACGTTTCTGATTTAGCACTGCGAATACCCGCACCCACGGCACAGCACGCACCCTTCCTCGAATTCCAGCATACCGCCGCAGTCGGGGCAGTGCTCCTTGGAGATGTCGGGTGCTTTGGTGAGTTTGTTGCCGTTGCCGAAGTGATCGTTCATCACTTTTGCGATCGCGTCAGGAATTGAAAACACCACGCCGCGACGTTCGAAGATCGGCTGCGAGCCGCCGATTCCCTGCAATTGCTTGACGATCTGCGCTACCGGGATTCTCGACCGCAGCCCCAGCGAAATCAGACGGCAGATCGCCTCGGTATCGGCCATGGTCGAGTAACCGGACTTGCCGATCGACGCAAACACCTCAAACGGTTTGCCTTCGAACATGTTCACCGTGACATACAGATTGCCATAGCCAGTCTTGATCTTCTCCGTGAAACCTTCCAGGACTTCAGGCCGTTCGATTGGACCGACCGCCGGAGTGGCTGCACCTGCGCTGGGTGAATGGAGCGCGGCAGGCTTGGGTGGCTCAACCGCCACGGGAGCCGCAGACGCGGCAACGGCAACGCTGTGCCCGGCGTGCGACATCTGGGGAGTGGCGCCGGTTGAAAGGACCTGTTCCGGACGCGAACCATCGCGGTAAATCGTCACACCCTTGCAACCCAGCCGATACGCCTGCCAATAGGCGGTTTGGACATCGTCCGCTGTGGCGGTACTCGGCATGTTGATCGTCTTGGAGACTGCCGAGTCGCAATGTTTCTGGAAGACTGCCTGCATGCGGATGTGCGATTCGGGCGAAACGTCCATGGCGGTAACAAATACTTCGCGCACGTCGAGCGGAATCTCGTCGAAGTCCTGAATGGAATTCCGGGATGCGATCTTCTCCATCAGTTCGGGAGAGTAGAAGCCGCGCTCCTTGGCAATCTGCTCGAAGAGCGGATTGACGTCAATCAGCTTGGTTCCTTCCATCACATTGCGCACGAACGACACCGCGAAGAACGGCTCGATGCCGGAGGAACAGCCCGCGATGATCGAGATCGTCCCGGTCGGCGCCACAGTCGTGACGGTCGCATTGCGCATCGCCACACCCTCATCGGAGAAGATCGATCCTTCCCAGTTGGGGAATTTGCCGCGCGACGTGGCCAGCTCGGAGGAGTACATCCGCGCCTGCGAATGAACGTGCGACATCACCTGATCGCCCAGCTCGAAGGCTTCCTCGGAATCGTACCGGACACCGAGCTTGACCAGCATGTCGGCCCAGCCCATAACGCCGAGCCCGATACGCCGGTTGCGGCGCGTTTGCGCGGCGATCTCCGGGATGGGATACTTGTTGGCGTCGATCACGTTATCGAGGAAATGGACCCCGAGCTTGACCAGTTGCGTGAGCTTGTCCCAGTCGATCCCGTCCGCCGGGCGGCGCCGGTCGTACGTCGCCGGTAACTCTTCCTTTACAACCGTGCCCAGATTGATCGACGACAAATTGCACGAATCATAGGGGGGGAGAGGCTGCTCGCCGCAGGGATTGGTCGCTTCGATTTCTTCGAACCGGTTGGTCGTGTTGTTCTGATTGATGCGGTCGATGAAGACGATTCCCGGCTCGCCGGTGCGCCAGGCATGCTCGACAATCGCGGTGAAGACCTTGCGCGCATCCAATGTCTGCACAACGCCATTGGCCTCATACGGCCGGCGGGTCGAGGGATTGTAGAGCGGGTAATGCCGGCCGGCTTCCACCGCATCCATGAATTCGTCGGTGATGGCGACTGAGATGTTGAAGTTGGTGACCTGGGTTAGATCATCCTTGCACGAAATGAACTCCTCGATATCGGGATGATCGACGCGCAGAATCCCCATATTGGCGCCGCGCCGCGTCCCACCCTGCTTGACCGCTTCGGTGGCCGAATTGAAGACCTTCATGAACGACACCGGACCCGAGGCGACACCCGAGGTCGACGCGACGACCGAGTTGCGCGGTCGCAAACGCGAAAACGCGAATCCGGTACCGCCGCCGGACTTGTGGATCAAGGCGGCGTTCTTGATCGCTTCGAAGATCTCCTCCATCGAGTCGCCCACCGGAAGAACGAAACAGGCCGACAACTGGCCGAGCGGCCGTCCGGCGTTCATCAGGGTCGGCGAGTTGGGCATGAATTCGCGGTCAACCATCGCCTGATAGAAACTCTCGGCGGTCTTGCGCAATTGTTCGGGGGTCGCTCCGTAATTCGCGTCGGGCGCAGCGATTCCATTCGCCACCCGGTGGAACAATTCCGCCGGGGTCTCCGAAATCCGGCCGTCGGCGTCTTTCTTTAGATAGCGGCGCTCGAGGACGCGAAGCGCATTTTGCGGCAGCACTGGTGTCTTTTCGAACATAACTCCTCCCTGAGACGCAGCGCGCCCAATGGCGACACTCCGACCCTTCCCCTTAATATTTACGACTTCCCGTCGTTATTTGTCTACTGACTGCCGGGCATCTCAGTGCCAAGCGTGCGGTCAATGCAGGCGCCAGAGTAGACGCGGGGGAGAACCCTGTCAATCAAAAAAGTGAATTTCCTCATCATAAAATCACAATATCTTGTGTCCCTTGCAATTACCTACCCACGATGTGGGGGCCTTCGCGGCGCTGATGGTCATCTTGCCAGCCGTCGACATGGCTCCGAAAGCAGAACTCGTTGAACAACTGCGAGTTGTCATTCGCGGGATAGGTCCAAGAGGTCCTATAGGACCTATTTCCCCTTACTTTCAATCCGGTCGCGCAGGAGGTGTAGGAAGAGACCCACGTCGGTGACACACCCGATAGCCTGGTGGGAGCCCCGGTCGGCCAGTTTGGTCACAACCTGGGCATTGATGTCAACACAAACTGTCTTGACCCACGATGGCAGCATATTCCCCACGGCAATCGAATGCAGCATCGAAGACAGCATGAGTACGATCTCCGCGCCCTCGAGATTGTGGGAGTACGCCTCTTGGGCGCGATTGCTGTCGGTGATCACTTCGGGCAACGGCCCATCGTCGCGAATCGAACCCGCCAGCGCGTAAGGGACCTTGCGTGTGATCAACGCGTGCATGATCCCGTTGCGGAGCTGCCCTTTCTGCACGGCCTGCTTCAATCCCCCGGCCAGACGAATCGCATTGATCGCTCGCATGTGATGCTGATGGCCGTTGTCGACGGGCAGGCCGGTCTTGGTGTCGACCCCCAGCGAGGTGCCGAAGAGGGCGCGTTCCACATCATGCACTGCCAGCGCATTCCCCGCGAGCAGGGCATCGACCCAGCCGCCCCGGATAATTTCTGCCAACGGCTCCACGCCGCCGGTATGGATCACGACCGGACCAGCCACCACCACGAGCTTCCCTTTGCGATTCCGGATCCACTCCGCCACGCGACCGACGACCCACTCGACCTTCTTTTCCGAGGAAACATCATTGGTCATGAAGGCGAAGTCGGATCGGTCACGCTCTTTGAACTCCGGCAGAATTCTGATCCCTTCATGCCCACAGATAATCCGGTCACCGCGTTTCACGTCACGCAGTTTGCGGCAGCTCAGGTTTCGTCCATCAGGACTGATCACGATCACCGCGTCCATTCTCTGATTCTTCACCCGGCGCCAGCGGCCCTCGATGAAGACCTCGGTCGCGTGATTGGTCGTGGAGTAAAACTCGACCGGAGCCGTCCCATCTTTCTTGGAAAGCCTGGTTTGGGGAGAACGAAGGTCTGCGGAGTAGAATCCCAGCCGGACCAGCCGGTCCAGGACAGTGTCCAGACTGCCCTGGTTTGGGGCCAAAACCTCGATAACTGCTTGGCTGGGCTGGAGATTGGTCGATCCAAGGTCGAAGCGCTTGACCGCAAAGGCGGCCCCGCCGCGAACAATCAGGTCCATGGCTTCGGAGAGAACCCCTGAGTCGACCAGGTGCCCCTCAGCCGTAACAGTTGCCCGATAACCGCCATTAGTAGCCATCATTATAAACCAATCGGGAAATCTCACGATAAACTAAAGGGGACCCTGAAGGCAGGCTTGTGGCCCGGGGTCACCACGCGGGACGTTGGGCTGATCCGATGGCGACGCCCCGCCAGTGCCGAGTCTTATGGAACCAATCGCTTACATCGCCCAGGGAAAACTGGGAAGCTACCAGAAGAACGATAAACTCTTCCAGGTGCAGACGGAGTTTGCCCATCGACCCCGTCCGCGCGTGTCCTCCTCCGTTGTCCTGGATGGCCGGACAATCCACAAGGCCGATAAAGAGTGGACCGGCGATCTCACGACCGATGAAGGCCGTGCCGAGCTCGATGCTTTCATCGCCGCGCAGCATAAGGCGACGATGGACCTGATCGCCAGCCGCGCCGATGAATTTCTCGATGCGCCTTCTGCGACCCCGGCTACGGACGGCTACGACGCGCCGACGATTGCGGACACCATCGAAGAGGTGCTCCAGTCGGTGCCGTATGTCATCGGTCTGTACGAGTTTGATGACGCTGGGGCGATTACGCATCGCAAGCACTTCCGCGATGTCGTGGCCGACTGGGACCGCGAGTTTGTGGCGTTGGGCGCCCTGGTCTTCGGCCTGCCGAAGGTCATCCGGGTCGGCGATTTCCGCTATGGCCTGGTGCGATTTGGAGCGGAGAATTTGATAACGGCGCGCATTGGCAGCCGGGCTTTCGGGATCCTGACCGATCCGTCGGCCACAGTTGAGCACTTGCGCAAGGATTTCCCCGAACTATTTGAGGCGGCGTTCAGTGCGAACAGTACTGCGTGACATCCGCGCCGTCTCTGGCGTGACCGGTGTTGCCGTCATGGTCAAACGTGACGGGCGCGCCGAGCATCTCTTTCCGGCGGCGTTCACCGAGCGCCACACGTCGGAACTGCTCAAGATGGTGACCGCGGCCTATCAACGGTTGCGCGGGTTCTCCCGCCTGCAACTCCGTTTTGATCGCGTGACGGTACATTTGATCAATCAGCCCGAATTCCTGCTCTTTGTCACAACCCTGCCCGATATCGACGAGACGCTGTTCCAGACGGTGGTCAGTTCCAAGCTCCCCACGGTCGCGCGGATGATCGCCACTCAAGACACGGCAGAACGTGGCGCCGGCAGAGGCGCCGCGGGAGCACACGGCTTCAACCCG
>JACRMA010000044.1:24277-47712 GCA_016235085.1 Candidatus Zixiibacteriota bacterium
GGCTGGCGGTCCGCTCGTGATGTAGCGATTACGCGTAATCCGGCGCTGGCCTCTATCGAAGTGGATGCCGCGGGACATCTCTCGGTGCGCAAGGGACGTTCTTTGCCGCCGACGGCAGCGTCTGTCGAGGCGATCGCGTATATGATCGAGTCGTTCATGGATGGTGTCGCCACCCACCGCCCGGATGGCGAGGATGCAATGTACACCGTCTTTGAGCGCCACCACGACCTGCTCGAAAGCCACGGCTATTTCCACTACGCGAAGACGGTCACCGGCACAGTTCGAAGCCGCTAGAAACTCCATCCACTGTGTCCGCTTTGCCTGCTTGGCCAACTCTCAACGCCAAAAAAAACCCGCCCCACTCCGAAGAGCGGGGCGGCGACACGATGTGAGCATTTGATTTGAAAAACGCTTCCGACCCATTACGTTAAAGGCGATTTAGAGCCACCGGGAGTATCTAGTCCTCGCTACCCCGCTTTGACACGGGGGTCACGGCAAGTGACGCAACCCATCGGGAGCAGCCTTCATTAGTGAACCTGTTAAAGGTTTTTCAAATGCATCTCCTCATCGGTCGTTAAATCCAATCTACCAGTTTCGGTCCGTTGCGCAAGTACTCGCTCTATATAATTCATCGTCACCGGTCGAATGGGAATCCATTCATTCCTGTTGATTCGAGAACATTCTTGCGCAAGCAACGCGCATGCCGCCCACTCAAAGTTCAATCACTTCGCTCAATCATTGAACAAGCTGTCAAAATCGGCCTTCGATTTGCCCCCCTTGGCCTTGGATTTGAGTTGCGACGCCACCCGAAAACAGTCGCAGGCATTGGCGACTTCTTTCTCCGGCTGCAATTCGGCCTGGGGTTCACGGCAGTCATTGCGCAGCCCCGGCTGGTAGAAGTCGCAATTGCGGCAGCAACGCAGGTACGCCGCGCAGTGCGGGCACTCGGACGTCCGCGTGATCAGATCGGGCGGTTCATACGATTTGCTGCAATTCCAACAGGTCGCCATAACACCTCCATCGCCAGCCGCGATGACACCACCCAAGTAGCAACCGGGATTCACCGGATCAAGTCCGAAATCATCGCGCCGCACGCTTTGACCCATCTCTGACGACAATTCGTTTGACCCCTTGTGCGGCAGGCACATTTCTTGACTGTGTGGGTGCCAAAAAATCTGCGCCATCACCTCCCGCGTTGCGCCGCCAGATTGTTGATAGCGGCCGACGGATGTACGGGCGAGGATTAGTCGTTGCCGGAGAGGGCAATATCTCAGCCCGACTCGTGGATGGGAATATCCTCGTCACGCCTGCCGGACTTTGCAAGGGGCGGATGTCGCTCGCGGACCTCATCGTCGTGAATCCTGCCGGCCACAAACTCCGCGGGGCACGGGTTCCATCAACCGAACTGAAGATGCACCTGACCGCGTTGGCCAAACGCCCTGATGCCGGCGCCTGTGTGCACGCGCACCCACCGTACGCCACCGCTTTTGCGGTTGCCGGGATGCCGCTGGACAGTCACGTTCTTCCCGAGGTTGTCACCACAGTTCGTTTAGTCCCCCTGGCGGCGTATGCCACACCGTCGACTGCCGCGGTGGGGGAGTCAATCTCAGGGCTGTTGGAGAAGTCGGACGCCATTCTTCTGAAGAATCACGGTGTGCTGACTGTCGGCAAAGACCTCGAGTCGGCGTTTCGTCATATGGAGACGGTGGAGCGGTTCGCGCAGATCGTCTGGCTGGCGCGGGCGCTGGGCCGCGTCGATACGTTGCCTCCCGATGAAGTCGAGCGGTTGCTGGCATTGTCACAGCACCCGACGATTCCGACGGACTCCTCAGGAACACGCGGATCCGCCAAATCTTGACTGGTTTGAAGAAGGTCCGATTGACAAGCCGGCCGGATTGATGTTTCTGTAACTGCGCATATGGCCGTTACCCGGAAAATCTTCATCGACCGTGCCGACCGCCTGCAACGCATGCCGGTCGCAACGGCCCTGGATCTCGAACACATCGCCGGTCGAATGGCGCGCCGCGGCGTTGAGGTCATCGATCTTTCGCGCACAACTGTCCCATCAGACTCCGGACGATTGCCCGGCAAATTGCCGGATCAGGCGGCCGACTGGCAGCCGGCGGGCGACAGCCTGCTGTCGGAATTGGGTGTCGCGGTTAGTTCCTGGTACGAACGCCGTTTTGGCGTGGAACTGGATCCCCAGCATGAAGTCTCCGTAGTTCCGAATTCGGTCATGGGCCTGACGCTTCTGGCTCTCGCCTTCGTCGATTCCGGCAACATGGTCCTGCTCCCTGACCCAGGACTTCCGTTCTATCGCGGTGCCGTAGCCTTATGCGGTGCCGGGGTTACGCCCTACCATCTTTGGGAGCGCAACGACTTCCTGCCGAGCGTCGCGGGATTGGAGGAGGGGCTCGTCGGACGCACCTTGATGCCGCCTTTACCCATGCGTACCACGGACCGGTGCGTCCGCGCGGATTCATGGAAGTTGCCGCCGCTCGCGGTGTGGGAGTCGAGATCTTTCCGATTGGCCCAAGCTTTGGCGTGGGAGAGCTGCCTTTGGCGGTGATCGTCGGCAATCGTGAAGCCTTGACCGCCGTCAACTTCCTGGTTCAGGCATCGCGGCTTCGCCCGCTGGCGCGCACCGTCAGAGTCGCACTGAGCGTGCTGGAGAATGCCGAATCACTGATGGCAGAACGGATGGAGCGACTGGCCGCATCACGAAATATCCTGGTCGAGGCCCTCACCGAGGTCGGTTGGACGTCGCGGGCGGCGCCAACCGTGCCGTTTCTCTGGGTGGCTGTTCCCGGCATGGTTGGCAGCGAAGGATTCTCTCGCCGGTTATTGCGGCGCACTGGTCTGAAGATTTCTCCGGGGTCGATCTTTGGCGTTCGCGGTGAGGGGTTCGTCCGCATCGCGATACCACCTTCCGAGAGCATGGCCAAGATTGTCGCCGAGCGGCTGCGCAGTCATGCGCGGTTGTATCAACGCCGCATTCCCCGCCGAAACCCGCTTCGACGGCGCGGCCGGCCAGACTCAAGCGAAATGAAGGACGCGGGATAGAAGACGGGTGCGACGATGGCTAAGATTCGATTGCAGAATATGACCTTCTACGGATTCCATGGTGTCTCCAAGGCGGAGAAGGAGACTGGACGCCGTTTCGAGGTCGATTGCGAGCTGGAGCTGGATATTTCCGGCGCCGCGCATACCGACCGGTTGGATGACACGATCAATTACACGACCGTCTACTACACAGTCGAACGGATCGTTCAGCAGGATAAGTACAATCTACTGGAGACGGTCGCGGCACGGATCGCGAGCGATCTGGTCGCGGCGTTTCACGCCAAACGCGTTCTTGTGCGCGTCCGGAAACGCATCCCGCCGATCCCGGGCAATCTCGATTACATCGAAGTGGAATTCGACTCGGCCAACGATTCATTGAGGGATTCCCGATAAACTTCCGTAGAAAGTATGGTGGGAGAAAGAACGAACGCGAAAGTGGAGTTAGCGGAGCCGGCGAGTACTGCATGATCGCTGGGAGGGCGAGGCTCCTACCGAGCCTTCTCTGCAGACACGAAATCTCCGGGCGCCACAAGGATGGCTCGGCTGTTTGCCGCGGCGGATCACCCTCCCACGTAGCCGGTCTCTCGTGAAGGTCCGCACATCCAGGGGTATTGAAATGCACTCGTCAACTCGCACCAGCCGCGCCTACATCGGAGTCGGTTCCAATCAGGGTGACCGATTGAGCTCCATTGCCACTGCTGCCCAGATGCTGGCGGAAACACCCGGAGTCTGTGAATTAACCTGCTCACCAATTTACGAGACCCAGCCGATGGGGCCGGTCGGGCCGGAGACTTTTCTCAATGCGGTGTTTGAACTCTCTCTGCGGCTGTCGCCAATGCAGTTGCTCTCGCGTTTGCAGGAAATCGAGACCGAACTCGGACGCCGGCCGCCGCGGAGCGGCGCACGGCCCATCGATCTCGATTTATTGATCTACGACGATTTGGTCTTCCAGAATGACGTTTTGACCATCCCCCACCCCAGGCTCACCAAACGCGCCTTCGTTTTGCAGCCATTGGCCGACCTCGCACCCGACATCTGTCACCCCGAGTCGGGTTTTTGCGTGTGCGAACTGCTTGCCTTACTGCCCAAACCGAACGAAATTATCGGCCGGTTTGCCGATCCTGTTGTGATCGCGCTCGCTCATGCCGGCTGATTGACATGCCCCATCCCGATCATCACCTCATCGCCGTCGAAGGGCTCCCCGGCTCCGGCCACTCCGAGTTCGCCGCGTGGATTGGTGGCCAACCTGATTGGTACGCCGAGTTGGAGGGGACCACAGATCACCTGCCGGACATCGAGCGCAGTCCCTTGTCGTATGTTCTGCAGCGGCTGATTGGCAGGTACGAACGTCACCAGTCTCTGGTGGGTGCCGACCTGTTCCGTCACCGCGTCGTGACCGACTACACCTTCGCCACGCACGCGCTCTGGGCGCAGTGTATCCTCTCGGATCACGAATGGTCACTGTACCAAAAGATCGCGGTCGCGGTTGTCCCTCCCACCGTCAGGCCGGATTTGGTGGTCTATTTCCAGGCTCCCGAGCGGCAGGTCGCGGGAGTGTTGCGCCAGCGGCACAAAGGCGTAGAATTCGAGCGCTGGCTGGAACTTTGCCGGGCGTACCAGCGTCATTTCTTTGCGTATGAAGATTCGCCGCTGTTGGTGGTGCGCACCGACGGCGCGCAATGGTTCGATGGCATCGGGCCGCGCGAGGCGCTTTGGAAACGGATCCTGACATACCCCGGCGGCAAAACGTATTTCGTTGGTGAGTCGGGGCTCTGGGATGGCGGTACTCCCGCCGATGACCGTGGTTGATTCGGAGTTGAATATGGGCAATCCGACCAAACCCGTCACGACACAGGATTTCATCCGGATGAAGCAGGCCGGACGTGCCATTGCCGTCCTCACAGCCTACGATTTCCCCACGGCCAGAATCCTGGATGAGATTGGAATCGACGCGGTGTTGGTTGGCGATTCCGCCAACATGGTCTTCTACGGCGAACCAAGCACCCTGTCGATCACCGTCGATCAGATGATCTATCACACCCGCGCCGTGGCACGGGCGGTCAAACGCGCCCTGGTCATCGCCGACATGCCGTTTATGTCCTACCAGGTCAATGCCGACGAAGCGCTGCGCAACGCCGGCCGGTTTCTCAAGGAGACCGGCGCAACCGCGGTCAAGATGGAGGGCGGCCTGCCGATCTTGCCAACCATTCGGCGTACTATTGAAGCCGGCATACCTGTCATGGGGCACATCGGCTTGGTGCCGCAGTCGATCCACCGATTCGGCGGCTACGGCGTGCGCGGGCGCACGGCAGAGGAACGGACCTTCCTGAAAGAGTCCGCGATTGCGCTCGAGGATGCAGGCTGTTTCTCCATGGTACTTGAAGCGATTCCCGCAGATTTCGCCAGCGAGATCAGCCAGTCGATCAAGATCCCGACCATCGGGATCGGCGCGGGTGTCGGGTGCGATGGACAGGTGCTCGTGACCAATGACCTGCTAGGTCTTTTCGAGGACTTTCAGCCGAAGTTCGTGCGCCGGTACGCCGAGCTGGCGCAAACGATGCGTGAGGCATTCGCCCGTTATGTCCAGGATGTCCGCGACCGGAAATTCCCCTCCGATGACGAATCGTACTCTTGATCGCCACGCCCATTGCGGTGCCGGGCGACTGCTTCTACGATCCTGAAGATCCCCATGCAACGTGTCCGCTCAATTGCTCAGGTGCGCCGCACCGTCGCCGGTTGGCGGGCTCGAGGCTTGACCGTGGGCTTTGTCCCCACGATGGGTGCACTCCATGAAGGCCACCTGTCTTTGATGCGCCGCTCCAAACGGCTGTGTGACCGAATTGTCGTATCGATCTTCGTCAATCCCACCCAATTCGCTGCGAATGAGGACCTCAGCGCGTACCCTCGGCCTTTGAGCACCGACCTCCAGGCTTGTAAGCGGGAGAATGTCGATCTCGTCTTCACCCCGACTGTGGATGTGATCTACCCGGAGGGATTCGAGATGACAATCAAGGTCGGAAGGCTTGGCGAGCTCTGGGAGGGGAGAAGCCGTCCGGGCCATTTCGATGGAGTTGCCACGGTTGTGCTGAAGCTCTTTACCATCGTCGCACCCGACGTGGCGATTTTTGGACAGAAGGACTACCAGCAATCGGTCATCATCCGGCGTATGGTGTTGGACTTGAACTTGCCTGTCAGAATCGTGGTGGCCCCCACGGTGCGCGAGAGTGACGGGCTTGCTCTGTCGTCCCGAAACGTGTATCTTGACCATCTGTCGCGGGAGGCAGCGACCGGGATTCATCAGGCACTGATTTGGGCCAAATCGGCAGTACGAAAGGGAGTGACCCGGCCAGGGCAATTGAACGGAAAGATGAAGCGGATGATCGAAAAAGGCGGCTGCTTCTCCTTGGACTACATCGGATTCTGTGATCCGTCAACATTGCAGCCGCTGAAGTCCGCCCGCCCTCCGCTCGCAATTCTGATTGCCGCCAAGTGTCTCACGCCGGGGCCCGCAATGAACCGCCGTTACATCGACAATGTCATCATTCACTGAGCTTCTATCGTATTCTAAGCAATGCTAATCAACATCTGCCGAGCCAAAATCCACCGCGCCCGTGTGACCGACGCCAACCTGGGCTATGAAGGTTCGATCTCGATTAGCCAGGAGCTTTTGGCTGCATCGGGCATCGTTCCGTTTGAACGCGTCCAGGTTGTGAATGTCAATAATGGCGAGCGTTTCGAGACCTATGTCATCAAAGGCAAGCCGGGCGAGATTTGCCTGAATGGTCCGGCGGCGCGTCTCGGGCAGATCGGCGATCTGGTGCTGATCATCGCTTACGGCATGGTGGAATTAGACGAGGCCGGCAAGGTCGCGCCGAAGATCATCAAGGTCGACGCGAATAACCGTATTCTGGCCGGCTGATCCCGACCGAAAACTGCACGCGAATCTCTTCATTCTCCAGATGGAATCTTCCTTCAGTACTTCGGCACCGTCGCCAGCTTCTCCTGTGGCCGTGGTTCTGGCGGCCGGGCTGGGTAAACGCATGGGAGCTCCGATTCCCAAGGTGCTCTTCACCCTGGGTGGCAAGCCCCTTATTCGCTGGGTGATCGAAGCGGCGCAGGCCGCGGGAATTCCGCGCGTTGTGGTGGTCATTGGGCATCAAGGTGACTCTGTGCGCGACACCGTGGCCGATTTGAATGTCGAATTTGTCTGGCAGTATGAACGGAAGGGAACCGGTCACGCCGTGATGCAGGCCGAGCCGCTCCTGTCTACGCATCAAGGCCCAGTGGTTGTTCTGAACGGGGACGTTCCCCGCATTCAGCCGGACACGCTCCGATCATTGATCGCAACTCAGGTTCAATCCGGTGCGGCGGCAGCAGTGGTGACCGTGCTCATGGATGATCCCACAGGTTACGGTCGAATTGTCCGACGTCCCGGCGGACTTGTTGACCGGATTGTAGAAGAACGCGATGCCGACCCGGATACCAAAGCGATCAAAGAAATCAACACAGGCACATTCTGCTTTCGAGCCGCCGAACTCTTTGCCACACTTCACCAGGTGACCAACAACAACGCGCAGGGAGAGTACTATCTGACGGATGTCGTTAGCCTGTTGTGCCACAAGGGGTTGTCTGTCGTGGCCGTCCAGTCGGCCGATCCCGATGAAGCGCATGGCGTTAACTCGCAGGAGCAGCTTGCCGCCCTCGAAAGACTGGGCCGGACCGGTAATCTGCCGTGACTTGCGTTCCCCAGGGAACATGCCAACCGGTCGAGGGTATTTGTCTGGTGAAGGGGAGTGTTGGCAGATCGATGTTGGTGCGGTAGGGTTTACTGCCGATCCTATGAATGGGTCACCCATCTGGGCGTAGTGCTGGTGGAGCAAGGATTTGGCTTGACAAATCGCGGACTTTTCTCAATGATGATTGTGGGTGGGCGCAGTAGACTGACCCCCGCTGATTTGGTTTGGCCATTCTGCAGGGTAGTGATATGAAATCCAAAGCGCTTTTTGCGATTGCCATCATGTGTTTGGCTGCGATTCCGGCGTATGCTGTTGACAACAACGGCACATCATCGAGCGCCAGTTTCAGCGGTGTTCCACGGGCCAATGATCTGGTGGGTGCAGTCACCAAGCCGGGATTTTCACTCTTGGATCCGGCGAGATTCAAGATCCGTAATTCGTATTCACTGTCCTTTTTGTCAGGATCAGGACAGTCGGCGTCGGTCGGCATGTTTATGAGCACAATCGAGTATCAGCTTTCGCAGCCACTGAGCCTGAGAGTCGGGCTCGGGTACCTGCACCAGCCCCTCGGTTTTCTGAAGAATACCACCGGGCCGGGGCAGGGGAGATTCCTGCCGAGTGCGACACTCGATTACAGGCCGTCAGATAAGTTTCATTTCATCGTCGACTTCAGGACGCTACCGGCGTCCTATGGTGGTGTAGGGTATGGGCGGGGGTGGGGCAGTCCGTATCCGGGCAGCAATTCTCTTTGGGACTGGTGACGTTCGTACCGGCCAATCAGCCGCTGCAGAACATACGGCAATTGATATGAATACACCTGCGCGCCAACGACGCGCTCGTCCATCAAATAGCAATACCTTTTGGTCCCGTTGGAAAGTCCGCTTTTTGGATATCGGGATCATTCTGGCCACCGCGTTGGTGTGCTTGTTCCTCTTTTCGCTCAGCACCCGGCTTGGCTACTCGCGTCCGGAAATCAAGGAAGCGCCGATTATCGTGCGCACCCAGGTGCTCAATGCCTGCGGGCGTCCGGGACTTGGCCGGGCGGTGGCCGATATGGTCGGCGAGCTGGCGGTGGGCCGCATGCGTTTTGACGTAGTCGACATTGGGAACTTCGAGCGCACCGACGTGCGCCGGTCGTTCGTCATCAATCACCATTTGTCCGATGAGCAGACGCGTTCCATCGTCAACGCCCTGAAGATCGGACCGCTGGACATTACCGAAGCCGAACCGGCGTACAACGATTTGGGCTTCGATCTGACGATCGTATTGGGTTCCAACACAACGGAGGTGTCGCCGGTTGTCCCGGCGGAACATCCCTGATCCCCTGTAACCTTCCCTCAAGGAGAAGACTCGATTACACCATCACGGTTGGCCTTGGCCGCCGGGCAGCTTGCCCGGGAGAAGAAGGCGTTTTCCATTCGCATCCTCGATGTCCGCAAGCTGTCCTCAGTTACAGATTTCTTCGTGATCTGCTCGGTCGATGCCGAGGTTCAGGCCCGCGCTGTGGCCGATCACGTGGCCGAAGGACTCAAGGAGAAGGGAATAAACGCCTGGCACACGGAAGGGTATCGAGGGACCGGTTGGGTCCTTTTGGACTTCGTCGATGTGATGGTCCATGTATTTATGCCGCGCGTGCGCGATTTCTATGCGCTCGACAAGCTGTGGGCAGATGCCCCGGTTCGGGAATTGCCCGATGAAGAATAACCCGAGGATCCAGGAAGACAGCGGAGGCACGGTTTGCCGCTTCCGGCCATGAATGGGCGGGACGGCCGGCCTCCTCTCACGCAGTTTCCTGACAAACCCCAATCAACCTTGTAATTAACGATCTTTCCAAACCATAAGTAGTGGAGGTGTCATTTGGACATCATCGAACTGAAAGCGAAAACCATAGCCGATCTTCTGGGGATCGCCGAAGGACTCGGCATTCCCGGAGTGTCCGGCTTACGCAAACAAGAACTGATCTTCAAAATCCTCGAAGCCAATACCGAAAAGGACGGCCTGATCTTTGCCGAAGGCGTTCTGGAGATTCTCGACGAAGGATACGGATTCCTGCGCTCACCCGATTACTGCTACCTGCCGGGCCCGGACGACATCTACGTGTCCCCCTCGCAGATCAAGCGCTTCGATCTGCGCACCGGCGACACGGTCTCCGGCCAGGTCCGTCCGCCCAAGGAATCGGAGCGGTACTTTGCCCTGCTCAAAATCGAAGCCGTCAACTTCGAGAACCCCGACGTCGCCAAGCACAAGACCCTGTTCGATAACCTGACGCCGCTGTACCCGCAGCGCAAGTTCAGTCTCGAACTCGATCCCAAGGACATCTGTACCCGTACGATCGACCTTCTGACGCCGATCGGACGTGGCCAGCGCGGGCTGATCACTTCGCCGCCGAAGGCCGGCAAGACGATTCTGCTCCAGCGTATCGCCAACTCGATCAGCAACAATCATCCCGACGTGAAGTTGATCGTTCTCTTGATCGACGAGCGCCCCGAAGAAGTGACCGACATGAAACGTTCGGTCAAAGGCGAGGTGATCTCCTCGACATTTGACGAGCCGGCTGAACGCCACGTGCAGGTCGCCGACATGGTGATCGAGCGCGCCAAGCGTCTGGTCGAGCACAAGCACGACGTTGTCATTCTGCTCGATTCGATCACCCGTCTGGCGCGCGCCCACAACGCGGTCGTGCCGCACTCGGGCAAGATTCTCTCGGGTGGTGTGGATGCCAACGCGCTGCAGCGTCCCAAGCGGTTCTTTGGCGCGGCGCGCAATATCGAAGAGGGAGGTTCGCTCACCATCGTTGCGACCGCTTTGATCGAAACCGGCTCACGAATGGACGAAGTCATTTTCGAGGAATTCAAAGGCACCGGCAATATGGAGTTGGTGCTGGATCGCCGCCTCTCCAACCGTCGCATCTTCCCGGCCATCGATCTGAACCGTTCCTCGACTCGTAAGGAAGAACTGCTGTTGGACGAAGACACACTAAACAAGCTCTGGGTGCTGCGGAAATTCCTCTCCGACATGAACCCGGTCGAGGCGATGGAGTTCTTCATCGACCGCATGCTCAAGACCAAGACGAACGAGCAGTTCCTGACGTCGATGAAGCGATAAGAAAATTTTAGGTCCTGTAGGCCCTATCGGTCCTATTCCTTGTCATGGCTACCCTCTCCTCCCCCTTCTGGCACCAGCCCGCTGTCGAGCGGGCGTTGACTGGTGCGCGCGATCAGAATCGGTTGTCGCGTGCCTACCTTTTGGTAGGGCCTGATGGGGCTGGCAAGTGGCCGACCGCGATGTGGCTGGCCAGGTGCCTTTTGTGCGCTGAACCGGAGGGGAGCCGGCGTCCGTGCGGGGTCTGTGATTCCTGCCGCCGCGTCGATGCGACCACGCACCCCGATTGCCATGTGCTCTTTCCGATCCGCAAGAGCGCGGACGAGGATGACACAGAGGCGTTTCTATCTGCCAAACATGCCGATCCGTTCGCGGTCGTCCGGTTTGCCTCCCGTGCGACTCTCGCCGTAGATCGGGTGCGGGAGTTGATCACAGAATTGAACAAGACATCGGTAGAAGGTGGGGCGAAAGTCGCGATTCTGTTCGGCGCCGACCAAATGGACCGGATTTCCCAGACTGTCCTTCTGAAATCGATCGAAGAGCCGCCGCCGGGAGTGCACTTTGTTCTAACCGCCGCTGATTCCGAACGGATCTACCCGACCATTCGCTCTCGATGCCAAATGCTCCGGTTCGCGCCGGTTGCAGCCGAGTTGATTTCTGCCAGATTGCAGGCCGAAAACGGCGTCGAAGCCTCACAATCCGACCTGATCGCCGCTCTATCGGGTGGCGGGTGGGGTGCGGCAGTCGCCCTGGCCACTGAGGAAGCCGAAACCCGGCGGAAGTACGCCCTTACCCTCTGGGAGAGCGCGTTCCAAGCTCAGGCCTCGACGCTCCTGGAGGAAATCGGCAAGGGCTTCACCCGGCGCGGTCTCGACCATACCTTGGAAGCCTTTGATGTATGGGCCTACTGTTTGAGTCGTGACTGCGCGCGCGCAGCCGGAATCGCCCGTACACCGGGTCCGGCGGGCGGCGCTGCCATCCGGGATGTGGAGACCGGTTGGGACTGCTGGCGAATCCTCAGCAATGGCCGCTCGGTTCTCCGCGTCAATGTTCTTCCCCGTTCGGCTGTCTCCGCCACCTTCCTGGCACTGCGCGCCCGCCTCGGCAGCCGGAAGTAAGGCTTGACTTGGGCAAACCAGACCAAAACATTGACGTAAGTGGTAGATAATGGTTGAGATGGGCTCAACCGTTCAGCCTGAGACACTTACGTGGATGACATAAACGATCAACCTGTGCCAGAATACGCGGCCGATACCGAATCGGCCGGGCCGCTTTCATCTCCGTCTCCACCTCCTCCTCCGGAGAAGAAGGGTGAGGCGGTAGTCTATCTTGTAGAATTCAAGGGCTCGCGAAAAGACCATTACCGCGATCCATACCATCTTCCCATCAGAATCGGCGATCGTGTCATCGTTCAAGTTGAGCGCGGTGAGGATATGGGCCGGGTGGTGCTCCGTCCCGGTCCCAAAGACGCGGCCGAAGCCAAGGTTAAACCGCTTCCGATTCTGAGAATCGCCGGCAAGCCCGAACTCGATCAGGCCGCCGCCAATTCCCAAAAGGAACACGAGGCCCGGCGTTTATGCCGCCAGATGGTCGAGGAACGCGGCTTAAAGATGAAGGTGGTCGACGCCGAATGGCAGTACGATGGCAACAAGGTGACCTTCTACTTCACCGCCGAAAAGCGGGTCGATTTCCGGCAATTGGTCAAGGACCTGGCGGCGACGTATCGAACGCGTATCGAATTGCGCCAGATCGGCGCCCGCGACGAGGCACGCCGTGTCGGGGGGCTGGGCATCTGCGGCTACGAGCAGTGTTGCACCATGTTCCTCAAAGAGTTCGAGCCGGTGACCACCCAACTCGCCCGCGACCAGAATCTGTCCTTGAACCCGGCCAAGATCTCCGGCAATTGCGGTAGGCTCCTGTGCTGCTTGCGCTATGAGAGTGGGTTCTATCAGGAAGCCACACGGCAGTATCCGCGTGTCGGCAGCGAGTGGACCACCGAGTCCGGGACTGCCACGGTCGATCGCGTTCAGATTCTTCACGAGCGCATTATCGTGCGCGGGGCCGATGGCACGGAGCAGAAGATCCCGCTGATCGAAATCAAGAAAGCGCGGGAGAAGAAGAAATCATGGTTCGACTAATCAAGCCAAGAGGCTTGCAGGGCACGGTCATCCGTGCCCGTTTTGCATGCGCGAGCTAATGCCGCGCGTACAGGAAGTTTCCTCACTTATCCCATAGACCACGATTATGCCTGACACCTCCCGTCCGATCTATATCACAACACCGATCTACTATGTGAACGATCGTCCCCACATCGGGCATGCGTACACATCGATCGCGGCCGATTTCCTGGCCCGGGCCAATCGCGTGCTCGGCCGTCCCGCCTATTTCCTGACCGGCACCGACGAGCACGGCGCAAAGATCGCCGAAGTCGCCGCGGCGCATGGCGTCACGCCGCAAGTCTGGTGCGATCAGCACAGTTCGTACTTCCGCGAAGTCTGGAAGCGGCTCGATATCGATTTCGATAGATTCATCCGGACCACCGATGACATTCACGTTCATGGTGTGTCTCTGATGCTCGAACGGCTGCACAAGGCAGTCGGGCCGGATGGCCAGCCCGTGATCTACGAGGGTGAGTATTCCGGCTGGTACTGCCTGGGATGCGAGAAATTCATCACCGAAAAGGAACTGGTCGACGGCCACTGTCCGTTGCATCCCGATCCGCCTCGGAAAATCACCGAGCGCAATTACTTCTTCCGCCTGTCGGCGTTTCTGCCCAAGGTCGAGGAATTGATCGCGTCCGGCACGATTCAGATTAAACCCGACGAACGCCGCCGCGAAGTGATGGGTCTTTTCAAACAAGGCCTGGAAGATTTTTCCATCTCGCGCGAGAAAGTTGACTGGGGTATCCCGTTGCCTTTTGATCCCAGCCAGAACGCCTATGTCTGGGTCGATGCGCTGCCCAATTACATCACTGCAATTGGCTATGCGGATGATCCGTCCCACTTCGAACGCTGGTGGACGCACGGCGAAGTTGTCCACCTGATGGCAAAGGACATTCTCAAGTTTCATGCGATCTACTGGCCGGCGATGCTTCTGGCGTTGGGTGAGGCACTCCCCGAGGTGCTTTACATCCACGGATACTTCACGGTCAATGGCCAGAAGATGAGCAAGTCGTTGCGCAATGTCATCGACCCGAACGCGATTGCCGATCAATTCGGACCCGATGGCACGCGCCACCTGCTGTTGACCCAGTTCCAATTCGGTCAGGACGGCGATGTCAAAGCCGAAGAGTTCATCCGGCAATACAATGCCGATCTCGCCAACGATATGGGCAATCTCGTCTCCCGGGCGGTGACTCTAATCGAGCGCCACTTCGAAGGACACAAGCCCACAATCGGACCGTTGGAGCCGGTCGACGAAGAACTGCAACGTGACGCCGCTCAGGCAACCGCGCGGTTCGAAGATGCGGTTCGGCGTATTTCTCCCAATGAGGCCATCAGTGCCGGATTGGAACTGGCGCGCGCCGCCAACCGCTACATGGAGCGGACGGCTCCGTGGGTGCTGGCCAAGTCCGGCCAGACTGAGCGACTGGGCACAGTTCTCGGCACCACCGTGGAGGCGATTCGGATTGCCGCCGTGATTCTCTCTGCCGACATTCCGCGGAAATCCCGTGAGATTCTGCGCGCCCTCGGTTTCGCCGACCCGGATCAGGAGTTGACCAGCGCCGGACTGCATGGCTGGGGACGTTGTCCCGGACCATTCCATCTGGCGCAAGGAGTGTTCCCCCGTATGGAAAAACCTGCCGCTGCTCCCGCCCCGGAGTCCGCCTCAGTTGCCACGGCTCCCGAAAACGTGATTACGATCGACCAGTTCTTCCAGGCACAATTGCGCGTCGCGCGCGTGACCGCGGCGGAGACGGTTCCCGGCGCCAACCGGCTGCTGAAACTCCAGATTGAAATTGGTGGTGAACCGCGCCAGATCGTCGCCGGAATCGCCGAACACTACAAACCGGAAGAGCTCATCGGGAAATCAATTGTGGTCGTCGCGAATCTTCAGCCGGCCACGATTCGGGGTGTGACATCGAATGGCATGTTGCTGGCAGCCTCGATCGGCAAGACACTGCGCCTGGTCACGCCCGATGGACCGATCGATTCCGGCGCCAAAGTGGGATGATCGACTCCCACGCCCATCTCGATTTTCCCGACTTCGACCAGGATCGCCTGGATGTGATCACCCGCGCCCACGCCGCCGGCGTTCACACCGTCATTAACATTGCCACCGATTTCGACTCCTGCCAGCGCGTCATTGCCCTGGCCGAGAGCAACCCCGCGATGTACGCCGTGGTGGGTGTGCATCCTCACGACGCCCGGCACTGGGAGGGGGACAAATCAGCGGAACACCTGAAACGCCTCGCCGCACACCCGAAAGTTGTGGGCATCGGCGAGATCGGACTCGACTACTTCCGCAACCATTCCCCGCGTGACCAGCAGAAAGCGGCATTCATCGGCCAATTGGCTGTCGCAAGAGAACTCAATCTCCCCGTCGTGATTCACAATCGCAATGCCTTCGAGGACATCTTCGCACTCCTGCTTGATCAGAAGGCGTACGAAGTTGGCGGTGTCATGCACTGTTTCTCTGAGGGGGTTGAGGAAGCCCAGAAGACTATCGACCTCGGATTCCATCTGTCGGTCAACGGGATCATCACCTTCAAGGACAGTCGCATGGCCACCGTGGGTGAGAAGGTTCGCCTCGACAGAGTTCTCCTCGAAACCGACTGTCCGTTTCTGGCACCGCATCCGCATCGTGGCCAGCGCAACGAACCGGCGTATGTCGCCGTGGTCGCTCAGAAGCTGGCCGAATTGCGCCGGTGCTCGGTCGATGAAATCTCCCAGGCGACAGACGCGAATGTGGAAAGACTGTTCCGCCTTTCTGCGTCTTAACCGCGCAACGGCCGCGACATGCGTAGGGGCGTATTGCATACGCCCGCCCACACGGTAAGCCATCCGTAGCTTGATAATCCTGTTATCACGTAGTCCGTTTCCTTGACGTGGGTCCTTGGCCGCGGGGATGAGGGCGTATGCAATACGCCCCACCGGTGCTCGGAAATGTCGACGCCAAATGACGCTCCTATTGTCGCGCGAGCGACTGGTGCCGGTTCACCTTTCCTTGTTTGCGGGCAGTTCACATGGCATCTTGTTCTCATGGGGAAAATCATCAGGCCGGTCGATCTCGCGAAATCGAAGCTCCGCGCGCGCCGGTTCCTCTCGCAGAATTTCCTCACCGATGGTTCCATTGGTGATCGTCTTGTTGCGGCGCTCCCGTTGCGGCCCGGTGACGTTGTCTACGAAATCGGGGCCGGCAAGGGATTTCTGACCGAGCGGTTGGTCGAAGCGGGTGTGACGGTTTGGGCGATCGAAAAGGATCGCCGTCTCATCGGCATGCTGCGCAAGAAATTCCCCTCGGGAAGTCCGGTCCGGCTTTTTCATGCCGATGTCCTCGACTTGCCGGACGACGCCCAGCCGCCCAATGGTTGCTGGCTTTTGGGTAATCTGCCCTTTGGCATCGGGCATGCCATTCTGGAGTGGGTTTTCCTGCATCGTCAGAAGTTCCGCGGCGCGGTGGTTACCCTTCAGCGCGAGGTAATCCACCGTCTGCTGGCGCGGCCGGGCGACAGTGAGCGGTCCGCCGTTTCCGTCTGGTTTCAGGCCCGGGCGAGCGGCACACGGCTGTTCGACATCCCGCCACGGGCCTTCGTGCCGCCACCCCGCGTGACATCCTCGGTCATGTACGTCGACTTGGTGCCGGCGACCCCGGGCGTTGAGTCGGTCCCCGGGATCGACTATATTGTCGAACGTGCATTTGCCCAAAAGCGAAAAGTCCTCGCCAACAACCTGCGCGCGATGGGGCATCTGACCGCGGATGACTGGGCACGACTGCAGAGCGAGTGCGCCGATCTACTGCGCAAGCGTGCCGAAGAATTGGATGCACAGGATTTTGTCCGGCTGGCTACGACACTCGCGCTGGATCCTGCTGCCAATACTCGGCGCGGCCAGCCTCCCACTCGCCGAATCCGCGGCTAGTCCTTCCTTCTCGGGCGTTTCAACATTCTCCTCCGCCTCTCACACACTGACCTGGTCGGATTCACTTCTGGCCCGGCTGGGTGATTCGACAAGCTACTCCGGCGAGTTTGCGCAGCGTCTGGATCTGTTGCGAAAAGACCTCTCCGGTGGTGGAGATCTCCGCCAGCGGGGACATCATGCGCTTCTGACTTTCAACTCACCCCGAACCCGCGCGTTGGCTCTCAAGGTCGATCTGGAAGGCGATCAGAATTCATTCGTCGAAGCGTTGAATCGGCAAACGCTGCTGTCGCGCGTGCTGGCGGGAGGAGCCTGGCGTGCTGCCGGTCAGGCGACGCTTCAGGCGCAGGCCGGGTGGACCGCCTCGCAGCACCGTGCCGGATCGATCAAGTCCGATGACAACGGCTTTACGCGCCGGCTTGGCGCCCAATGGGGAATCACCAAGCTCCCGGTGACCGGACTGAAGTCCCAGATGCAGTTCCTTCACGAGGGTGACAGCCGCGCGCACCTTGCGTCGAACGATACCAAATGGTCATGGCAGACCGATTGGGATCAGCCGTTCGATTCCATCCTGGTGGAATGGAACGAGCAGTGGGGAAGCTCCAGATTCTATCCCTCGCGTGATCGCTTCGATCAGGTGGGACGGCAGGACAAACTCTACAGGTTGGCGCACGTGCACTGGGATCACGCGGCGGACGCGATTGCCGGGGGGCGTGGCATCGCCCGCGCGGTCGCCTGGCGCGTCGATGGCGTGTTGTCGCTTAACCAAAACACCTATCACACAGCGCAATCGGACGGTGACTTGCTGGTTCTCCCCGGCGATGCGCGAACAGCCCGACGCTCGTACAGCCTGGGCGCCACAACGTCAATCGGACCGTTCGGCTTCACGATTGATTATCGCTACCGCTGGGTCGACGACCGATTTCGCGAAGTTCGCCGTAACCAGAGTGCGGAAACCGGCGAAGTCGATGCGGCGCTCACGCAGAGGCTGGGGGCATCCGATTCGGTCGGAATCCATGCGATTTCCCGTGTGACCTCATACACGATTCCGATGACCGGCGCGTTCTACGACGACCGTGATCAGGCGGAGCGTGTCCTGGAGTTTTTCCTCTTTCATCGCTTTTCCCTGGAATTGACGGCCCGCCCGGTATTCTCCTTCCAACGCCAGCATCAGGTGATCCTGGCAGCGGAGAAATCAGCGGACAACAATACGAATGATGTCTATCTCCTCGAACCTCACCTGGAGTGGAGGCCGTCGCCGTTTGTGCTGCTGCAACAGACATTCTCGATTCGCGCTCACTACCGCTACCTGGACTTCGCTCCCGAAGGAGATCAAAGCCGCGGAACGCTCTACCGGCGGGCGGAATCCATAACCGATACGCGGCTCACTCAGCCGCGGCGCACTGTCTGGACGTTTCGTTATGTCTATCGCTATGAAGATTTCGGGGGACTCTACGACCGCGAAGGCTGGGTGCAGGCGGTCGACTGGGACCGGCGCTCACATTTGCTGGATGTCCGGTGGAGCTGGCGTCCGTTGAAGGGTATCTCCATCGAACCGGGAATCGGACTGGAGTTCAAGCGCTCGTACACGCACCGCCGGGAAGGCACCAGCGTGCGGCGTGTCGCGGATTCGCCTTTCTGGCGCCGCCAGATCTTAATGAATGCCCAGTGGCAATCACGCACCGGTTACAGGGTGCGCATCTCCATTGGCCGCCGCATCCAGGACACCGGGATCGGCACACGCGACATTGATGACCGCTGGGAATTGTCCATGTCGAAGGATTTATGAAATCAAAAGTCTCACACGTCATTGGTCTGGTGCTGGTTTTGGCAATCATCATTGCCGGATGCGCCAAGGACCCGTTCTCAATGCGGCACCCCAACCGTCCCACCGGAGAGCAGGGGACGTACAAGACACCGGTCGATCCCCAGATCGCGCTCGACACCAATCTCTATTATGCCATGATCGAACGAAACGCCGGACACTACTCGCAGTCACTGGCGGACACGTTCGTCTATTCATTCGACTTTGTGCTGAGCGGACCTCCCGATTCGGCCCTGCAATGGGATCGCAGCGAGGAAGACCGGATCGTTCGCAATCTCTTTGCCGGTGTCAGCGCGATCAATGTCACGTGGGCGCCGGCGTCAGGCCGGAGCGATCGGTATGAAGACTCGGTCGCAACGTTATATAGGACTTATGTCATCGATGCTTCCATCATTACGCCTACGGACACCACATTGACCGAATACAAAGGCGACATGGCAGTGTTGCTGGCGCGCAATTCTCAGGGGTTGTGGTGGATCGTTCGCTGGGAGGACCTGCATACCGGAGAGGGTTCAGCGGCGTGGACTGACCTCAAGTCACGCTTCCGATAGAGTGAATGGCGCAGGATGGGATTCGGCTGATGTTAGGAGTGACTCGTAAATCAGCGTTCTGGAAGGTGGGGATGATTGCCCTGTGCCTTACCGCGGGATGCAGTAATCCGTTTTCCCCTCCGAACATCGGTCCACGGGGGGGAGCACCGATCAAGCCGCTCACCTCCCCGGAGAATGTCCTCGATGACTTCGTCTATGCCTACGAACAGCGGGACTTTGACGTCTACGAAACCCTGCTTGATCCGGATTTTGTCTTTGTCTATTTCGATCCCGATCGGGTTGAGGGGATCGAGACGGTCGTCGTCCCCCGCGATGGACCATCAGGCGATTTGGAGCGTACCAGGAGACTCTTGCGCGTTTTCGATGAGATTCGCATCCCTGTCTTCCGCGTGACCGAAGTCTCCGTCGATGCCACAGGCCCGAGGGTTCTTCAAAAGCGGCGCGTGGCTTTCCAATTGACCCTGCGGGATCTGACAGGTGACTTTGGCTACGATTCCTTCGAGGCCTCTGGGGATGCCATGTTCTGGTTTGCCCCCTCGGCGTCCGGCGGACTCTGGCACATTGTCCGCTGGGAAGACCTCTCCAATCAGTAATTGAAGCCGACAATCTCGGGTTCACCGACTCGCCACATCTAATCAAGACATCCTCAGACCTCATTCACCGGCTGATTCCGGCAATCTCGGATCGGGCGTTATCAGGACAGTGAGTCTCCTGTATGCAATGTTTTGCACGCTCCCTGGCAGGTATCGTAACGAAACTCAGCAAAAAGGATGCGGCCAAACTTTCGAAACAGGAGAAACTGTCGATAATCATGGCAGTGGCGGCTACTCCGCCTTCGGCGGGGTGCCTGAAGTCAGAAGTACACGTTCATGGGGAAACGGGTATCGGACACGCAATTATTGGGGATGTCGCGGCAGCGCCAAATGAGTTTTGAACTGGTTTGATCCGGCCGGTTTCACGCCGGATACCCAGCTCGCGATTCCGCGACAAACGAGGAGAAGGAGCCATGGTGCTTTCTTCGATCAACCGTTGGACAATTGCTGTCACCATCGCTGGAGTCCTGTTCATCGCCATCGCGGTCACCGCGTTGGCGGGCACATCGGGCAAGATTTCGGGGGTGGTCACCGACCGTCAAACCGGTGAGCCGATTGCGGGTGCATTGGTCACTGTCGAGGGAACCAACCTGCAGACACGCACCGATGCGAACGGAGCGTACGTCCTTCTCAACGTTCACCATGTTCTCGAAACCCATCGAAATGGGCACGATCGTCGTCGTTGCCGAACGTCCCCTGGTCATTAAGGATCGTACGGCGTCGTTGCGCGTGGTTGAAGCGGACCGAATCGGTGCGCTGCCCACCCGGGGCTACCGTGATCTGCTCGCGCTGCAGCCGGGCGTGGTTATGCGCACGGGAGATCAATTGAATGTCCGCGGCGGGCGCACGTCGGAAGTCGCGTATTATGTGGATGGATTCTCCCAGCAGGATCCGCTGACGGGTGTATCCACGACCCAGATCAACAGCAATGATCTTGAAGAAATCTCGATCACGACGGGTGGTTTCAACGCCGAGTACGGTTGGGTGGCGTCGGGTGCGATCAATGTCACCACCAAGGAAGGCGGCGACCGCCTGGCCGGAACCGCCGAGGCAATCACCGACAATTTCCACGGCAGCAATTACGACTACAATCTCTACGATCTCAGTTTATCGGGGCCGCTGAGTCCCATCACCAACAACGTGAAGTTCATCGTGTCGGGCGAACGCCGCTGGCAGGGTGACCGCACCCCGTCGGCCATCGCCGGAGGCCCGCTACCGGACAATGGCTCGAGCGGGTGGACGTGGCGCGGCAAGCTGAGCATGAAACTGTCGAGAGCCACCGACCTCAGACTGGGCGGTATGACCTCAACCGACCAATGGAAACTCTGGAGAAATTCCTGGAAGTTCGACATGAACCATGCCCCACGGCTCGCGGACAACAATCATTCGATCAATGCGACCCTTCAGCACGTGATCAGCCCGATGACCTTCTTCACCGTCGCGGGCAGTTACTTCAGCACTGAGCGCACCCGGGGGGATGGCGTCTACTTCGACAATATCTGGGGGTACGGGAGGCCGGGCGGCAGCTACGGGTTCGATCAGGAAGGGTTGTTCCAGTCCTGGGACGACATCAACGGCCCGACCGCCGTTGAGGATACGACCATCGATGGCCGCACGTATGTGCTGCGCGGTGACGAATCCGCCATCTGGAACAACTATCTCCATCGCCAGTCTTCCTACGTCGGGTTCAAGTTTGACCTCGTCAGCCAGGCAAACCGGTTCCATGAACTGCGTGTCGGCGGCGAATTCCAGCGCCACACGCTCCGCCGTTACCAGCACCTGCTGCCCTCCAATGTCTATCAGGGGTTGGAACTCGGATTCCAGGATGTGGACCGCTATGGATACAACATTACCGGCGACAAACTCGAAAATTCCGGACTGCAGGGCGCCAAGCACCCCGTGACGTTTGCAACTTACCTGCAAGACAAACTGGAACTCAGCGGGCTGGTGGTCAACGCCGGGTTGCGTCTCGATTACCTGAACGTCAACACCGTACGTTTGCGTGATGAGTCCGATCCGTTGGACCCGGATCACTACCTCAAGCTCGAACATCCGACCGATGAGCAGCGCGAACTTGCCGGAAAGCTGGATCCGGGCGACCTGCAAAAAAGCTGGCCCGAAGTTGAACTGTCGCCGCGTCTTGGCATCGCGTTCCCGGTGACGGACCAGTCAGTCTTCCACGTTTCGTACGGGCGCTTCATGCAACGGCCGGATTTGCAAAACCTTTATGTCTCTTATGACTATCTCGAATACAAGATCCTAACCGGTGGATACTTCTTCCCGTTTGGAAATCCAAATCTGCGGCCGGAGCGCACCACCGCATACGAAATCGGCTGGACGCGCCAACTGGGCCCCAATTCCTCATTCAACCTGACCACCTATTACAAGGACGTGGCCCATCTGACCCAGGTGGTCAATCAGCCGGCCCACCCCAACAGCTTCGCCACGTATCGCAACACCGATTTTGGCACGATCAAGGGTCTCGAGGCGACGTTCGAGTTGCGCCGTACTCACAATATCGGTGTGGAGGCCAGCTACTCGTTGTCGCGCAGCACCGGCACAGGCTCCACACCGAACTCACAGAGCGACCTTGTTTGGCAGGGCGGAGAAGCACCCAAGACGGCCAATCCGCTCGATTTCGATCAACGGCATAAGTTGACTGCGATCCTGGATCTGCGCGCAGACAATCACGAAGGCCCCGCGCTGGGTGGCTGGCATTTCCTCGAGAATGCCGGATTGAACGTCACCTGGACGGCCGGCAGCGGATTCCCATACACACCGACGAAGATGTACAACGCCGTTGCCCTGACGAGCGTGCGCGCCGACAATACCGGCCCCGTGAACTCCCGGACCGGACCCTGGACGATGCAGATGGATTTGAAGGCGACGAAGACTTTCGCCTGGGGTGGGTCACGCATTGAATTCCAGTTGTGGATACTCAATCTGTTTAATCGCAAGAACGTCGTCAATGTCTACCAGACTACAGGGCTGCCCAACTCAACGGGATGGTCGGAGACCGCCGGCGGCGACGAGTTCTTGTCGAGCTACGATAGATCCCATGATTCGTCCGGGTTGACGGGGTGGGAAAAGTATTCGTTGCGGGAAAATGACCCGCTGAATTATGGGCCGCCGCGGCAAATCCGGGCGGGAATCAAGGTGTCGTTCTAAGTGGCTGTGCGGGCTGGGAGGACGAGATAATGATCTCATTGAAAAGAACCGTCGCATGGATGACAATCGTCGCCGCGAGCAGCAGTTCCGCCTGGGCTGCCACGAGTCCTTCCGCCACTTGGGGAAAGGTGCGTCCGGCTGCCATTGACAACACGGCCTACATCGGCGTCAACAACCTCAAGATGGTGGTCAGCAATGTCGGCTCATTCGGTTATGATCCCACCAACTTCTTCGGAAAATCGGATGGTCTGTATTTCCCGTTGGGGACAACCAAGTCGGTTGTTTTCGCCAGCGGACTGTGGGTCGGTGCGAGGGTGCAC
>JACRMA010000044.1:47796-61524 GCA_016235085.1 Candidatus Zixiibacteriota bacterium
GGCCGAATACACCTCCGAGTACAGTCCCGGCGGCATGGCCAACGGCACGTATGTTCCCGATGAGGGACGTTTCCACGTCTACAAGCTCAATCGCGGTGACGACGCCACAACGAATCCCGACTATGCCAGCTGGCCTTTCGAGGATGGCGCCCCGGCGCTGAAGACCGCCGCCGGCACGGATTCACTCGACGAGCAAAACCAGCGGATCCCGCTAATCCTCGGCGACCAGGCGCTCTACGCCATCTACAACGACGCGGATCTGGGACGCCACCGTAACGGTCTCGGCTCCACGCCGCCGCTGGGTCTCGAAGTGCATCAGTACACCTTTGCGTTCGGACGTGGCGGCGCACTCGGAAACACGATCTACATGACGTTCAAGATCATCAACAAGGGGTCGGACACTCTTCAGGATACCTACATCTCCCTGTGGTCGGATCCCGACGTGGGTGATGCCAACAACGATCTCGTCGGTTGCGATACGGTGCTGTCGTTGGGATACGCGTACAACGATGGTCCGGACAACGTGTATGGCGAAGCGCCTCCCGCCGTCGGTTATGACTTTCTCCAGGGGCCCAAAGTGCCGTCTCCGGGAGATTCGGTATTTGAGGATGGGCACTTTGTTCATGGATTCCGCCGGCTGCCGATGAGCTCGTTTAACAAGTATGTGAACGGCACGGACCCCACCAACAGCATCCAAACCTACAACTATATGCGCGGGCTGGACGCCGCCGGCGATTCTCTGCAGGATCCCGATGGCATAACCACGCTATTCCAGGTCGCTGGAAATCCGGTGACCGGTGAGGGTTGGATTGATGTGAATGCGGAGGATCGCCGGCTGATGATGAGCTCCGGTCCCTTCACCATGGCGCCGAATGATACCCAGAATGTGGTGGTCGCCGTAATGGTGGGCCAGGGGGCCGACTACTTGTCGTCCGTCACGGCGCTCAAGGATGTGTCGGAGCGGGCACAAGCGGTGTTCGATTTGAATTTCCAAATTCCCTTCCCGCCGCCGCAGCCGACTGTCTGGTACCAGCCCCTGTCCAACAAAGTGCAATTGATCTGGGGCACAGAGGCGGAAGGCGATGTTCAGGTGTCTTCGGCTCTGGGGCAGCGGTTCATCATGGAAGGATACAATATCTATCAGGGTGAGTCGCGCGTCGGCCCCTGGAAGAAGATCGCGACCTTCGACGTCGATGATGAAGTAACCCGGATCTACAAGGATATGTTTGATCCGGCGGTTGGAGGTGTGGAGCGCCAACTTGTCCAGGTTGGCTCAAACAGCGTGCTGAAGAACTATCTGTCTCTGAGTAGTGATCGTGTCAAGGGCGGCAATTTGATCAACAACCGGCCGTACTACTTCGGTGTGACCGCCTACACCTACGACACGTTGAATGTGCAGGAGTACCGTGCAGGTGGTGCTCTGGACGGCGTGATCTCCGAGGTTCTGGAGACCCGGATTCTGCCGATCGAAGCCGTGCCGAACTCTATCGCCATGCCGCTGGTGGACACGGCGCGTCACGTCTCCGGGTCCAGCGAAGGTATGGTAGAAATCCGATTCCTGGATCCCGCCAGCGCGACTGGCGACCAGTATGAGGTGACTTTCAATCCGGACCTGACCTGGAATCTGACCAATCTGACAACCGGGCTTTTGGTATTGTCCAACCAGGCCAATCAGGCCGGCGACTTTGTCTATCCGGAAATTGACGGGCTGATGGTCCAGGCGATCGGACCGCCGCCGGGGATCAAAGATGTGATTTGGGAAGGCTCTCCGTCGCCGTGGGTGACCGGAGTGAATTGGGGCGGATCCTTCATGAACGGCGGACTCGACAAGGGCAGCAACTTCTGGGGCTCATCGCTGCCCAGCGACACGGACTTGGTCCCGATCGAATTGCGCTTCTCGACATCCGTGAAACAGCGCGCCTATCGCTACCTGCGCGGCGGCGACCCCAACTATGGTTACCAGGATTATCCGTTCGTTCCGCTGACGGCGTGGGATGTCAGCGTCGATCCGCCACGGCAGGTCAATTTGTGCTTTGTCGAGCAGATTCATCTGCCATCCGCCGATGAGACGTGGCTGCCGCCTGATGATGATCGGGCAACCGGTGGACGCGAGTATCTGTTTGTTCTCAAGAGCACGTATTCAGAAACCGCCGACGAATTCTATACCACTCGCTCCATCCGTGATGATGGATGGGACTTCGACGTCCAATACGCCTGGTGGCCGACGGTCGCGGACAGCCAGTCGTCGTCAGAGCTCGCGGATGGCCAGATCCTGAAGATTGGGTTGAACAAGTATAACCGCGGCGATGATCGGTTTCAGTTTACCGCTCTGCAGGCGGGACAGCAGGCACAGGATTCGGGTCTGGTGACGTTGGAGAAAATTCACCCGCTCCCCAATCCCTATTATCACATGACCGACGTCGAGAACGAGCAAAATCCGCGCCAGATCAAATTCATGAATCTGCCGCCGACACAGTTGACCCTGGATATCTACAATTTGAACGGTGAACTGATTCGCACTCTGAAAAAGGACGATCCCGTGGCTAGTGAGCTCAGTTGGGACGTGCTGACGGACAACGGGCTGCCGCCCGCCAGCGGGATCTACATCTACCGAGTCACTATTCCTGGCGGCGGCCAGAAGATCGGCAAAGTGGCGGTATTCACAAGAGCGGAACAGCTGAGGATCTACTAGAGCCCGGCGTGCAAGGATGCACTTTCGGCGGATGGAATTCTGGGAGGCTGTGATCATGCGAACGATTGCGAAGCTAATCATCATGTCAGCCCTGCTGCTGGCCCCGGCCATTTCCATGGCAGGTGGTGACCGCCGTCTGGGAACTGCGGGAGCGCTGGAACTCCTGATTCCCACCGATGCCCGCGGTGCAGCCATGGGCGGATCCGTTATCGCCGGTTGCGACGGTGTGGATGCGCTGTCCTGGAATCCCGCCGGTGCCGCCGGGATCGAGAACAACGAGCTGTCCGCCTCACACCGCATTTACATCGCCGGAATCACGCTCGATCATGTCTCCTACGGCCGCAATCTCGGGTCGGCGGGTGTGCTCGGTTTGTCGGCCAAGGTGCTGTCCATGGGTGATGAAAGGGTCTATACGACCTCGCAGCCTGAGGGCACCGGCGAAACCTTTTCCACATCGTTCGTCGTGGTGGGTATCTCGTACGCGCGCACACTGACCGACCGCGTTTCGTTTGGCATCAATGGCAATTATGTGAGTGAGCAGATTTCCCGGGAGACGGCGCGCGGGCTCGCGTTTGACATGGGCTTTGTTTATCGCCCGACGCTCACTGGCCTGACTCTGGGAATCGTGGCGAAAAACTATGGACCGACCATGAAGTTCGACGGGCCGGATTTCAGCCATCCGATCGAAACCGGGCAGGGCTCCGACCCCTCCACCGGTGAGGGAAGGACCCAGTCCGCATCATTTGAATTGCCGTCGTTCATCCAGTTTGGAGTTGCCTGGGACGCATTGGCACGCGGCAAGCAGCACCTCCGCTTAACCAGCGCCTACCAGTCCAACAGTTTCTCACAGGATGAATTCCGGTTCGGCTCGGAGTGGGGAATGGCCGACCAGTTGTTTCTGCGCGGGGGATACAGCGCCTCGTCGCGAAACAGTTACATCTATGGATTGAGTTTGGGAGCCGGGTTGCGGGTGCCTTGGGGGGGAACCGTAACGACATTGGATTACACATGGGCGCAGGCCGGTGTATTCGAGAGCAACCACTTTTTCACGGTCAAGCTCAGGTTCTGAGTATTTGAACCTGTGATTGATAGAGCGGTTAAGTTACACGACCGGCGTTCTGTGGAATCGCACGCGAGCGGGGGAACCCAGGAACCCCCGAATGACACAACACCACGGCAACGGGATCAGCGGCGAGTCATGACGGAACAGTTGTACAGGTCTACCATAGGCTTTCTGCCCTTACGGTTCTTCTGCCGAATCCGGCCGACAGTCCTGGCTCTCCTGTTGGTTTTTGCCCACGCGCAGGTCGTATGTGATTCTGCCGTTTCCGGAGCAACCCGGATCAGGCTGGCCGTCATCAAAAGCCTCGATCTGCCGGAATACAATCTGGCATTCGATGGGTTCCTCGGGGCGCTTCAGGCCACCGGTTATGACCCGGTCACCACGATGGTGACACTGGGGGGGAACGACGCCGACGTCGGCCGCGCCATTGATAACCTTCGGAATGACAAACCCGACCTGATTCTGGCACTGGGTACACGCGCGGCCAGCGAAATCTCCCGGCGCGAGAAACGGATACCCATTGTCTACTCCATGGTTCTGAAGTCCCTGTCCGAAATGGCAGGCACCGGAGAGTTGGTGTCGCAGGCCAACATGACGGGCGCGAGTCTGAACATCCCCTTGCGCGTTCAATTGCAGAAAATCAAGCGCGCCTTTCCAACAGCCAGGCGCATTGGGCTCATCAGTGATCCGGCCCAGACCAAATCGCTTGTCGACTCCGTCCGCTCCATGGCAAAGGCGGGGGAAATGGATGTCCGGATTCAGTGGGTGAAAAACGAGAATGATATCCCCAAAGCGATTCGGGCACTCACGGATTCCATCGATATCTTTTGGATGCTGCCGGATCAGACGGTCCTGACCCCACGGTCGTCGCGCTTCATTATCTTCGAGCTGATCAAAGCCGGCATCCCCATCATGGGGTTGTCGTCGGCGTACGTCAAGGCCGGTGCGCTGCTCGCCTTGGATTGCAACTATATCGATGTTGGCAGGCAGTCCGGTGAACTGGCAGTTCGCATTCTTGCCGGGCAACTGCCCGCGGAACTGCAGCAGACACAGCCGCGGGCCTTCACACTTGCCGTCAACCTGAAAGTACGGGAACACCTGAAAGTCCCGCTCGATGAGAGCGTGGTAAAGGACTCAAACGTCGTCACGTTCTGATGAGACGGCGGAGACTGGCAATGACGGGACAGCAACTACGATCGTTCTTCGGCCTCAGGCTGGGAATCCAGAAGAAGGCAATAGCTGGAATCTCCGTCCTGCTTGCTGTCCTTGTGTTCTCGTTGATGTGGATCTCCATGTACTACGACAATCTGGCGATTCGCTCCGAACTGATGAAGCGAGGCCGCGTGTCGGCGGACAATCTCGCGTACAACGCGTCGTACGCCACTCTGATCGGGGATACCGCTGCCCTCAGAGACTACGTCAATGGTGTCATGGCCGAACAGGAAGTTGTGTACGCGCAGATCCTCGACCGGGATGAAACGATCCTGGTCGAACGCAACCGTCTTCACCCGGACGATTCCAATGCCCAGTCGTTGACAGAGGTTCCCCCGTTTCGCCACGGCGTCGACATGACGACGATGGTCGATAGCGGCGCCTGCGAGAATTGCCACTCGACCGGCCACCATGGCAGCGAAAGCTATGTCGAATTCCGGGCGGCGATCATCATCGATGGCAAGATGGACGAACGGGCCGCGCCGGAACTCACGATCTACGGTATCGATGACGCACACACCGATGCCGAAAACCGCCGCACCGTCGGCACCGCCAGAATCGGCATGACCACGCGGTACATCGATGCCGAAATCAGCGCCATGCGCAAAAACATGCTGGGCATCTCGCTGGTTCTGATCCTCGTGGCGCTGGTCGTCACATCCATCGCCGTGCGTTTGAGCCTCCGCTCGATCAACGACCTGGTTGTGGCGACACGGCGCGTGGCCGGCGGGGACTACGACAGCAAGGTGCGGGTGGATCGGCGCGATGAAATCGGCGATCTGGCGGCGTCATTCAACAAGATGACGGAGGACCTGAAGTCTTCACGCACCGCCCTGGTCGAGAAGAACCTGCTGGAAGCGCTCGTGGCCGAATTGAAACAGACCCAGCAGCAGTTGATTCAGGCCGGCAAGATGGCCGCCGTTGGCCAGCTCGCCGCCGGCGTGGCGCATGAGATCAACAACCCGCTGGCCGGAATCATGGGGTATTCACAACTCGTCGTCGAAAAGATGCGGCGCAAACTCGACACCGGAATCTCGCCCGAAGATCTTCCCAAGTTCCTCTCCTACGTCGAGAATATGGAGCGGCAAAGCCAGCGCTGCAAACAGATCGTTCAAAACCTGCTGAAGTTCGCCCGCGCATCCACGAAAGAGGAATTGCAGGAAGTGGACTGCAACACCGTGTTGCGCGAAACAATTGCCTTCGTGGATCACCAGGTGGAAATGAATCAGATCAGCATTGTCACGCACCTGGAACCCGCGCTCATGAAGGTGCATGGCCACGATGGCAAAATGCAGCAGATCTTCACCAATATCGTGATCAATGCCATGCAGGCGGTCGGGCAAAAGGGCACGATTACCGTGACCACGCGCAACATCGGCAGCCGGGTCAATATCGAGATCGAAGACACAGGTGAGGGAATCCCGCCGGAGCATCTTGACAAGATCTTCGAACCCTTCTTTACCACGAAGGAAATCGGCAAGGGCACAGGGCTGGGGCTCTCGGTCACCTATGGACTCGTTCAGGACATGAACGGCGATATCGCCGTCAAAAGCGAGGTCGGGATTGGCACTGTGTTCACTCTCAGCTTCCCCGCCGCCGAACCCGCGCCCCCGTCCCTCCTGGACGACGCAGATGGCCCCATGGCCGGCGTGATCCTCTCGAAGCCGCCGTTGCCGAGGGACTCATCCTGACTTGCGAGATTGCGGACTGATCGGGTGAAACATCCCTGTGCCATGTCTCAAATGCCCTGTGGCGACAGTGAGTCCGTTCCGACGTGAAGTCGTTTCATTGATTCAATTGCGCTAGACGTTTGCCGGGACGAACTCGGCCTGGGATGAAGTCTCCACTATGACGATGTCAGGGCGCGTTCTCATCGTTGATGACGAGATCGTCATCCGTTCGCTGCTAAGCGAGTTGCTCAGCGAGGATGGGTATACTGTGGCCACTGCCGAGGACGGCCAACGTGGATTGGAATGCGCCAGCAATGGCCAGGTCGATCTGGTAATCTCCGATGTCCATATGCCGATCATGACTGGCCCCGAGTTGGTTGCCCATCTGCACGACATCGACCCCAATCTCCCGGTTATCGTCCTGAATAGCAATCCCGGCCACGACGTTTCCCAAAACATCACCGGTGGCGCCACCGCGTTTTTGAACAAGCCATTTAATCTGACGGACCTTCGCCAGACTATTGCCGCGGTGCGCGCAGTACCGCAAATTAAACTGGCTCAGGACTTCCAAATTTGACGATGCCCTTCCACCAAAGGCTCGACGAAAAGCTCTCACGCCGTAGTCCCTTGGTGCCCCTGGTACTCCTCCCGCCGGAGGGAATGAAGTACTATGCCTCACGGTTTGTGGACGCATGCAACAAGCGAGAATCGAGATTGACTCAAGCCGTTGGGTGTGCAACGTTTCGGGATGCCGGTTCGTGAATCCGAATCATCCTGCTGCAGACTTGCAGGACAGGGCGCATCGCGACCGGGCTCGGTTGGTGGAGACCGCACTCCAGATACGGTTCGGCAGAGACCGGAATGGCTACAAGCTCCGATGGGCCTCTTGATGCCCCGTGCTCGGCGGTCCGCACAGGTCTCCGCACAGGACTTGAGAGAGCGAGGCGAATGAGATGATGCTCCGTCCATGCGATGTGGTCCTGATTGCAATCACGATCTGGCTGACTCTTGCGAACATTGCCCGGGCTTTTATCCGCCGGCGGATTCTGCACGCCTCCTACTTGGGTGTGACCTGGGCTATCTTCATCAGTTTCACCATTGCTGATCTCTTCTCGTTCGCGGTCGGAAACTGGATCCTTGCATTGCTGTCGTTTGTGGCGCTTAGGGAGTACTTCTCGTTGATCGAGGTACGCATCCAGGACCGGCTCGCAATCCTGGGTGCGTATTTGTCCATCCCCTTCATGTTCTACTTCGTGGCGATTGACTGGTACGGCATGTTCATCGTGTCGATTCCAGTTTACAGCTTCCTCGCGATTCCTCTGCTGATCACACTGGGCGGCAAGCAGCGCGAGGGAACTATTCACTCAATCGGTGTGATCGAGTTCGGCTTATTTCTGCTTTTTTGCCTTGGACATCTGGGTTACCTAATGCGCTTTTCTTCCTGGATGGCAGCTGCACTCGTGATCCAAGTGGTCGTTTGCGATGTCAGCTCCTATCTATTACGGGACAGATTACGCTCTCTGCTGGCCGAGACGATCGCACGGTTCCTGGTGCCGCTGCCCCTGACAATCTCTGTCGCATTGCTTTTGTCGCCTTGGACCGGGATCCCGACCCGTCACAGCCTAATTCACGGGGCAATGATCCCGTTGCTGGTTATCATGGGGCACCGAACGGCAGACTATGTCCAGGTGGACCTATTGGGCGGCGAAGGGGCTCTTTTCCCGGATCGGGGTAGAGTGCTAGACGACCTTAAGTCGTTCCTTTTCGCGACCCCGGTGGTCTTCCACTACATCCGGTACTTCCTCACATGACAGACTCCCGGACACGGACAGTCTTATGCTTGGTGACGCATGCGCTTCTCCTGCGTCCATTCATCAAATTCTTCAGCGGCGTTCGGGTTGTTGGCGGGGAGCACATTCGAGGTTTGGATCAATACATCATCATTGCCAACCACAATAGCCATCTGGACACTCTCGTGTTGTTCTTCCTGCTTCCCCTTCGCGACATCGCGCGGTCTCACCCGGTCGCGGATGAGCCGTATTTTTCGAAGTCGCGACTCGCATTTCGACTGATCAGCTTCCTTTTTCAGCCCATATGGATTACGAGGGGGCGTCCAGAGACTGACCGAGATCCGCTGGAGAAGGTCAAGCAGGTGCTCGCCTCCCGGCACAACCTGATTATCTTTCCAGAAGGTACGCGCGGTCGGCCCGGAGAAATGGAGTCATTCAAGAGCGGCATCGGGCGGCTTGTGGCTCAGTGTCCCGATGTGCCGATCGTTCCGGTCTACCTCAGTGGTCCCGAGCGCGCCCTGCCGAAGGGCAGCAAGCTTCTGCTTCCATTCTGGAACAGCATTGTGATAGGGCATCCGCAAACGTACCACGGACCGCACCGCGACATCACACGCCGACTCGAGAGTATTCTCGTCGAGTTGTCTCTGTCCAATGCGGCAAGGCGCAAACGGTCCGCGCGCAAGCGGGCGGCGGCGGTTGTTGCCTTCCTGGGCATCGATGGTTCGGGAAAATCAACAGTTTCGCGGATTGTTGCTCAGGGGCTGTCGCGTGCATCGAATGTCGCCTTCGTGAGCGATGGGCTTGAGTTCTATGAACAAGGAGCTTCAAGGGATGCGCAACCGCTGCTGGCGGAGAAGCTGCGCGAGATCATCGGCCGGAATGCGAAACGGGCGAAATCGCTTCGCGCCTACAAAGTCCCGAAGCTGGCGGAACTCCTTCTTCGGGACTACCTGATCCATGAGGTCGAACGGTGGTACAACCCGGAGATCATCATCACCGACGGTCTGCCTATCTTCAACATGGCGGCATGGGCAGCCCTTTACAAGAAGGAGGCGATTGATGAAGAGACGTGCACTCAGGCGATTTCCTACCTTACCGAAGATGCCGGGCGAATGGACCATAGCGAACGCCTCCTCCGTGATCTGCCGGAGCTCAAATTCATCAGACACCTCAGCTTGACCCGGCTACGCCTCCCGAAGGCTGTCGTTATGCTCGATGTCGCTCCCGGCACAGCGTGCGCTCGCATCAGCTCGCGGGGCGAGCAAAGACAGGTCCACGAGACCGAAGAGAAACTCAGCGAACTCCGTGAAGCGTATCTCATGGTATGCGAGGTTGTTCAACGACATTGGGGAATTCCAGTTCAGATAATTGATGGGAGTCAAACACTTCAGCAGGTAGCATCCAAGAGCCTGCAATTCGCGGAGAGTCTGTCACTTCAGAAAGGTGAAGCAGGTGAGTCGTCGAATTGATGTAATCGCCACAACTATTTCCGGATCGGTCCGCGATTGGGGCAAGACCAGAGAGATTGCGCCGCTGTTTCAGAAACACGGGGAATACGGTGTGGCCGTCCATGCAGTCGACACCCACCGCGATGCGCGCTCGAAGGCGTGCGAGCTGGTACGGTCGGGATGCCGAATTCTCATCTCCGCCGGCGGATCCGGGACCTTCAACAGTGTTGTTGAGGGGTGTTATGATTCAGGGATCGAGCCTGCGGCTGTGACGCTCGGCTTCCTGCGCAAGGGGTCCGCCGACTTGATCGGCAAAGTTCTGGGTATGCCCGATGAGATTGAGGAGGCAGTGAAGGTTTTTGTCGACTCCATTCGCGCAGACAAGGTTGTCCCGTGCGATGTTCTGCTTGGTTCGAGTGAGGAGGGAGACGTACCGGCGCGTCACTTTGTGGGGTACGGAGGGGCCGAGGTCTTCGGTGAAATCCCCCACTACACGGAGAATCGGTTCATCAAGTATTACAAGGGGTACCTGGGTCAGCTCTTCGGTGACCTGGGTCCATTCTTCATCGGGACGAATCTCGCCATCCTTGGCCGATTCTTCACTCGACGGGGTCGCGGGAGGTACGGCTGGGAAATCAGCGTCGACGATCAGGTAGTTGCACAGGGGCGTTATCAGGCTATGATCTTGGTGAACGGCGACCTTGGCCCTGATCTTCCCTTTGCCAAAGATGTCCCGCTTGGCTCGGGCAATTTCTATCTATTTACGATTGCCGACAAAGGCAGCATACATCTGTACCGACAACTCAAGCATGCATGGGATTCCACAATCCTCGAGGATCCCAAGCGCTGGGGGTTCGAATCGTACCGCATCATGCATCACTTGGTTCTGCGTCCAAAAACCAGCGATCCATTCCCAGTCAACATGGACGGGTCAGCTCTGATGTGCCGCAAGTCCGCGCGGATCGAGATCTTTGGACGCATCCGACTCTTGTCGCGGTAGCTCGACATCCACGAGAAGACAAAGACCGGCCTTCCCGTGAGTGAGCGAGTGAATTCGGATGATGTCAGTTAAAGCTGGGGGACAGGGATTCGAACCCCGATACCGTGGTCCAGAGCCACGTGTCCTGCCGTTGGACGATCCCCCAGGCGGCCTGCACGGTCCGCCGCGGCGGACAGAACTTGCCGAAGAAACATCGCGACAGGCCCAGAGTCAACCCCGACGGCAAAGAAGGCGAAAAATGGACTACCGCGATTTCTTCTTGCCGGACTTGCCGCCACTCTTGCTCGCAGGCTTGTTTTTCGGCTTCGCCTTGGGTTTGGCGGGCTTGGACTTTGCCGGTTTCGCTTTGGCTTTCGCCGGTGGCTTGCTCTTGTTGCCGGCTGCGGACTTCGTCTTTGCCGCCGACTTGGCTTTGCCCGCCACTGCGACCTTCTTCGGTGCGACAACCTTGGTCTTTGCGATCCCCGGCGCGACCTTCGCGATTGGCGCCTTGGATGGTTCGGTCTTGGGTGGAATTACCGGCGGAACCGAAAGGAAGTCCTCCTCGTGCAATTCCGGAATCGTCATCGCAGCGACTTCGTGATCTTCTGGCTCCCCAAACGGCAGTTCCGGAGGGCCACCGGAAAGCAGATTTTCCGCCTCGGCCAGCTCTTTGCGTTTCTTTTTGAGTTTGTGGTAGAGCTGATCGGATCGTTTCCGGTCGAAGAGACTCTCAAATGGGTGCGCTGCAATCTGCCGTTCCAGTTCCTCGATCTCACGCTTCAATCTTTCGATATTCTCGTTCATGGTCGCCTCCAGTCAGGACCCGCAAGATATCGGCTTTTGCCGGGGGCGCAATGACTGTGTCAAGGGAGTTACCCGGGCCAAATTCATGGCCTTCGCTCAAGGGCCGGTGGGCGGAGCCCATCCGACGGATTCCCGATCGGGAATGTAGGGCGGGCTCCGTCCGCCATCCCGGCCTCCCGGGACTCATTCCTCAGTCATATCCCGCGCCGTCCGCTCCTATGACGACTGCCCAAAGCTCTTGACTTTCATTGTCAACTCTGACAAACTCATCGGTCTGCCCAGTATGAAAGGGCCGGTAACGGGAACATGAAGGTCGATACAGGGGTCAATAAGGACATGGATCAGGTCTCTGCCGACGATCAGAGGGCATTGTACTACCATTTGGTCAAGACCCGCCGATTCGACGAGCGTTGCCGTAAGTTGTTCAAACAAGGGCGCTTCCCGGGAACGTATTTCTCCGCAGTCGGCCAGGAAGCCACCACGGTCGGGCCAGCGTACGGGCTGACCAAGGACGATATGATCGCCCCGTCCCATCGGGAGATCGGCGCCTACGTCACCAAAGGCATGCCACTGGTCGCCCTTCTTCGCCAGATGTATGCCCGTGCGAACTCCCCGGACAAAGGGAAGTCCCACCCCTGCCATTTTGGTTATCCCGAATTGGCCATATTCACACCGGCCTCAACAGTCGCCGGACAAATCGTGGTCGGCACCGGCGCCGCGTTGGCCTACAAGATCCAGAAGAAGCCTCACGTCGTCTTGTCTTTCTTTGGCGAGGGCGGCTCCTCGCGAGGCGGGTTCCACGAAGCGCTCAATTTCGCCGGTGTCCACAACCTCCCGATCGTCTACATCTGTCAGAATAATCTCTGGGCCGAGTCTGTCCCGGCGAGCCTGCAAAGCCGCGTGGAAAAGTACTCGGATCGGGCCAAGGCCTACGGATTCGAGGGCGTGACCATCGACGGCAATGACCTGCTTCTGGTGCATACGGCGGCGAAGAAGGCGATAGCCAAAGCCCGCGAGGGTGGTGGGCCGACCTTGATCGAGTGCCTCACCTACCGTTGGTATGGCCACTCGGAAATTGACCCGGCGAATTACCGCACGACCGCCGAACTCGAGTCCTGGAAGAAGCGCGACCCGGTCGAGCTCTACAGCCGCCATCTCGAGCGCGCCGGGATCATGACACTCGGCGAGCGCGAAGAAACAGTTATGAAAGTCGATGCTGAAATCGAGGAGGCGATTCGTGAGGCGGAGGCCTCACCGCATCCCCGGCCGGAAGAAGCACTCGATGACGTGTATTCGTTTTCGCCGGCACGCAATTATGAGCATCCGAGTTAGCGGCTGGCCACCACGGGCCGCAAGAGCCATTGAATGAAGAATATTACTTTCATCGAAGCGATCACCGAGGCCATGGCCGAGGAAATGCGGCGCGATGAGCGCGTCTTCGTCATGGGCGAGGACGTGGCGTTGTATGGCGGTGTCTTCAAGGCCACTAAGGGACTGCTCGATGAATTCGGTCCCATCCGTGTGATCGACACACCGATTTCAGAGGAATTCATCGTTGGCGGCGCTGTTGGCGCCGCGGCGGTTGGCTTGCGCCCGATCCCGGAGATTCAGTTCTCCGATTTTGTATCCTGCGGATTCGATCCGCTGATCCAGCAGGCCGCCAAACTACGGTACCGCACTGGCGGCGGCTGGACATGTCCGATGGTTGTCCGCATCTGCTGCGGCGGAGAGATCGGTGGCGGGCTGTACCACTCGCAGACCAATGAGAATTGGTTTTTCGGTACGCCGGGTCTGGTTGTTGTTGCCCCCTCGACACCGTATGATGCCAAGGGACTGCTCAAAGCGGCGGTTCGCGCCGACGATCCTGTTGTGTATCTCGAACACAAGAAGCTCTACCGTTGGATTCGCGGTGATGTCCCCGAAGGGGACTACACGGTGCCGTTGGGACGGGGAGACATCAAACGCCCCGGCACGACGCTGACTATTGTCTGCTACCAGCTCATGGTCCATCGCGCGCTGGCGGCGGCGGATCAGTTGGCCACCGAGGGAATCGACGTTGAAGTCATC